>CAMNII010000041.1 GCA_946540435.1 uncultured Prevotella sp.
CAATATATACAGGGAATATCAAAGATAAAAGAAAAGTTTACCGGACAGCAATAATGTAAAAATCTGATTAAGAGAAAAGAAAACAAACGAGAGCAGAACACATCCTTCATCGTATTGTGCTGCCGCCAGTGGTGTTTCTTTGACGGCTTTTCATCATGCTGCCGGGTTCTGTGAAAGAGAAAGCCCCCTCCGCATCAAGGATGGGGAGGGGGCTGTAGGACAGGCGTCTGGCCTGCCATGGTTTCAGACGGTGTGCCGTTATCTGTTGATGACGGTGGTCACAGTGCCGTCGGCCTTGCGGACGATGGTGATGCCGGCAGCGGGTGTGCTGGTGCGGCGTCCGTCGATGGTGTAGTAGGCAGCGGGTGTGTTGTCGGCCTTATTGATGTTCTGCACGCCGAGTGTCATGTCGCTGATGGGCGTGGAGTTGGCATTGACGATGTAGTACTCCCGCTGGTTGGCAGCTTTGTCGGGGTCGCCGGCAACGATGGCTGTCACGCGCATGTTCTCGGGCTTGTATGAGGCGTCGAGGGTGGTGGTGTATTCAGCGGTGAAGTTGTCGCCGTCCCATGTGATGGCGTCGCCCTTGCTGGCGGTGAGCACCTGGCGCAGCACGTTGTTGTGGGTATAGTCGCTGATCCACGTGCCTTGGTTGAGCTGGCGTGAGACGAGTCCGTTCTCGATGACATATACCGTCAGCTTCTTGTCGGCGAGCAGCTCTCCGGCCTTGTCGACGCCTTCTCCGCTGACGGTGATCTTCAGCTCACGTGTGGCTTCGTCATATTCTCCTGCTACGTCGACGCTGGTCAGTGCGGGAGCCTCGGTGTTGCTGAGGATGATGTTGTAGATGTCGGCAACCTGTGCAGCGTATTGCTCATTGTATCCGATGCCCATGACCAGTCCTGCACCGATCTGCGGGTTGTCGATATACATACGGTTGAAGGCGGCAGAGGGCCATGAGCTTGCTCCCAAGAAGTGGAAGATATCGTCACATTCAGTGAAGGTGTATGGGTCGGGATAGTTGGGGTTCTGTGTGCCGTGGATGCATATCCATTCGAGGTCGGGGCACTTCACGCTGAGGTTCTCGAGCATCTTCGTGCCGAGCGGGCAGTAGGTGCATGAGGTCGACGTGAACTGCTCTACGACTTGCTTGGTGCGTTCCTTGGAATCTGTGTAGCTGAGGAATGATGCCTCGGCTTCGTCGTTCTCGGTGTTTGCTGCCGGTGCCTCGCCGTTGACGCTGGTGGCTCTGACGTTCATGGTGTGGTTGCCCGCTGTCAGTCCGTCGACGTGGAGTGTGCCGGTGATGGTCTGCTTGGTGCCTTCGAGGGTTACGTTGCCGTCGATGGTCTCTACCTCATTGTCGTCGACATAGAATGTCAGTTTGTAGTCGCTCAGCGGCTCTGTTCCGAAGTTATAGGCGGTGACGTTGTATTTCACGTCCTGTCCCTTGACATAGGGTGCGACGTCCAGGCTGCTGATGACGATGTCGGTGGCGGGGTAGTCGTCTTTCTCGACGATGGCCTGTACGGCGGTCTGTCCGTAGCTTGAGAAGTTGAACCATCCTGTTCCGTTGAAGTTTCCGTAGATGATGGCTCCACCGTCGATTTCTCCTCCGACGAAGAAGAAGGAGTATTGTCCTGACACCTGCACGTAGTCGAAGCCGAGGAGGAACGATGTGGCGCCGTCGACCTCATAGGGCTCGGGCAGTTCTACGGTGTTCCATCCTGCTGTGGTGGTCTTTGTGGCCACGGATACGACATCGTCCATGAGTGCGCCGTCGTTGCTGATGGGCTTGATGAATACGCGTGAGGCGCCGATGCTGTTGGCTACGGCGAAGCGGATGGCTACGACCTTACCTCCGGCAAATGGCTGTGACACGCTCGGGGTGATGATGGTTCCTGCGGGATAGGTTCCTGCGGCGCCCAGTGAGTAGGCTTCTTGTGATGAGGGCAGCGCGTCGTCGACGTAGTTGCCCATGATTTTCTGGTTGGCGGGCAGGTCGACCTTCATCGGTGCCTTCATGACTGTTGCCTGTCGGAAGGAACGGAGTCCCTGACGGCTGACGGCGTTAGCCGGAGCCTGTGTGATGGTCTGAGCCGATGCAGCGATGGCGAGCACCATGGCAGTGAGGGTGAGTAGATACTTTTTCATAAGCAAAAATCTTTTTACCTTTTGTTGTTGGATTAAATATTGTTGTTCGTATTATCTTACAGTTACTTTCCGGATGCTTCCATCGCTCATGCGGACGATGTTGATGCCCCGTTGCGGTGCGGCAAGCTGTTGGCCGCCGATGGTGTAGCGTGCGGTCTCGGCAGGTGCTGCCGTTGCCGTGTTGATGCCTGAGGAGTTGGCATCGTAGGTGTAGTGCAGGTGGATGGTGGGTCCGTTGCCCTGTGCGACGCCGAAGGCATTGACGATTTTGATGTTCAGCGTCATGATGGCTTCGCCGTAGGTGCCGATGTCTTCCGGCAGCCATTCCGTCTGGAGGTCTCTGATCTCGTTGGCGGCCATCGGCGTGTGGGCGGTGGACTGGAAGGCTCCCGGTGCCTCGATGCTGATGCAGTTGACGGGGAAGCATATCTGCAGAGCGCCGTTGTCGATGCGGTCGGCACGGTATTGCACGAGGCAGTGGCCGCCGGCGCCCTGTGTCTCCTTCAGATAGAGTCCTGAGGGCATCTGTACGAACTGAAAGCCGTCGCTCTCGGTGATGATCTCGATGCTGTTGATGTTGATGGTTGCTCCGTCCTCAAAGGTGTTGCCGTCTTTGTCGGAGAACATGAACTGCGGGGTGTCTGTCTGGGCTTGTGCATTGACGGCCATGAGCAGTGCCGCAGCCATTAGGGTAAAGAGTTTCTTCATAGGCGATGATGTGTGAGCATTGTTGTTTTATTCTGTTGTTTGGACAGCTCTCGTCGTGGCCTGCACGACGCCGTCGGTATCGTTGTATACGAAGGCCACGATGTTGAGGTCGGCCGTCTTCCACGTGTCGTCGAGGGTGGTGGAGTAGGTGGCTGTGGCGGGCTCGGTGGCGCTGACGGTGAACGTGTCGCCAAGAAGGTCGGCGGTGAGGGAGGTGCGGAACACATGCTGGTGGACATAGGCTGCATTGCTGCTGCCGTCGGGCATGTACTGTGTGCCGGTGATATTATCCTCGGTGAGCCATACCTGGAGCTTGCCGCTGAGGGCTTCGGCCGAGAGGGCTTCGACGGTGACGGTGAGCTGGCCGTCGGCTGTGGTGACGGTGCTGATGTGGAGGGTGAGCGGCGTGGGCTTCTGGAGGGCCGCATGTACTGCTGCTGCATACTGCGAGGGGTCGTAGATGATGTCTCCTGTGCGGTTGACCATCGTGCCTGGCTGTGACTCCACTCCCCAATGGCGGTAGTAGGCGTCGCCGGTCTCGGTGGTCAGCGGCATGCGTGGGCTGCTCATCGTGGTGCGGTGGCCGAAAGGCCCGCTGTGAATGCCTACGGCGATGACGTTCTCCCGTCCGTATTGCTCTTGTAGTTTTTCTATCTCTACGGTGGCTGCCGGACAGTTCACGCAGCGTTGTCCGGTGAAGTCTTCGATGAGCACGGCGCGGTTGACGTCGGCAGGAGCCACGTAGATGAGTCGGTCGGCTTCGTCGATATGGCTGCAGGAGGCCAGCAGGAGGAGCAGGACGGTATATATATAATGATGTATGCGCATATAGTCTTAGAAGTTGTAGGTGTATGACAGGGTGAAACCTTTGCTGGCCGGCACATAGCGGCATACGCCTCCCGAGCAGTTGTAGCCGGCCTGTGTGCGTACGTATCCGGCCTGCAGGCGGTGGCTGTTGCGGCTGTAGGTGACGAGGCCCTGATAGTAGTGGATATTGGTCAGGCCGACATTATACTGGTCGCTGACAGTGAACATCCAGTTGGGCAGGACGGAGAGCTCCAGCAGTCCGAACATCCAGTCGCCATCATCGTCCTTGGAGGAGAGATACTGTGCCTCGCCACGCAGGGTGACCTTCTTGGACAGCTGGTATTTGGCTTCAGCTACGAAGATGTTGCTGCGCACGGTGCCGCCCTCGCCTTCGACGACGGTCTTGTTGTAGATCTGGTTCATATACATCAGGTTCAGCTTCAGTGGCTTGCTGACGCGCTTCTCCACCTGGATGTTGATGTCCTGATAGTAGGTCTCGTCGCCCTGGCGCCAGAAGGCGGAGCCGTAGCCGTCGGTGCCGCGTGCGTTGCCGTCGTGAATGTTCTTGTCGATGCTCCTGACGTGAGAGAAGTTCAGCTTGACATTGGTGCCGTAACGTCCGCCGAGGGCGGTGTTACGCTTGAAGGTGTAGGCTGCCTCTGCCTGGTAGGCCCACTCGCCGAGCGGCTGTGTGGCGTAGGGGTTGAGGGCTGGCAGCGCGTAGGTGTGTGCCATGGTGAAGGCCGGCAGGTAGGAGAGCGTCGACGAGGTGCCGACGGTGCTTCGCCGGCTGCGCAGCGACATGTTGTCCGACCGCTTGGCCTGGACGAGCAGGCTCATGCCGCGCTTGGAATAACTGCCGGAGAGCATGGCGACGTAGCCGCGGCGGTAGATGTATCCGTTGTCGAACGACGGGTCGTCGGTCTTCTGCGCGTATTCCGCGAGCAGGCTGACGTTGCCTTTCTGCAGGCGGGTGCGCACGTCGAAGGCGTTGACGTTCTCGGGGAGGTTCAGCCGGTGGGTGGGGTCGGCCATGATCTGTTCGGTGCGCTCGTGCTTGTTGACGGCTGAGACGCCCACCGTCCAGTAGGTGCCGCTGTTGCTCAGTGCGGGTATCCATCGGTCGATGTTCAGCTCGATGTCGCCGCCGGAGACGAGGGCGTCGTTATATTCCCAGTAGCGGCGCTGGTAGCCGGAGAGGGCTTTGATGCGGAGACCCTTGACGGGCTCGGTGACGATGCGTGCGCCCATCAGTGCGTTGTCGACGCCCAGCGACCGTTCCTCATAGGTGCGTAGGATGAAGCCTGATCCGAACTGCTCGTAGATGCTGCCCAGCGTCACTTCGAGTCCGCGGGTGTGCATCTTCGCATAGATGTTGGCCAGTCCGGCGCCGTTGAAGTCGCTCTCGAAGCCGGGCAGCGGCCGTTTCATATACTCCAGTCGTAGCCCGGCGTCGATATGCTTGCTCTGCAGTCCCACCTCGGCATAGGTGTTGGTGAGCCATGAGTGGTCGTAGCTGCCTGTCCCGATGGCATCGTCTTCCTGAGGTACGAGGATGTCGGTCTGCAGCGAGCCTGTGACGACGGGCTTGCTGATACTGTCTGTCTGTGCCGTGACGGTTGCCGGGGCGGCAGCCAGGCACAGCAGGAGCGTGAGGGCTTTATGGAATGTGGTGTGGAAGTGCATGATGTCTATTTCTCCTTCACGAGTTCACGTACTTTCTCGATGAGTTCTTCCTCCGCTCCGTCGGCATAGCCGTTGTGGCGGTAGACGATATGTCCGTTGCCATCGAGGATGAGGGTGAAGGGTATGGCCTGAATGCCCAGTGCACGCTTCAGGTCTTCGTTGGTGTCGATGAGCACTTCGTAGTCCCACCCGTGGTTGTCGACAAGGGGTTTTACCTTGTGTACGTCTTGTGCGCGGTCGATGGAGATGGCGACGAGCTTCACTCCGGTCTCTTCCTGCCAGTCTTCGTAGACCTCGCTGATGGCGTCGAGCTCGCGGTTGCAAGGCTTGCACCAGGTGGCGAAGAAGTCGACGATGATGGGCTTGCCGGCATTGTTCAGCGTGTCGGTTCTTACTTCCTTTCCGCTGATGTCCTTGAGTGTGTATGCGGGCAACTGAGCCTGTAGGCTGCTGATGGTGGACAGGAGGACGATGAGGAGAAACAGACGTTTCATACTTTTTTTCTTCTTTGATGTTTAATTAATGTATTGCAAAGGTAGGATGTTTTTGTGCAATCTGCAAGAAAAATGGTTGTTTTTCTTTCAGTTTATAAGAAATTATTGATTAATATCGCCATTTCTTAGGGAAAAGGGCTGCGCGGACTACAAACCAGAGGTGGGCACCGATGGCAGCGAGGGCTCCGTAGTGGCGCTTCATCAGTCGGAACCGCTCCTGCAGGGATGCACGGTGGTTGCGGTTGGTCATCCCGCCGTCGAGATAGTGGATGGCGACCTGCGGCGTGCCGACGATGGCGAGGCTGCGGTCGTCGCATAGCTTCATCAGGCGTATGCACCAGTCGTAGTCGGCGGAGAAGCGGAACGACAGGTCGTAAGGTGTCTGGCTGGCCAGGTCGCGACGGGCGAAGAAGGCCTGATGGCAGATCTTCATCCCTCCGAGGAACGAGCGCCAGGTGGCATGGACGGGTGGCTGGTGGCGGCGCAGACGGAGCACGGCCCCTGCATCGTCGACGATGGCTGTGTCGGCATAGGCGATGCCTACGTTAGGAGAACCCTGCCTGTCGATGAGGCCGGCCATGGTGGTGAGCGAGGTGCTGTCGGCAAAGGTGTCGCCGGCATTGAGGAACTCCACGAAGTCGCCCGTAGCCATCAGCAGCGCCTTGTTCATGGCATCGTAGAGCCCCTTGTCGGGTTCGCTGACCACGGTGACGCGGTGGCCGTTGTCCCTGGCGGCATTCTCGCGGCGGTACTCCTCGACCAAGGTCATGGTGCCGTCGGTCGACCTTCCGTCGACAATCAGGTGTTCCACGGCGTGCCACTGCTGGCTCATCACGCTCTGCAGCGTGCGGCCGATGGTGGCTTCGGCATTGTAGGTACAGGTGATGATGGTGAAGGATATGGTGCTCATAGGCCGAGATGCTTCATGGTGAGTATTTCGTGGTAGATGTCACAGTATTGTGCGGCCACGGCGGTCTGGGAGTAGTTGCGGGCCACCTTTTCCACGGCATGGTCGGCGAGGTCGGCGGCCGGCGCGTCGTAGAGTGTCCAGCGGATGCCGGTGGCCAGGTCGGCGACGTCGCGGTAGGTAGCCACATAGCCGTTCTGCCTGTGGTCGATGAGCTCGGGGATGCCGCCCACATGGAAGCCGATGCAGGGGGTGCCGCAGGCCATCGCCTCCATGATGGTGTTTGGCAGGTTCTCCGACAACGACGGCAGTACGAAGGCATCGGCAGCATTATAGATGTCGACGAGCGTGGCGGCATCGTCGACATAGCCCAGCCCATGAACGGTCAGTCCGCCGAAGGCGTCGGCAGGAACCTCAGCCTTGGCACCGAGCAGCAGGAGGTGCACTTCGTCCTTCGTCTCGGGATGGTCGGCGACGAGTTTGTCGCATGCCTTCATCAGGTAGCTGATGCCCTTGTTGGCATTGTCCACCCGCTGGGCAGCGAAGAGCAGCAGCCGCTTGTCGGTGGGCAGTACCAGACGGCGGCGGGCCTCGCCGCTGTCTGTGCGATGGAACACGCGGGTGTCGATGGGGTTGGGGATGCTTACCACCTTCTGTTCACGCAGCAGTGCACTCTTCCGTGCTTCAGAGGCGAGCCATTCGCTGCATGCCACGAAGGTGATGTGATATTTGCTTAGCAGGTCTTGCTTCCTGCGCCAGATACGGGTGGAGAGGTCGTGGCTGCTGCCTCCTCCCGGCAGATAGCGGCAGTGGTGGCAGCCAGTCTTGAAACTGGCGCAGCCCAGCGGCAGGTGGCAGATGGCCGTTGCGGGCCAGTAGTCGTGCATGGTCCATACCACGGGTTTCCCGCTTTTGAGGATGCGCCGGATGTCACCCAAGGAGAGCATGCCTTGGTTCACCCAGTGCAGGTGGATGATGTCGGCCTCGCGGAATTCCGGCTGGCTGGTGATGTCCATACCGCACTGTGCCGTGTCGATGGCGAAGAGGTTGGCACGTTGGAACATCAGTCTGCAAAAAATGCACCACCGTTCCCAGAGGAAGCGCCAGCGCATGAGCCACCGATGACCGGTAGGGATTACCGTGAGCGTGTCCGACTGTTTGTCGCGCACAAGCATACGTGCCTTTACACCGTTGTTGTTCAGTGCGTCGTTCAGACGGCTGGCAGCAATGGCGGCGCCACCCTTCCGCTCACTCGTATTTACTATAAGTACGCGCATATCTTTTATTTTATAGGCAAAGGTATATATTTTTTTTGTTTTTCTCCTCTTTAAAGCAAAAAAATGAAAGATAACAAGTCGGGGAGATTGATATATATCAAAAGAAACGGGTTTTCTGCTATTAAAACGTAATTTTGTTTGCGCACACACGAAAAAGTCCTTAACTTTGCATCGTCAAAAGAGATAAGCCGGTATTTTGGCGCTGAGCAATAGCGATTGTGATGCGAGCCGTGCGAACTCTGATGATTTCATAATAGATTGTTTAGGTTAGTAGTAATAGATTTAGGTTTTTAGTTATTAGGTTTAAGGTAAAGTTTTTAATGATTGTTTAACAGGATGTAACTGGTTGCCGTGAGGCGGCCATTCATCAAAAAGAAATTTTTTAAAGGTTAAACATAAGAAAACGCCGCTGCTCGTTGAGAGTAGCGGCGTTTTTGAGTTTCCACAATCGGAATTCATGCGTCTGTTAATCTGCCCTGAAGGACGATAGGGGATGGCGAGAATGGGGTTATCTCATCACCTTCTTGCCATTGACGAGGCACACGCCATGACGGGGAGCTGCTGCCAGCCGGCGCCCTTGCAGGTCGTAGACGACAGGAGTTTCCTCGCCCGACAAGGCAATGGCGTTCACGCCGGTGGGATTTGACACGGTGGGTACGATTTCCTTTACCTTGACAGCATCGTCGGCGAAGGTATAGAGGATGGCGCGGGCATGGTGGGCACCATATCCGTCGGCTTTTCCTGTTGCAGGGTTGACCTTATGGATGAAATAATATGCTATGGCACGCACGTCATTGCCATCCACCGATAGCGACAGCATCCGTGTGAGGTCGTATGTCTCGGGGATGGCATAGCTCTTGAAATCACCGTTCTCCATGCATAGCAGCTGGTCGTTGTACAATATCCACAGACGGCCGGATGCATCGAACTTCATGTCTGCTGCCGCCGTCATGCGTGTATTCTCCGGCATGGTGATGGTGCTGACGATGTTCTCTCCGTCAAACGCCATGAGTCCGAACTTGTTGGTGAGGAACCACACCTTGCCGCTCTGGTCGACATCAATGCCGTAGATGGCGGTGTTTTCCTGAGGATATAAGGTGAACTGACCTTCGGAGAACTTCACCAGAACGTATGTGTCCTTGTTATCGTTTGCGTTGTCGTAGGCAACGCCGAAGGCCCAGACCTCTCCGTCGGGGGTCATGATGGCTCTCTTGCAGCTCTTCATCCTGTAGCGTTCGGATTCAATGCTGTATTCGTTTTTTATTGACAGGTCCTCGTCGAGTTCTACCAGCATGCTGCTGCCGTTGAGAGCCCAAAGCCCGCAGGCTTCGTTGTACATGAGGTTGGTGAAGCGGTAGGTTCCGTTGCCGCTGTACTGGTTGTTCGGTACGAACGTGTCATCCTCAAACAGGAAGTTTATAGGAGCAGAGATCCATACCTTTCCGCCTTCGGCAGCAATGCCATTGATGAGATGGTTATAACCGCCCCAGTCCAGGGTGCTGTTCTTGGCATTGTAGAACGTCAGGTTTTCGGTTTCCTTGTCCATGACGACAAAACTTTCGAACTCCGGGCCTGCAACATAAACATGCTGTTGGTCCTGCGCCATACAGACGCCATATCCTTGTGCTGCAGCCTCTCCGCAGAAAAGTGGGAATAGGACAAATAATATAAGTTTTTTCATAGTGTGGTAGTTTTATAATTGGTGATTAATTGATAACAGCTATGTGGCAATTGATTTACTGTAAATTATATCTTTGCGATGCAAAGGTATGAAAAAAAAACAGTAGAAGGAAAAACTATAGACAGGGATTTCTTTTTTTTGTTTATTTAAGCGAGCTTAACAATATTTCACTTTATATGTACGAGAAGGCGAATTGGCTTTGATCCATGTGGTTGTAAATAATCTGCGATGTTGCCGGTTAATTGATGGATATTGCGGGGTATTGCTGTCCGGTAAGATCGTACGCCCCACCACGAAGCCTTTGTTGATGGTGGCACACCTTCGGCGGTAACAGGCCGGGTGAGATTTATAGCTTGGCGAGTTGGCGTTCTTTCTTGCCGAACTGCTTGGCGAGGATCTTTATGCCACTGTTCAGTTGGTCGGTGGGAGCTTCGATGCCGATTACTTTCCTCTCGCCGGGCAGCAGGGTGACATATCCGTCGGTCATGATGGCGGGCAGGATGCGTGCACCGGTCTTGGCATTGACCAGCCGCAGACGGTTGGCAAAGGCCACATTCGAGGATGTGTTGGTCAGCGCGATGGTCAGCTTGCCAGCTGCTTTGTCACAGCTCAGGATGTCGGCCTTCAGCTTGCCTTCGGGCATGGTGGTCAAGGCCCGGTAGTCCAGGTCGTGCTCCCCGTTGCGCCAGTAGAAGTTCTCGGAAACGGTTTTCCCATCGACGGTCAGCGTCAGACGTAGGAAGTGGACAGGCGACAGTGACGGTGCTTTGGTGAAGTCGATGACAAAGGCTTCTTTGATATTCGATGCCTCGACATCGACTGTTGCCTGCTGACGGAGCGCTGTCGCTTCCTGTCCGTGGATGTCGTAGACGCGGACTTCGGCGCGTGCACCCTGCAGGGTATGGCTGGTGGCATTGATGACTTTGACGCTGTTGGTGAGGCAGTTCCACTGTATGTGCTGCGGCTCGCAGGCCTGCCGTGCTCCCCAGTAGCAGCCTGTCGGGTCGTAGTAGTAGTCGTAGGTCTGCCAGACGAACGACGGGTAGGCGGGATGGCTCATCCAGATGAGCAGTGCCGAGGCATCGTTCCACATCTTGTCGTTCCAGGCCTCATACATGCCCTTCATGTCTTCGAGGTTGATGAGCTGTGCTTTTTCACAGAACTCCTCGAGCGACTGTGACTCGCCGTAGCGACTGTCGACAGACTTCTTGTAGTCGATGGGGCCGCCGTTCCATGCTTCCTTTCCAAAGAAATGGCGGTTCCAGACGGTGTTGTCGTCGTGTTCCAGCTGGTCGTCGGTGGGCAACGGCCACCAGGCGTCCTTGGGGATGAACTCGCTCACCGACTCGAATGTCGGGAAGGTGGCCATGCCGATCTCCGAACGGCAGCCGTAGCCGTAGTCGGTGCCGTAGGGATAGGCGGGTTTGTTGAAGGCGAGGTTTGATGCGGAAGTTTCGAAATGGTGGCGCGGCGGCATGTCCTTCCACCATCCGCTGCCCGACTTGCCGTCCTGGTTGGAGCAGGAGGTGTAGAGGCGGTCGTTGGCGTCTTCCTCAAGGATGATCATGCGCAGGGCCTGGTCGATGTCGGCCACGGGATGCGTCTCGTTGGCTCCGCACCACAGGGCTATCGAGGCGTGGTTGCGCAGGCGGCGCACCTTGTCGCGGGCATTCTTCTTGAAGGCGTCGTGTTCGGCAACGTCGTTGTAGGCCACGTAGAGCCAGAAGTCGTTCCATACCATGATGCCGTATTCATCGCAGTAGTCGTAGAACTCGTCGTCGGTGACACAGCCGGTCCAAAGGCGAATCATATTGTAGTTCATCTCGCGGTGCAGGCGGACGGGCAGCTCGTACTGCGGGCCGTGCATGCGCAGCAGGTACTCACTCATGCCCCAGTTGCCTCCCTTGACGAAGATGCGCTGGCCGTTGCAGTAGAAGGTGAGCACGGGATAGCCTACGCGGTTTTTCTCGATGCGGTAGTCGAACTTACGGATGCCAAAGCGGAACGACCGGCTGTCGCTCTGTTGCCCGTCGACGAGACATTCCGTCTGGCAGGTGTAGAGGTTGGGTTCACCGTAGCCGTTCGGCCACCATAGTTGCGGGTTGTCGACGACCATTGCCTCGACATCGTTGCGGGATATGTTGACGGTGCGTTTCTCATAAGGCTGCAGGCGTACAGACTTCTCGAACGTGATATTGCCGGGCATGACGGTGCCTCTGACCTTTACCGTCTGCTGCTTGTCGGAGAGGTTACGCACTTCGGTGGAGAAGTGGAGCTCGGCTTTGTCGAGAGTGGGTAGGTAGGAGCGCATCCACGGGTCTTCCATGACGACATCGCCCGATGTGGCGACATAGCAGTTGCCGGTGATGCCGGCCAGGCGGCCTGGCACGTAGGGCATCCAGTCCCATCCGGCGGCAGCCAGATAGCTGGGGCTGCAGGCTACGCCGTAGGGTCCCTTGTCGGTGCGTGTCTTCTTCTGGTCGGGATCGTAGATGAGTACGGCGATGGCGTTCTTGCCGTTCTTGTTGTAATATGGGGTGACGTCGAACCGTGAGCGCAGCATATGTCCGCTCACGTCTTTCGTCGACTCTTCTGTGCCGGAAATCTTATGGCCGTTGAACCAGAAGTCGGCATAGCGGTTGGTGTTGTCGAAGCAGAGCCAGTAGTGGGTTTGGTCGTTTGGTCGTTTGGTTGTTTGGTCGTTTGGGTGTTTGGTTGTTTGGTCGTTTGGTCGTTTGGTTGTTTGGTCGTTTGGTTGTTTTGTCGTTTGGTCGTTTGGTCGTTTGGTTGTTTTGTCGTTTGGTAAAAGTCCTAAGCCACGATCCTCGAACTCGGTGCGATACCAATACGGCTTGCTGTACTTGGTTTCGTCAACGCGGTAGATGTTGTCGGCGAGGTCGGGGTTTTCCTCTCTTCCTGCATTGACATAGTCGGCGAAGATGACGCCGGGCACGGTGGCGCTGACGCCGTCGGCAAAGGCATAGCCCGGTGCGGAGACTTGCTTGCCGTCGGCCTGCGACTGGTCCTGCGGAGCGACGGTCCATGCCGTCTGTCCGTCGTTGGTGTTCAGGGAAATTATTCTGTTCTGTGCATTCAGTAGCTGACAGGCTATCAGTGACAGCAGGCACAGTGTTATGTTACGTAGTTTTTGCTGTTTCATCTTGTAATGGGTGATGGGGCTTCTTGTAATGGGTGATGGGGCTTTATTGAATGGTAGCCTCTGCCATCTTTCGGCGTATCTCATCGGTGCAGAGGTTGCCGATGGAACCTTCGTGGGTGTGGTGTACGGAGCGGGTGGGGTGGTAGGTACCTTCCTGTACCTGCATGCCCACCTGCCGGTAGGCTTCGCGGAAGGGTGTGCCCTGCAGGGTGAGACGGT
The DNA here is from genome assembly GCA_946540435.1 of uncultured Prevotella sp. GTDB lineage: Bacteria > Bacteroidota > Bacteroidia > Bacteroidales > Bacteroidaceae > Prevotella. The sequence continues at coordinate 13,094 of CAMNII010000041.1, forward strand.
TGACGTCTTCCACGGTGAAGAGGTAGTCGTAGATGGGGTTGTCGAGGATGTTGGTGTTCACACGGATATGCTGCAGCATGTATTCGGCTACGTGGAGGCAGTTGCCGAGTTCGGTGAGTGCCGGGAAGGTGGCGTCCTTGAGCAGCTGCAGGTCGCGGTGGTAGCCCAGTGGGAGGTTGGTGGTGAGCAGTGACACTTCGCCGACGAGGCTCTGCAGGCGGTTGCATTTTCCGCGGATAATCTCGAAGGCGTCGGGGTTCTGCTTGTGGGGCATGATGCTCGAGCCGGTGGTGAGCTCTTTGGGGAAGCTGACGAAGCGGAAGTTCTGACTGTTGAACAGGCAGATGTCCATGGCCATCCGTCCGAGTGTCGATGCTACGGCATTGATGGCGTAGCTGACGGCACGTTCTGTCTTTCCGCGGCTCATCTGTGCGGCGACGACGTTCCAGTGCAGGTCGGCGAAGTGCAGCTTCTCAGTCGTCATCCGGCGGTTCAGGGGGAAGCTGGAGCCGTAGCCTGCTGCCGATCCCAGCGGGTTCTGGTTGGCGATGTCGTAGGCGGTGTGGATGAGGCGCATGTCATCGACGAGGGTCTCGGCATAGGCACCGAAGAAGAGCCCGAAGCTCGAGGGCATGGCCACCTGCAGGTGGGTGTATCCTGGCATGAGGACGTCTTTATGCTGTTCGCTGAGGGTGAGCAGGCGGTTGAAGAGGACTTCTACCTGCGTGGCCAGGCGGCGCATCTCGGCGCGGTAGAACAGTTTCAGGTCGACGAGGACCTGGTCGTTGCGCGACCGCCCGGAGTGTATCTTCTTGCCTACAGGTCCGAGTCGTTGTGTGAGCAGGTGTTCCACTTCGGAGTGTACGTCCTCGATGCCTTCCTCGATGGTGAACTGTCCGGCGTCGATGTCGGCTGCGATATGGTGGAGCTCGTCGGTGAGGATGGCGAGTTCATCGGCGGTGAGGAGTCCGATGGTCTGTAGCATGGCGATGTGTGCCAGTGTGCCTTCCACGTCGTATCGTGCCAGTTGCAGGTCGAGTTCCCTGTCGTTGCCTACGGTGAAGTGTTCGATGAGGTTGTCTACGTCGTATCCTTTGTCCCAGAGCTTCATAGCTGTTGTGTTATGGTTTAGAGAAAACCCCTCCATGGTATAGTGAAGGGGTTTTCTGTGCATTTGTTATGATGTGATGTAAGACTGTCGTGTTAGGAGTAGCGGAGGATCTGTCCCGGGCGCAGTGTCGCCGTCTTCCTGATGCCGTTCAGTCGGCAGAGCTTGCTGACGGTGGTATGGCGTTTGCGTGCGATGGCAGAGAGGGTCTCGCCTTTCTTTACCTTGTGGTACTGCTTGACTGTGTTGCTGGCAGAAGCCCTGCGTGCGTCTTCCTTGGCGGGGTTGAAGTCGGGGGCTGCCTCTCCGCGCACCATTTCGGGTGTATAGCCGCCGTTGCCCATCTTGCCGCGCAGGCGTGTGGCTTCTGACGACTCTTCGCTGTAGGTGGCGGCGTTATAGGTGTAGAAGTCGCCGGTGACGTCCTGCATGCGGAAGTCGAAGAGCAGTGCGGGGTTGATGGGTACGCCGCCGATGAGTGTCTCGAAGTGCAGGTGTGAGCCTGTGCTGCGCCCTGTGCTGCCGCCGAGTCCGATGGGTTCTCCCGATGCTACCTCCTGTCCTTCCTTGACGAGTTGCCTGGACATATGTCCGTATACGGTCTCGAGTCCGTTGGGATGGCGTATGACGACGTAGTTTCCGTATCCGCGGCGGTCGTATTTGACGATGCGCACCTTTCCGCTGAATGCTGAGCGGATGGTGTCGCCGGTATATACTTTGATGTCGAGTCCTTCGTGGCGGCGTCCCCAGCGTGGTCCGTAGTTACTGGTCACGACGCGGCTGGGTGTGGGCATGGTGAAGTCGCGCAGATCGATGCGCAGCTGGTCGGGCAGGAGTGTGCTGCGGTTGTGCACGCCGCTGTTGTTCCAGTCGGCATAGAGTTCTGCAGCGATGCTCTCTTCCATTTCCTCTTCGATGATGCGCTGTAGGTAGAGGGTGTCCAAGGCGCGTGCCTTGCGGTCGATGGGTGCCTGGCGTGCCAGCAGGTCTTGGGCGTGCGAGGCCGTTGCCGCCAGTGTCATGACGGATGTTATTGTGAATGTTTTCAGTATCTGTCTTATTTTCATATCTGCTTAGTGATAGGGTTTAGTAAGAGCCCGTTTCAGGCAATATTTCTGCAAAGATACGAAAATATATACGGAAAACCTTGTTTTTTTAACAGAATTTATGTTTTTTGTCCTAAAAGCCAGCTGTAGAGTATCATGAAGATGTTGTTTCTGCTTTTCTCTGAGACGGGTTTGACGGGGAAGTCCATTTTCAGTCCGATGGTGATGGCTTTGCGCTGATTTCGCTCGTCGATGCCGTAGTTTTCGCCGGCTACGGGTCCGTCGTGATAGTGCAGGAGTCCTTTGTTTCTTCCCCACAGCCCGAACCTGAGGTCGTAGGCGATGGTGAATGAGAGGCTGCTGATGAGATGTATGTCGGCGCCGATGCGTGGTGCGAGGGATAGTGCGGGGCAGTCGACGTCGTAGGTTATCGTGGCATGGCTGCCGGGGTACCCTTGTTCAATGGTGGCGATGCTTTTGCCGTTCTGGTGTCCGAGGTTCAGGAAGTTGGTGTAGAGTGATGCCCCGACGTAGGGCTGCACGACCCATTTCCTTGGCAGGAAATAGTATTTTGCTCCGGCATGCAGTCCGCACATGTTGATGGTCTTCAGTCCGATGCCGTCGGCGTACTCGGTGAACAGTCCCTGTTGTTCGAGTGTGGCTCCTGCTGTCAGTGTGAGGCGGCGGGTGAGTGTGTAGTCGGCAGTGATATAGAAGTTGTTTCCTTGGTCTTCGTTGACGTAGTTGGTGCCGTCGTCGTAGCTGTTTTCGAGCATGGTGATGCCTCCTATTCCTGCCTCTGCCGACCATGTTCCGGTTTCTTGTCCACTGGTGTGGCCGACCCATAGGCATGCCAGTGCGATGATGAGATTTTTTTTCATGGATTGTTTTAAATCTTGCTTTCTGATAGTATCATTAGTATTGTTTTCTGATGGTATTAATATGACAGGCCTCCGCACGTTGCTACGTGCAGAGGCCTGTGAGTGGGGTTATAAGCTGCATGAGCTGTTAGACCTTGATTTCTACTTCCACGCCGCTGGGGAGTTCGAGCTTCATCAGGGCGTCGACGGTGGCAGCTGTGGAGCTGTAGATGTCGATCAGACGCTTGTAGTCTGACAGCTGGAACTGCTCACGTG
>CAMNII010000042.1 GCA_946540435.1 uncultured Prevotella sp.
TGTTCGTAAAGTTTTTTGTCCATTTGTTGTAAAATACCCGAGGAAAAAGATGGCGTTACGGAATTAATTTTGTAACTTTGCCCCGCATATATAATAAAAAGATGTGTACATCCGTTCCATCGCATCACGTATAGAACCCAAGTTAAAATGACTATACTAACCATGAAGAAATTAACATCTATGCTGATTGGCCTGCTGACAGTGTTGTCGGCATGGGCCGGTCCGGTGTCGCGTGAGCAGGCCCGCAGTCAGGCTTCTGACTTCCTTGCTTCGCGTGGTATCGTAATGACTACTAACGACGTGGCCTACCGTGCTCCGCGCAAAGCGGCCAAGAAAACCGACCAGGTCTATTACTATGTCTTTAATGTCGGCGGCGACAAAGGATTTGTCGTCATGTCGGGCGACGACCGCACGGAGCCTGTCCTGGGCTATTGCGACGAGGGGTCCTTCGACGAGGCCACCGCGCCGCCCCACATGCTGAGCTTCCTTCAGGGTCTTGCCGACGAGATCCAGTATCTTGACGACAACAACGTGGAGGGGTCAAAGCTCAACGCACAGCGCGTGCGCCGCTACAGCAAGCCTGTGCAGAAGATGATCAAGCCGCTGGTGTCCACCCGTTGGAATCAGGGCGACCCCTATAACCGCATGTGTCCTGAGTACTATAACAAGGACGGCAGCCGCGGCGAGCATGCTGTGACGGGCTGTGTGGCAACGGCCATGGCGCAGGTCATCGGCTATTGGCGCTATCCCGATGTCACGCGCGGCAATGTGGCGTCCCACACCAACACCTACGATACGCCCGACGGGAAGAAGACCGTCACGCTGCCCACCATCCGCCGCGGTGCTGCCATCGACTGGGAGCATATGCGCGACACCTATTCGTCGGCCAATACCGAGGAGGAGAAAGACGCCGTGGCATGGCTCATGCTGCTCTGCGGACAGTCGCTGAAGATGGGGTATGGCGCTTCGTCAGGTGCTTCGACGGGCTATGCGCCGGAGCCGCTGCGCTATGTCTTCGGCTTCGACAACAGCGTCTACGCTGCCAGCCGTGGCAACTACACCCTCGACGAGTGGAACAGCCTGGTCTACGGCGAGCTACAGAAGGGACGTCCGGTGATGTATGCCGGCCATTCCACAGGCGGTGGCCATGCCTTCGTCATCGACGGCTACGACGGCGAGGGCCTCTACCACGTGAACTGGGGGTGGGGCGGCAGCAGCGACGGCTACTTCCGCATCACCATCCTCAACCCCGGCGACAACAGCGGCATCGGTGCCAGCTCCAGCTCCGACGGCTACTCCATGAGCCAGTGTGCCATCATCAATGCCATTCCCGCACAGTCCGGGTCGGAACGCTATATGAAAAACATGACCATCGACAATATCACGCTGACAACCGATGACGAAGGGTATCCCGCCATCAACTCCCGGTATATCAACTGGACAGGAGCGGCAGGCACGTTCACCACGGGCATCGGCTTCCTCACCGACGACGGCTCGTTCTCCATCATCGGCGATACGAACCGGGACCAGTATGGTGCCAACATCCCGCGCTACCGTCAGTATTCCATCAAGGGACTGTCGCCCGGACACTATAAGGTGGCACCCGTCGCCAAGAACGGCAATGAGGGTGACTGGGCTCCTGCATTCAATATGTCGATGCAGTGGTTCGACGTCACGGTGGGCGACGACCTCAAGCCCGTCGTCACCTGGGTGAAGGCGGAAGACGGCCTGCAACTCGAGAATATCAACTATACCGGCAACTACAAGGCAGGCTCGAAGCAGACCTTCGACGCCACCTTCTCCTGCTCTGTAGCCGAATATTTCGGCACCATCTACTGCTTCGCCAGTCCCACCGAGGACAAGGGCGAGCGCACCTGCTGCTCGGCACTGAGCGTCAGGAAAGACGGCCAGGAGACCGTCACCTTCTATTTCGACACGAAGGCCGAGGATGTGGGCACGTGGCATATCTGGCTGGCCACCAACAGCGGCGGCAGCAACGTCATCGGTGAGACCACCGTGGAGCTGACCAAGAACGGCGTGAACGGCCTGCGCCCGCAGAAGCTCGCCATCGTCTCGAACGTCATCAGCAACAAGACCGGCAACAGCATCTACGGTGGCGTGATAGCAGGCACGCTGAACCTGAAGAACAACGGTACGGAAGACTTCGACGGCATCGTGCGCATCACCAGCTGGCGCGACATGTTCGACGAGGCCCCCGGCTACTACCGCGGCAACGGCGACGTCAACCTGCACTTCACCATCCCAGCAGGAGGAACGCAGGCACAGACCTATTTCTTTAACAACAAAGAGGTGGGACGCGCCTACGGACTCAGCTTCTATAACATCTGGGCAGGCGAGAACATCCAGGGACTGGGTGGCGTAGGAAACATGGTCGAGGGTGTCGTGAACTACCTCGCCAACGGACGCATCACCGGCAGTGCACCGGCAGCCGTCCTCACCCTTCCGAGCAATGTCGCCTGCGTAGACCTGCGCCATCAGTCGACGGTGAAGACCATACGGCCGGGAAAGAACACCTCAACCATCTTCCTGCTTAACGAAGATACCGAGGTGGCCGGCATCGACGGCATGAACATCGTACGCGGCAACCATGCCGACGAGATCACCTATACCGACGGCGACGCCTTCCTGCTGCCGATAAACATCAATGTCGACCGCATCAGCTACGTACGCACCTTCACCGCACCATCCTACGGACGCGACCAGTGGAGCACCCTCGTGCTGCCCTTCGCACCCGCCAGCATCACCTGCGAGGGTGAGGAACTGCTGTGGAAGGCCGACGACGAGCAGAAGAACCTCTTCATCAAGGACTTCACCAGTCTCGACGATGACGACACGCCCCAGTTCACCTTCGTCAACAGCCTGCTGCCCTATAACCCCTATGTCATCGCAGCAGCACCGGCACTCGTCGGCAAAGAGGTGGTGTTCTCGGCAGAAGACCTGCGCATCGATGCCAACATCGACGTCGTGCCGCGACTCGCCTCTGATGCCTATGACTTCATCGGCACCTGGACCAGCGGACGACTGAACAATATCTATGTCATCAACGACGACGGATCGGCATTCGAACCCGTAGAACGAAACGGCATCGTGGGTAACATGCGGGCATATTTCGTCAGCAAACGGCCGGCAGAAAGCCAGCTCGCGAAAATCATCATCTCCGACGAGGATCTGCTCGCCATCAGCCGACCCACAGCCGACCAGCCGACAGCCGTCCTCTACGACCTGCAGGGACGACGCTTCGACGGCACACCCGCGAAAGGCCTGTATATCAGCGCCGGACGGAAAGTCATTGTCAAGTAATCACACAAGATTATCAAAATGATTAAGAAAACAATCCTTACAGCCCTCGCCCTGTGCGTCATCAGCACGGGCGGGGCCTTTGCCCAGAAGAAAGAAGGTGCCATCACGCCACAAGTGCTGAAACAGATCGCAGGGGACACGAAGACCGACAAAGCCCTCTTCAATGCCGTCGCTGCCAACACCATCGACGACCTGGCCAAGAACTTCGCCAACCGCGCACCCATCGACACACACTTCTCCGTGGAGACTCCCAAGCAGTCCATCCACGACCAGAAGTCGAGTGGACGATGCTGGATGTTCTCAGGACTGAACGTGCTCAGGGCCAACTTCGCCAAAGCACATGCCGACACCATGGCCGTGGAGTTCTCTCACGACTACCTGTTCTTCTTCGACCAGCTGGAAAAGGCAAACCTCATGCTGCAAGGAGCAATAGAGACGGCAGACAAACCCATCGACGACCACCTCGTGCAGTTCTTCTTCCACCATCCCATCAATGACGGTGGAACGTTCTGCGGCGTCGCCGACCTCGCAGCCAAATACGGACTCGTGCCGATGAGCGTGCAGCCGGAGACCTACTCCGCTGAGAACACCTCCCGTATGCGCGCCCTCATCTCGTCGAAACTCAGACAGTTCGGACTGGAACTGCGGCAGCTCGTCGCCGACAAACGCAAGCCGGCCGACATCCAGCGCCGCAAGACCGAGCAGCTCAGCGAGATATACCGCATGCTGTGCCTCGCCCTGGGGGAACCCGTAAAGACCTTCACTTATGCACACGTCGACAAGAACGGACGACAGGTGGGACAGCCCCGGCAGTACACTCCACAGGAGTTCTACCGGGAGACCGTAGGCAACGACCTCAACGGCACCTTCATCATGGTCATGAACGACCCGCGGCACGAATACCACAAGACCTATGAGGTGGAATACGACCGCCACAGCTACGACGGACACAATTGGAAATACCTCAACCTGCCCATGGAGGAGATAGCACAACTCGCCATCACCTCCCTGAAGGACGGACGGAAGCTGTACAGCAGCTATGACGTCGGCAAACAGCTCGACCGTAAGCGCGGCTATGCCGACACCGAGAACTTCGACTATGCCACACTCTTCAACACCTCCTTCCCCATGGACAAGGCTCAGCGCATCGCTACCTTCGACAGCGGCTCCACACACGCCATGACGCTCACCGCCGTCGACCTCGACGCCAACGGAAAGCCCGTGAAATGGAAAGTGGAAAACTCATGGGGCACCGACAGCGGACAGGCAGGATATCTCATCATGACCAACCGCTGGTTCAACGAGTACATGTTCCGACTCGTCGTCAACAACGAATACGTACCCGCCAAACTGCTCGAGGAGTATAAGCAGGCTCCCGTCATGCTCATGCCCGACGACCCCCTCTTCAGCCTCGATGACTAACGGAATAACCACCATAACGAATATGAGAAAAATACTTCTGACAATTATCGCTTTCGCCTGCGTGACAACGCTGCTTGCACAAGACAATGACGCCAAAGTGTTGGCACAGCGTAACCTCGAACGCGCATTGATGATGAACGACTCCATCTTCGACGCTATGTACGACCAACGGAACAAAAAGCTGTACTTCTATTACAATATGGAAACCAAACAGCGGACCGACATCGTCAGCGTATGGGAATTCACCGCTGCCCTCGAGGCCGTCAACTCCGTACTCGAAGCACTGAACACCGTCAAGGACGACATGCCCGATGTCTATGAGGAGTACTACGAGAAAAACGTCAAACGCTTCGAACGGCTCTACAACGACATCGGGTACTATCGCGGTACCTTCTCACTCGCCTCCTATACCGGACGGAACACTTGGTCGCCATACGGCGTTCACCGCTCAAACAACATCGGAGGGGCCAACGTCGCTGGAATAGAGAATGTATACGACGACCAGATGTGGATTATCCGTGAGCTCATCCGCGCCTATCGCATCACAGGAAAGTCGGCATACCTCTCACGTGCAGAGGAACTCACCCGCTACGTGCTCGACGGATGGGACTGCGTCAGGAATGCTAACGGTGAGGAATACGGGGGCATCACCTGGGGGCCTGGGTACACCTCGAAGCACGCCTGCAGCAACGCACCCATCATCTCACCGCTCGTCTGGCTGCACGAGATCTATGCCAACGGCGAGGCCAACGACCGCAACGGACAGGACTACTACGAACTCGATAACAACGGCATCCGCGTGGCCATACACAAGAGCAAGGCCGACTACTACCTCGACTTCGCCAAGAAGATATATGCCTGGCAGCGCAAGACGCTCATCAACAACGCCAACGGCATCTACTACGATGGCATATGGTCCAGGACAGGCGACATCACCACACATACCACCGACGGCGTGGAATACCGCGACCACGTAGACTCCAACGCGAACCCGCAAGGAACCTACCACACCTATAACACGGGAACAATGGTGTCGGCAGCAGCCGACCTCTATCGGGCAACAGGCGATGAGTACTACCTCCAAGAACTGGAGACGACAGCAACGAAGGCATATAACTTCTTCACCGCATCGAAGAGGATAGGAACCGTCAGATACCGCCCGATGATTACCGCCGAGGACCGCTCCACAAACCCCTCGAAAAACGGTAACCCCTGGTTCAACCAGGTGCTCTTCCGGGGCTTCGTGGCAGGAGCACCTTACTACGGCTCCATCAACAACTACCTGAAGGAATACCAGAAAGTACTCGACTACGGCTTCGAAAACCACCGCTGGCTGGGATTCCTTCCCGTGAACCTCATGGAGGGGTGGGGCGCCAACGACACGTCGAAATGTAGCGTGCAGTACACCTTCTCGCGCGTGTCGGAATACGCACTGCTCGTCAGCTACTACTACAGCACCCTGACAGCCATCCGACAGCCCGCTGTGGCACAGCAGGTGGCTGGAAGCAAGGGCGTGTACAACATTAACGGACAAAAGGTGGCCGTCCGACTCTTTGCCGAGTCGGACGTGCCCGCCGGCGTCTACCTCGTCAACGGCCGCAAAGTGGCCATGAGATAACATGAAATAACAAGAGATAAATAACCTGAAATAACAAGAGAGATATACCCTGTAACAAACAATCTTAAACTGCATTAACAGATGATTATGAACATCCGACAAATCATTACAAAACTACTCGCAACCACAATGCTCTGCCTGGTGGCTGCCACCACATGGGCACAAGGACCAAACAACACCGGAACCTACTACCAGACAGCTAACGGGAAAAAAGGAGAAGCCCTGAAGACGGCACTCTTCAACATCATCAAGAACCCTGACGTCACAAGCTACGACGGACTCATCGAAGCCTATAAGAAAACCGACAAACGGCTCGACGGAACGATTCGCGACTGGTACTCTAATGCCACCAAATACACCTGGAACGACCGCAACGGCAACGCTTCTGAGGGCGCAGGATGGAACCGCGAACACAGCGTGCCGCAGAGCTGGTTCTCTAAGGCCAGCCCCATGAGAAGCGATATCGTACATGTCATACCTACCGACTGCTATGTCAACAACCGACGCAGCAGCTATCCCTTCGGCGAGAACAGCGGCGATATTTACAAGTCAGCGAACAGCTACAGTAAACTCGGACGATGCACCACGGCAGGATATAGCGGGACGGTATTCGAACCGAACGACGAGATAAAAGGGGACATCGCACGAATATACTTCTATATGGCCACCTGCTATGAAGACCGTATCGGCGGATGGGCCTCCAACGCCTCTGCCAGCCAGGTGTTCGACGGCAACAGGTACCCGGGACTCAAGGCGTGGACGCTCAACATGATGATGCGATGGTCGAAACAGGACCCCATCGACGCCGTGGAACGGGCACGCAACGAGGCCGTGCAGGAGGTACAGGGAAACCGCAACCCCTTCGTCGACTATCCAGGACTGGAGGAGTATGTATGGGGCGACAAGAAGGGTACCGCCTTCTCCTATGATAACTACAACGGAGGACCGGAACCGGGCAGCATCAGCGAACCTGTCATCAGCCCGGCAGGAGGGACCTTCTCTTCTCAGCTGACCGTCACCATCACCTGTGAGACGGAGGGCGCAGCCATCTACTTCACCAGCGACGAGACAACGCCGACCCAGTCAACAGGACAATGGTACTCGCAGCCGCTCACCGTAACCGAATCGGTGGTGCTCAAAGCCGTCGCCTATAAGGACGGCATGACGAGTGGGGTGACAACAGCTGTCTTCACTCTCGTCGATGAGCCCGACCCGAAACCGACGGATGGGGATGTATATACCCGAGTGACGACAGCCGACGACCTGCAGGCCGGTCAGCGCTACCTCCTGGTCTATGAAGAGTCGCCGACGCTGGCACGTGTGCTCACTGAGGTGACCAACGGCAGGGGCAACTGCACGGATGTGGCGGTGGACAACGGGGAGATCTGTATGGCTGAATTTACGGCACAGCCGCTCGTCCTCACCCTCGAGGCACATGGAGGACAGTATGCGTTCAGATATGATGACGCATACGTCGCACTGGCTTCCAACAGCAATAGCCTCGACACGATGACGGAACCCGCCGAGGGCGCCCAGTGGATAGTTACGCCGCAGACAGGCGAGACGCAAATCACCAACGTGCAGTACAGCGATCGGTCGCTGCGGTATAACCCGTCGGCAAAAATCTTCAGATGCTACAGCGGAAGCCAGCAGCCGGTAGTGCTCTATCGGTTCTCACGGTCATCGACGGTGGACATCGACAAGACGATGGCTGGACACCAGCAGGGCGACGGTGCGCAATATGGTGCAGGACAGCTCTTCGACCTGCAGGGACGACGCGTCGCCGACACTCCGGCACATGGCATCTATATACAAGGTGGACGGAAAATCGTTTTCTAAAGGCTGGCATGACGTAACGTAGAAGAATAGCGTAACGATTAAATTATATATGGGGGGAGGTACCCGTAAGCATATGAAGAAAATCCTACTCATCCTGTTCGTCCTCTGTGCCGCGACTGCTGTCGTGGCACAGAACGAGCAGGTCAGTTCCAAATACGCCGTGAGATACGTAAAGGAACACCTCTACTACCAGAAGGGCGACGAGATGAATGTCGTGGATGTGGACATGGAATGGCCGGAGATTATCGACGGACAACAGGTGGAACCGCTCAAACAGTGGATAACGACAATGCTGTTCCATACCCCCGAGACAGACTTCTGTAAGGCTTACCGACAGTTCAAAACGCAATACGGCAGTCCCGTGACCGCATTGGCACAAATACCCGACGACAACAAATACTGCTATGTGGACTGCCAGCTGCGACTGCTCGGACATCGGGTGGGACGCTACGTGTCGTACTTCCTATCACTGACGTCAAAGCCGGGGAAAGAGTCGTCACAGCAGGAGGAAAACCATAAATGCCTGATCACCTACGACCTGCAGCACGGTATCGTCATGCAAAGGGACGAAATGATTGACAGGGACATGCTGAAGGTGGACTTCAAAGACCCGGAAGAACTGGGTGACTTCATGACGAACCTGATTGCCAACAGCGACGACCCCATACCCGACAGGGTCGACACACTGACACTCGATAACGTATGCCTGCTCGACGATGCCATGCTACTCCAAGGCCACTGGACAAGAGACGGGTTGTCTGCCGACTATCACACCGTCATCCCACAGAAATGGATGCTCTCCTCGGCCGATGTGAACGTGCTCTATACCACTTCGGCAGCAAGGAAACTGATGCGCAGCAAGGCTCTTAAACAGAAACAGTTGGAGAAGATGCAGTCCCATTTCTTTTCCTTGCCCGAGGCTGCCGACGGACAACCGATATACACCTCATGCGACACGCTGCCGCACTACCAAGGGGGACAGGAGGCCATGCTGGCATTCCTATCGAAAAACATGGTCTATCCCATGGAGGAAGGAAAAAAGCCGGAAACAGGGAAATGCATGGTGTCGTTCGTCGTAGAGAGCAATGGGACCATCAGTAACATCTGCATCATCGAGAGCATATCACCACTCATCGACCGCGAAGCAGTGCACGCCCTGAGAGTCATGCCGCGGTGGATGCCGGGAAGGCAGGACGGGAAGCCGGTAAACGTCCGACTGAAACTGCCACTCCTCTTCGATATTTATTAATCGCGCCTGATGGTCATATGGACTAACGACCAATAAATGACCTTTATATAACAATATGCGCGATTAATAAAAAAGTATCGAAATATTTTTTCGTTCGGGAAAAAAGATGTACCTTTGCAGGGTGCTATCGTTGCTGCCTTCGTGGCAGACATGACAAAACGTAGGCTTAACATATTGAGGGACAACGTAAAGCCTTGGCACGTAACACGTTGTCTCTTGGAATAGTAGTCTTTGCGTGTCGCTTCCTATAAGTACTATAAAGACGAAAATCTTTCGTGGCATCAGGCCATTCCCTCCATGTCAAATGATGTGGTGACCCCAAGATGTTGTCATTGCACTGATAGCCATCCGGTATGTTGAAAGATACTGATATCCATTGGTTCCCTCTCCGTATCAGCTACGCCAGCGGCACACGGCTGATGAAATTCAAGGAACTGCTCGACCAGGAAGCAACCGTCATAGAGACCTTTATGCCCATGCGGTATGAACGCACAAGCTCGACATCCATGGGCTTCGTACCACTGATTACCAACTACATCTTCGTCAGAAGCACTCTCGAAGACCTGAAAGCCATCAAAGCAAACAAACAGGCTTTCGAACCGCTGCGGTACACCATGCACCGCGTGCTCGACGAGAAATATCAGGAACACTCGGAAATACTCTTTGTGCCCGACAAAAGGATGGAGGACTTCATCAGGGTGAGCTCATCTGACAACGACAAGGTGATCTTCCTCGATAACCTGGAGTTCGCATGCAAGCCCGGACAGAAAGTGATGATTACACAGGGACCGTTCACCGGCGTGCAGGGCGTCGTGAAGAGCATCAAGAAACACCTATGCGTCGTCCTGCCCATCGAAGAGGTGACGGCCGTCGCCATCATGAACGTACCGAAGAAAGACCTCCTCTATCTGCCTGAAGGCGAATGATCGTAGGCTCACACCAATTAGTAACTTCAGAACACCATTTATATGAACACAAATCCCAAAATAGCAGTAGCAGGAACAGGCTACGTCGGACTGTCTATCGCAACACTCTTGGCTCAACACCATCACGTGACAGCCGTGGACGTCATCCCTGAGAAGGTGGAGAAAATCAACAATAAGATTTCTCCCATACAGGACGAATACATCGAGAAATATCTCGCGGAGAAACAACTTGACCTCGTCGCTACGCTCGACGGACGAATGGCCTATAACGATGCAGACTTCGTTGTCATCGCAGCACCGACGAACTACGATCCGAAAAAGAACTACTTCGATACTTCCCATGTCGAAGAGGTCATCGAACTCGTGCTGGAGGTGAACCCGAATGCTGTGATGGTCATCAAGAGCACCATCCCCGTGGGCTACACCAAGCATGTACGTGAGAAGTTCTCCTATCGTGAACGCCAAGCTGACGGCTCCATGAAGGTCGTCACACCGAACATCATCTTCGCTCCGGAGTTCCTGCGTGAGAGCAAGGCACTGTACGACAATCTCTATCCCAGCCGCATCATCGTGGGGTTCGACGAGCCTGGACAGGAACAGGATGCACATACCTTCGCTGCACTTATCAAGGAAGGCGCCATCAAGGAGGATGTCCCCGTGCTGTTCATGGGAACGACAGAGGCAGAGGCGGTGAAGCTCTTCGCCAACACCTACCTCGCCCTGCGCGTCTCCTACTTCAACGAGCTGGACACCTATGCGGAGATGAAGGGCCTTAACACACAGGCTATCATCGAGGGCGTATGCCTCGACCCGCGTATCGGTACGCACTATAACAACCCCAGCTTCGGATATGGCGGCTACTGCCTGCCGAAGGACACCAAGCAGCTGCTGGCCAACTTCAACGACGTACCAGAAAACCTCATCAAGGCCATCGTCGACAGCAACCGCACCCGCAAGGACTATATTGCCGATCGTGTCTTGGAAAGGGCCGGATACTACACAGCCTCAAGTGCTTACGACGCAGAGAAGGAACATGAAGTGGTGGTGGGCGTATACCGCCTCACCATGAAGTCCAACTCCGATAACTTCCGGCAGAGTGCCATCCAGGGCATCATGAAACGCATCAAGGCCAAAGGTGCCAAGGTCATCATCTATGAGCCTACACTCGAGGACGGCACCACCTTCTTCGGAAGCAAGGTCGTCAACGACCTCAAAGCCTTCAAAACACAGGCCGATGCCATCATCGCCAACCGCTACGATGCCACCCTCGACGATGTCCAGGATAAAGTCTACACCCGCGACATCTTCAAGCGCGACTAACCCTCGAGCGAAAAAAGTCTCGCAGAAATAACAGAAACCGCAGATAGGCTGCCGCATCCAGCAGATTATCACCAAGAAAAATTTCTGCGTTTTCAGCGCTTTCTGCGAGAACACATGCTAGAAAAAATCTTCTTTTATGACAATAAACCAAATATCATATCAGATTCGGGGTGCAATTTATGATGTGTATAAGACACTTGGCCCAGGTTTGTTAGAATCTGTGTATGAAGAAGCTTTGGTGTTTGAGTTAGAGCAAAGAGGATTGAAAGTGGAAAGGCAGAAGCCTGTTCCCATCATATACAAAGGAAATACGCTGAAAACTGAGCTCCGACTGGATCTCCTTGTTGAAGACCAGATAATAGTAGAATTGAAATCAGTAGCAGAAATGAAAGATATCTACTACAAGCAGACATTGACCTACTGCAGACTGATGAACAAGAAATTGGGCATCTTGGTCAATTTCAATGTCGATGACATCTTGGATGGTGCTATTATCCGCATCGCCAACGGCCTGTAAAATCAAGTACCCACCCCGCAAATAGAATTAATTTCTGCGCTATCAGCACTTTTGACAAGCCAAGAAACAATAACACAGTAAGATAAAAAAAACAATTTCTGCGCTATCCGCGCTTTCTGCGAGCAAATATAATAATCCTTGTGATATAAACTAAGAACTCCGCGTGATTATGAAGAACATACTCGTTACCGGCGCAGCCGGATTCATCGGTGCCAACCTCGTGATGCGCCTCCTGAAGGAGGGCTTCCAAGGCCAGCCCTACCATATCGTCGGTCTCGACAATATGAACGACTACTACGACGTCAGCCTCAAGGAATACCGCCTTGCAGAGATAGATAGAGTTGCGAAGCAAAAAGATTCGTCAGATTCGTGCAATTCGTGTTCAAATAAAAAAACAGGGAAATGGGTGTTTACGAAGATAATGTTATTCCAATAAAGATAGCGCATTTAGCGGAATATGTTTCCAGAGTGAAGCGTATCTCTCTGGATGATGCCTTGGTGTACATCTATGTGAACCCGATGTACGAGCGGCTCTATGACGAGAATGCCAAGTGGTGGTACCTGAGCACCGAGGCCCTTTACGAAGAGTTTGAACTGAGACGCAATCGCCAACGTAGGGATGTCCCAGAAGAGATATTTGAGTTTTACACCTACTGTCTGGAAAACTACGCCATTCGTAAGCGAATAGGAGGTTTACGTGCATGGGTATGTTTTAAGGAGTATGGAGTTGACGAGTATATTATCGATAACTATGACATGCTTCACACACAGGGCTTGGAGTATGTTTTAGACGATATCCAGCGTTATATTCATAGGAGAAAACAATGAAACTATATCATGGTTCAATAGTAGTCGTGAGAAAGCCTTCCTTGCGCCCAGGTCGCCCTAATGCCGACTTCGGTAAGGGATTCTATACCACGAGCAACTACGAACAGGCCGTGCGCTGGGCACATATCAAGCAGGAACGGGAAGAAGCCAGCAGGGCGGTGGTCAGCGTCTATGAGTTCGACGAGACGTTGCTTGACAATCCGGATTTGAGTGTCCGCAAGTTTATCGGTGCCGATGAGCCTTGGCTCTATTTCGTGGCAGACTGCCGTAAGTCCCGTCCGCACCAATTCGACCTGGTACAGGGTCCTGTTGCTAACGATAGAGTTTTCACCACTGTCAACCTGTTTGAGAGTGGGGTTCTGAGTGCTGAGGCTGCTATCCTGCAACTCAAAGCATATAAGACCTATGATCAGTTGTCGTTTCATACCGATAGGGTCATCAAGGCATTAAAGTTTGTGGAGTCTATTGAAGTCTGATATTCGTGCATTTCGTATAATTCGTACCCACCCCGCAAATAGAATTAATTTCTGCGCTATCAGCACTATTGACAAGCCAAGAAACAATAACACAGTAAGATAAAAAAAACAATTTCTGCGCTATCCGCGCTTTCTGCGAGCAAATATAATAATCCTTGTGATATAAACTAAGAACTCCGCGTGATTATGAAGAACATACTCGTTACCGGCGCAGCCGGATTCATCGGTGCCAACCTCGTGATGCGCCTCCTGAAGGAGGGCTTCCAAGGCCAGCCCTACCATATCGTCGGTCTCGACAATATGAACGACTACTACGACGTCAGCCTCAAGGAATACCGCCTTGCAGAGATAGATAGAGTTGCGAAGCAAAAAGATTCGTCAGATTCGTGCAATTCGTGTTCGAGTTGTATGTGGCAGTTTATCAAAGGCGACATAGCTGACAAGGCCACCGTCGACAAGATCTTCAACGAGTTCAAACCCCAGATAGTGGTGAACCTCGCCGCCCAGGCAGGTGTGCGCTACTCGATAGAGAATCCAGACGCGTACATCCAGTCGAACATGATGGGCTTCTACAATATCCTGGAGGCTTGCAGACATAATCCGGTGGAGCATTTGGTGTATGCTTCGTCTTCAAGTGTCTATGGCGGCAACAAGAAGGTTCCGTTCTCTACGGATGACCGGGTGGACAATCCCGTATCCCTCTATGCAGCCACGAAAAAGAGCAACGAACTCTTCGCCCACTGTTACAGCAAGCTTTATCATATCCCCACGACGGGCCTGCGGTTCTTTACGGTCTATGGTCCTGCCGGTCGTCCAGATATGGCGTACTTCGGTTTCACCAATAAACTGCGCAAGGGCGAGACCATCAAGATATTCAACTACGGCAACTGCCGCCGCGACTTCACGTATGTTGATGACATCGTCGAAGGCATCGTGCGCGTGATGGCCAAGGCACCGGCCTCTCCTAAATCCTCCCCTAAAGGGAAGAACATGGGTGTGCATACAGCAGATCCGATGCTGTATGGAAGACTGAAGGAACTGGCAGAGGAAATGCGTAAGAATCCTACAGAGGCGGAAAAAGTGCTTTGGGAAGCGCTTAGGGCTAATGGCTTGGGTGTGAAGTTCCGTCAGCAGCATATTATCGAAGACTTCATTGTGGATTTCTATTGCAATGAGTATAAAGTCACGATTGAAGTGGATGGTGACTATCATCATGATGTGGAGCAGATGAAGTCAGACGAGGAACGTACAGCTCGACTGAGCGAACTCGGATATACTGAACTGCGTTTTACCAACGAAGAAGTCCTCCATGACCTCGACAGGGTCTTAAAAACAATCAAAACCTTCTGTAGCGGAACTCCCTCTCCTTCAGGAGAGGGTCGGGGAGAGGCTCCCTACGCTATATATAATATAGGTGGCGGACAGCCGGAGAACCTGCTGGAATTCGTCAATATTCTTCAGGAAGAGCTGGTTCGTGCCGGCGTGCTGCCGCAGGACTACGATTTCGAGGCCCACAAGGAGCTCGTGCCCATGCAGCCCGGCGATGTGCCCACGACGTATGCGGATGCTGAGGCTCTTGAGCGCGACTTCGGGTTTACCCCGAAGATCACCCTCCGCGAAGGCCTGAGGCATTTTGCTGAGTGGTATAAGGAATATTATAAGTAATGACACAACTATCAGATAAAGATCACGACGCCCAGATGGCGGACATGAAGTCTTTCGACGAGCAGATGCCGTGCGTGGGCATTTTCTGGTACGATCCAGAGGACAATACGCTGTTTGGCGTACGCAAGAAGGAACTGACGCCTCAGATGGTTGAAGAGGCTGCCGTGAAGGGCAAGCCGTTCATCAACTATCCGCAGTTGCATAGGCAGGTGTGGGCAAAGGAGTATTTCCGTGCTCAGGCCAAGCACTTGGATACCAAGTTCAAGGGCGATTACACGCAGGTGCCCCGTGGTCGAGTAGCATGGACTATTGACAAGTTCATTGTGTTGGTGGGCAAGTGGGCAGAGCCCATTCAAGAGCAGCTCACCGAATTGCTGGAGCAGGAGTTCTCCCTGCCGTATTTCGAGTTCGTGTACGACGAGCACTGGGACCTAGGCCACGGTTGGAGTGGTGATATGCCAAAGTAGTAAGAAAGACTTCATCAGCAAGATGAACCGACGCCAAACCGAGAGGAAAGCAATACTTTTAACATTTAACATCTTCCATCAGCCCTCATCCCTCAAACATCGATTATGTCAATAATCTCTGACGCAATACAAGCCAACCGATGGAGCAGCGAGAGCAGAGTCATGCTCGCATGAACTTTGCCGAGTCGTGACAGAGGTCGACCATCGGTCAAATGCCTGGCTTTTGGCGACAGGATAATCAAACTCAATGATTTCTTGCTGGAGCAGGCTGCAAATAAACATCAGCCATCATCCTTCAGACATCGCACATCACGAGTTCCCGTACACCTTCAATCGGTGGCGGCTTTAGCCAACCAACTATTGAGGTCGGGAAGGTTTAGCTCGACGGCCGAAGGGAAAGTCAACGAGCATAGGAGCAAAACAACTTCTGGAGCAGCGAGAGGAGAATGAAGCTTGCTTCGATTT
>CAMNII010000043.1 GCA_946540435.1 uncultured Prevotella sp.
AGTCGATAGGCATGTAATGGTGAGTCTTACGCTCAATCATGTCCATGCCGGGCTGTGCAGCGTTGTTTTGGGCTATCTTCAGCAAGATTTGGTACGTCTTATAGTCAATGTCAAGGGTTCCACTCTGTAATGCTTCGGCATAGTCACTCCATTTTTCGAAGGAGCGGATACGCGGAACTTCGCTTGTTATATCCGGCATCTCCGTTTCAGTGAATATAAACGGGCGGTTGGCATTCTGTTCGCCCATACTACCAGTGTAAGCCAAATCTACAGACCACTTTTGCCCTTTGTCCTCTACTTCTATCGGCTTTTCCGGGGTCAAATCAGCAATATGTGTGTCTTTGTCTGGACGCAAGTCGGGCAGTGGCTTGTTGTTGTGTAAGATGGTCGTAGTGTCGGTACTCTCAGTTTCTTCGCTGGTATGTTGGAGCGTGTCAGCAGGAGTAAGACTATCTACTGGAACATCTTTGACAGGAGCAATGGCTATTTGCTGTGTAGCAATTATTGGAATGGCAGGAGTTCCTTGCCCTATCGTCGGAGTACCTTCATCATCATGCTTTGTATCAGGCGTAGTCTGTTCTTGCTTTGTCACTACAGGTTGCGGCACGTCAGTGGTCTTTCCCGTTTTGTAAAGATATATAGCCAAAGGCAACAGAAGTGGCATGAGCCACAACAGCCAATACTGTGCAAGTGACTTCTGCAACATCTTCTTTGCCCGTGACAGCTGTGACGATGAAGAGTGGGCTGCAATTCCAAGGATTTCAGCAATTTCCTTGTGCGACAATTCTTGGATGACCGCCAACTTGAACACCTGTCCATAGCCTTTGGGCAGCGCATCTACAGCCGCCATCAGTTCTTCCATAGTTGGTAACGGCTTGTCTTCTGTTGGAATTGGTTCTTGTGGAAGTTCTTCTTCTGAGAGAGTGGAAAGAGAAAGCATTGTGGGATCATGATGCCGCTGTTTGTAGCGTCGGGCAACATTGGTTGTAATACTTGTCAGCCATGCCTCGAAGCGTTGTGGATTGCGCAATTGATCCATCTTGGCAAAAGCCAGCAAAAATGCATCATGTGCCAATTCCTCTGCCACTTGTCGATTGCCTACGATGCGTTGGCATATCCCCGTCATCTGCCGGTGATATGCCTTATACAGGCTTCCAAGTGCAGTCTCGTCGCCTTGTC
Organism: uncultured Prevotella sp.; assembly: GCA_946540435.1. Taxonomy (GTDB): domain Bacteria; phylum Bacteroidota; class Bacteroidia; order Bacteroidales; family Bacteroidaceae; genus Prevotella. The sequence continues at coordinate 1,180 of CAMNII010000043.1, forward strand.
GCCCTCTTTCTATGAGTTTGATTTCATCCTTCATTTTTCCCGTTCGGCAGAGTAAACGCGTTTGCTCTGCTCTCACTTAATCAAAACGTTCTTCTATGTCCATCGAAAACATACTGCCTCTATTGACAAAGATACCATTTTTCTAAAAAGACTGCAAGGAAATTATTATTTTTTCAAATAAATATCACATTATGCGTGAAGAAAGTCGAACGCAGTTCAATTAAACGAAAATGAATATAATAGTTGAACGAAAATGAATAAATTCCAGCCTAATTGATGAAAATATTCTCCATTTTGATGGCAGAATGAAATAAATTGCTTATATTTGCAGCGTAAAACAATTATAAGACGAAGAATTATGGCACAAGTATCAATGACCGTCCGCATGGACGCTGGCATTAAGGCGCAGTTTGAGGAACTATGCTCGCAGTTTGGCATGAGTGTAAATACGGCGATGAACATCTTTGCCAATGCCGTGGTGAGAAGAAGGAAGATTCCGTTTGAAATTACTGCTAAGCCATCAGAAGATAACGTATTGAACGATTTCTATGCGTTTCGGAGAGAAGTGGCTGCCAGCGACAGGCCCGAACTGACGATGGAAGAAATCAATGAAGAAATCAGGTTGGCGCGTGAAGAAATGGCAAGAAAGAAAAAGTCAGAGGCATGATTTACGCTGTTATTGACACAAATGTGATTGTGTCGGCTTACATCACGAAAAACCTGCTGGCCGCTACGTCAAAGGTCTGGGCTGCTGTTTTGCAAGGGAAAATCATTCCCGTCTATAGTGATGAAATTATCGACGAATACATAGATGTGTTGCATCGCAAGAAGTTTGATATTCCAGAACACCTGATTAAGTGGGCAATCGACAGAATCTTGATGAACGGTATTCGTGGTGAGAGAGTACCATCTGCGGAGAAATTTCCTGACCCAAAGGACATCGTTTTCTATGAAGTAGCCATGTCGAAAGAGGATGCCTATCTGGTGACGGGCAACAAGAAACATTTCCCTGACAAGCCGATTGTGGTGACACCGGCAGAAATGGTGGAGATATTGAGAGAACACGGACTACTGTAATGGACTATCTTGGCAATACGGAACTGTTGACGATGCCGAAGACGGCATTCCTTGCATCAAGCACCATAGCGCCCGACGTGGTGCCCTCGGCATCATGGTTGTTCTGCCTTTTTCTTTGTCATAGTTTTGCGTTTTCCATTTTCATATCTGGCGGAATACGATGTATTCCCTAAGAGAATACAATGTGATCCCTAAGAGAATACAGTGTAATCCCTAAGAGTTTACAGTGTAATCCCTAAGAGAATACAATGTGATCCCTAAGAGAATACGATGGGTACCCAGGGAACATCCGGTGGGCAACATGGGAAAATCCGATGGGCTTCATCGGAAACAGGGGGGCGTTTGTTAGTTCTATTTTACGAGGAACTTGCTTTTGAGATAGTCCAGGAAGCTGTCGCGGTAGAGGTCGCCGATGGGCAGGTAGACGGTGTCGGGCGTTGCGGTGGCGTGTGCGGCGTGGTCGTTGGTGGCGGTGTGCAGGATGACGTGGTTTTGTTGACCTCCTGTATGCATCGCAGGTTGATGATATACGAGCGGTGTATGCGCATGAAGTTCTTTGGCAGCCGTTCTTCCAGCTTTTTCATGGTCACGCAGACCGTCATGATTATCCTGAACACATTCTTCATAGCTTTACCCTTTCTTTGTTTTGCTGCTTATACATTATTATATATATAAGGGGATGTTCCCCTGCCTATGCCGGCATTCCGTCTTGTTTCCTTCGCAGGAAGTCGGGTATCCATAGGCAAAGTTACGGCAAAAGCCTCTGCCGTGCAAAAACAATCAGCCAAAGTCCCCGTTTCTTCAGTGAAAAGGGTGGGTGGGTTTTTGTCAGGGGGGGAGAGATGGTGCGTTCCGGTGTGTCCCAAAGGATATCATCAAACGTGACGATGCCCAAGGCCACACCTCTCTGTAGCTGCCAGCCGGTCAGTGGCGCAGTCTCCAGAAGAAGTGCCAGATGCGGAAGAGGGGTTCCCAGAGTGCTTCCGACGGGAAGTAGCGCACAAGGCTGATGCTGTGGCACAGCTTCTTCCATGCCCGTTTGGGATAGATGCGGCGTCGTGAGGCGTGCTGGTAGTCGTCGTTGTATTTTCCGAAGTTCCCGCCGTGCAGGATGTCGGCCAGCAGCACCCGGCCGCGCCGTTCGTCGGGTGTGGTGAAGATGCATTGCCCGGGCAGGCCGAGGACGTGTTGCTCTATCCATAGCACGGCCTGCGCGAACCCCAGCATGTTGTATGATGAGAGCTGGCGGACGAGTCCGTCGGTGTCGGCCGGTGTGGCGTTGAGCAGGAGGTAGTAGTAGTCGATGAGTTGTCGCAGTCCGATGCCTTCGTCGAAGACGTGGTGGAGGATATGGCACAGCTGGTAGACCAGGTTGAAGCGTGTCGTCGGGTAGCGTGCGCCGTCAGCTGTCGGCTGCCTGCTGTCAGCCTGTTGGTTGTCCCATTGCTGTTGGAAGAAGCGCTGCAGGCGTCGGTTGCAGAAGGGGTTGTTGAGGTAGGAGGGCATGTAGTGCACCTCTACTTCGACGTCCTTCACGGCTTTGAAGGCGATGTGGAGGTAGATGGGTTGCTCCTTGGGGCAATGGTGCTGCACGTAGCGGGTGATGTCGCCCCGTGAGCCTCTGAGCCAGATGTCTACGTCGCCGGATGTGCGTAGCGACGGCTCTGGATAGTAGGTGGCATTGCCCTGTCCCTTGAGGATGATGTTTGGAAACCCTTCGCTGCGGAAGGTTCGCGCGATGAAGCCGGTGCGTTCGTCCATAAACCTGTTCCGGCGCTGTATCTTCGTGACGAGTGCCATCCATGCCATCACGTCGTCGTCGGTGGGTTTGTTGGGCGTCTCCTGTCCGAGCCGTCGTATTCCCTGCCAGTAGATGCCGACGACGGCGTGCTCGTTGGCAAAGCGTTTGAGTTTCTGCCAGTCGATGCGGGTGATGTCGTCGGGTATCGGTGCGTTGTCGTTCAGCGCATAGCGCAGGAAGTGCAGATAGTGGTCGTTGTTCATTTGGCGAAGGGGTTTTTATAGCTGTTGAGGAGTTGTCGGAGGAAGTAGCGGAAGAACCGCATGTCGCGCAGGAAATAGCGTCGGAAGAGGCGTCGCGGCTCTCTCAGGAAGCGGTAGAACCACTCCATGCCGAGTGTGCGCCACAGCTGTGGTGCCCGTTGCTGTGTGCCGGCTTCGAAGTCGATGGTGGCGCCGAGTGCCATCCATAGCCTTACCTCCGGCAGTAGTGGGCGCCAGCGGGCTATCCACTTCTCTTGCTTCGGTGCCCCTACGCCTACGAGGACGACGTTGGCACGGCTCAGACGTATCTGTTCGATGATGTCGCGGCATTCGTCGTCTTTCTTGTCGAAGCCCCATGAGGGTGAGCAGGCGCCGACGACGAGCGGCTCACCCTTGCGTCCCGGCTGGTCGGGGGTGTCTGTCGACAGCCGTTGGTTGATGCGCTGCATGGCGCGCTGTGCGGTGTCGCCCATGCCGCCAAGCAGGAACAGGCGGCAGCCGGCATCGTGGCGGTGGTAGTCGCAGTAGTGGGTGAAGAAGGTGCTTCCGGCGATGGCCTGTCGGAGGGGGTGGCGTGTCAGTCGGGATATGAAGTAGAGCACGCGGCTGTCGCATACCACCCATTCGGCCTGCCGGTAGGCATCGTAGAACGGTTGGTCGTCCTGCAGCATGACGAGGTGGTCGAGGTTGGGCGTGACGAGCATGCCTTCGTGCAGGTCGGCCAGCAGGTCGTCCTCGGTGGTGTTGACGATGTTGATGTTCAGCATGCGGACGTACCGGTCGGCGAGGTCGTCGCTGATGGCCTGCACCAGTGTCGGCGATGCGTGGGTGCCGATGTGTCGGAGGGGTTTGAGGTTGTCGGTGAGCAGGAGGGTGCGCAGTTCCTCGTCGGTCATGGCTACGTAGACGCTTCCCTGCTGCCGCAGCTTCCGTGCCGTGGCGAGCTGGTGCTCGTTGCGATGTTCGCCCAGTGCTGCGATGCGTGGGAAGATGATGATGGGTTTTCCTTGCTCCAGTGCCGAGAGGATGGTTCCCATGCCGGCGTGTGCCACGATGAGCCGTGCCTGGCTGAAGAGTTGCTGAAACTCGTCGCTGGGCAGAAAGCTCACGGTGCGGATGTGGCGTGGTGTGAAGCCGCAGTGGTGCACCTGTGCGACGACCTCTTCGTTGAGTTCCGGTGCGATGTCGTCGATGAGGCGGATGAAGCGGTCGAAGGGTGCCTGAGTGCCGATGGTTACGAATATCATGATGTCGGTCTCCTTATCCTATGGTGTTTCCTGCGAAGCGCACGCGCCGGCTGGCGAGGTCTTCCCATTGGGTGTATATCTCTGTGGCAAACCATGAGGCGATGCGTCCGCATGCCGAGAGGTGCTCGACGTTGGCGAGGCTGTCGACCCAGATGGTCTTCCGTCGGGTGAGCCATCCGGCCAGCAGTCCGATGAGTCCTGGTGCTGCCCCGGTGGTGATGATGGCCTGTGGCTTCTCACGGATGATGAGGCGTAGCATGCGGAAGAAGGCGGGCACCATGCGCCAGGCATCCCAGCGGCTGAAGTCGGGGATGGTGTGGTAGGTCTTCCCGGGAACCATTCCTGCCAGGTGTTGCTGCGTAGAGATGTAGACGATGTCGAAGGTGTCGTCGAGTGCCTTTGTGATGCGCAGCAGCTGTATCCAGTGTCCGCCGATGGAGGCGATGGCCATTATTTTCTGTTGTTGTCTCATGATGCGTTGTCGGGGAGTGTTGTCATGTCGCCGGTGAGACGCAGGAAGTCGGGTGTGAAATAGTCCATGTATCCCCCCTGCGAGGTGAAGGTCATCTCGCCGAAGTAGACACGGCGGTCGACTTCGTAGAGGTCGACGCGTACCTGCGGGAACCCTTCGGCCAGGCGTGCCGCGATGTCGAGCATGCGTTCGAGTGTGTGGGGGCGTGACGGCAGTGTTGCCGGTCGGCGGTAGTGGTCGGTGAATATCATGTACTGTGGCAGGAATTGCCAGTCTGTGTCGAAGAGAGCTACCTCGGCATGGTAGTGGTGGCGGTTGGCGCAGCAGTATATATAGGCCGGCTTGCCGTTGAAGCACCATATCTTATAGTCGATGAGCGACGACGAGGGCGATGCCTGCTTCGAGGCGTCAAGCAGCTCTTCGGCAATGATGCAGGGAGGGATGGCGGCATAGTGGGGCTCGCCGGACTCCGTTCCGAACCGCCGTTGCAGCATGCGGCGGAAATAGTCTGCCGTCAGCTGTCGGTCCAGCGTGTCTTTGTCGTTGCAGAGGATGATGTCGCCGCTGCCGTTGTTGCACTTCATGACGAAGCGTTGCGGCAGGCTGTCCCAGTCGATGGCGTCGGCGGCAGTCCACCGGCCGTAGAGGGTGACGAGGATGTCGGCGAGGCCTTTGTCGGCGATGATCTGCCTGACGGCGTATTTGTCGGTCAGCGGCACCCATGCCGAAGTGTCGGTATAGAACTTCAGGTAGTTGATCTTCTCGTTCAGGTCGCGGGGATGCCGGAAGTGAGGCCATCGGTGCAGCTTCCATACATACTTCAGGCGGGCCACACCGACGGGTGTGAGCAGGTGCAGGCGGCAGAGCCGGCGGACGAGGGCTGTCAGCAGTACTTTCAGCATGGCGGTTCATTATTGGTTGTGTCCGGCTCCCCGGCAGTCTGCCGTAAGGCGTCGGAGGGTAGTAACTGGCGATAGAGTTCACAGAGCTGCCGGGCAACATGGTCGGGCAGGTGGTCTGCGCTGACGGCCTTGCCTGCAGCACCCATCTGTTGCCGCAGGGCGGGCTGGCTGATGAGGGTGCTGATGGCCGTAAAGAGTTGCTCCTTGTCACCTGGGCTGACGAGGATGCCGTTGACGCCGTCGGTGACGATCGACGGGATGCCCCCGACGGGTGTGGCGATGACTGCCTTGCCGTAGGACTCGGCTTCAAGGATGCTGATGGGCAACGCCTCGATGTAGGAGGGCAGGATGAGTACGTCGGCGCGGTTGAGCAGCTGTGTCTTCCGCTCTCCGGCAACCCATCCCTCTATGCTGACGATGTCGGCGATATGGCTGTCGGTGACCTTTCTGCGGAGTTGTTCCGTCTCGTCGTTGCCACCCACGTGGAGTATCATCTTTCCGCGTAGCTCATCCTGATGGGCGGTGATGACGTCGACGAGGTCATAGATGCCCTTGTTGCGGCAGATGCGCCCCAGGAACAGGAAGTGAACCCTCCCGTCGTCGGCGGCGGGAATGAGCTGTGGCAGTGGTATCGGGTTGTTCACCACCACGACGGGCTTGTCTGGGAAGGCCTCTTGGAAGTACGACTGCCACTGTGGCGACAGCGCTATGATGGCATCGCACTGGCGGATGACGGCGTCGACGCGCGGTGCTGCCGACGCACGGAAGTCGCTGAAGCCGCCGCCATGGCAGTGGAAGACGACACGCTTGCCGAGCGTGTGAGCCATCCGTATGGCCAGGCTCTTCCGCCAGAAGCTCATGCCCGAGGCGGAATGCACGTGAACGATGCGGATATGGCGGTCGGCAAGGAGCCGGAAGAACAGCAGTGCATAGCCGCGCAGTGCACGCCAGAGCTTCAGCAGCAGCATGCTGTCGCCTGCCGAGAGGGCTACGAACTTAAAAGGATGGAAGAGGCCGGCATAGCTGTTGATGACCATCGCCATGCCCCCGTTGGGATGGCGGTAGTCGATGCCGACAAAGAGTACCTGCTGCGACAGTCCCGTCGCCGACGCTTTACGGTCGTGATACCACCTCAGGAGAGACTCCGGAACCAGCCTTCGGAGGTACTTCTTGGCGTGCCATCGCCAGTCCTTGTCGGCCCACGATGCCGCATAATGATGTATGGAACGTGTCTCCGAAGTGATGTGGAAACGCTTGGTGGTGATGTCGCGAGGGTTGAAATAGGTGCTGGCATATATGTTCACGCCGGCCACGTGCTGGTTGCCGCGGCAGGCGATGAGGCCCTCCCGGCGCAGCAGGTCGGTGGCATAGTCGACGACGGTGGCTGGCCGTTGGCTGTCGAAGGTAAGGCTTTCGTACATGTCGAGGAAACGCCTGTAGAGCGGCATGGCGGGCCGTGCGCCGAGTCCCAGTCCCGGAGCCACCGTCGGCAGGATGCCGTCAGCCCCGTCGGTCTCCATTCCCATGAACGGCCCGCTCTGTACGATGTCGTCGATGGGGCGGATGATCTCTACGTCGGTATCGAAGTACAGCCCTCCCTCGTGGTAGAGAATCCAGAAACGGGCATAGTCGCTGACGAAGGCATACTTCCCTTCGGCATAGGCCTGGCGGGTGTAGGGGATGGCATTGACGTCGAAGTTGGTCTCGTTCCATTCCCTGATGTCGTAGCCGGGCAGGTACTTTCGCCATGAGGCGATGCACTTCTCTCCCAGTGGCGGCAGAGGCTTGCCTCCGAACCAGCAGTAGTGTATGACCTTTGGTATCATCGTCTCCATATTCATTTCCTGTTAGTGACTCCCCACTTGGACGTAGCTGTTCAGAAGTGGTGAGTGGTGTTGATGTTCCTGTCGGGCGAGCAGGTGATCTTGTCGGGATGGGTGTTCAGCCATGCTCCCCACCAGCCGAACGAGCTGCGCGTGATGACCTGATGGTGGCAGGCTGCCATGAGCTGCATGTCGCGCCAGCTGTCGTCGCCGCTGTTCCAGTCGACAAATCTCACGGTGTCGCGGCGGAAGTCCAGTCCGAGGGTGCTGCCGTGGCTGCGTGCCCACCGGATGCTCTCCGGGTCGCAGAAGATGTAGAAGACCGGCTGTCTGACGTGTTCCCTGATGAAGCTGACGGCCCTGCGGAAGTATCCTCCGGCATAGCAGTCGTAGTTATAGCCGGTCATGTCGCCGCGGCGGGCATGGATGGCCACGCTGTCGACGGCGTTAATCTCTTCCATGGCCTTGCGGTTGCGCTCGTCGGTGATGTCGGGAAACCGGAACACCTGGCGGATGTCGTCGGCAATCTGTTCAATGCCGCTGTTGACGTATTTGAAGAGGAGCTTCTGCCCCGTGAAGACATCGCCGGCAGGAATGTCGAAGAGCTCATGCCGATGGTCGGTGAGCGGGGTGGGGATGGGCTTGAGGTAGCGGTGGCGCAGGTAGTTCAGATAGCGGAATGCCGCCGTCGACCGATACCACGCATCGCCTGTCGTCGTCTTGCGTGTCTGGCCGGGTGCCTCGAAGTCTCCCCGGAGGTTTTCCAACGGCACGCCGGCCCGTCGGAAGGCCTCGGTGAAATAGACGGGGTAGTTCCAGTTCTTCAGCCAGAACTGCGACTGGCGGATGTCGGCCATGAGCGCTTCCCACTGCTCGTCGGAGAAGAGGGTGCGGACGTTGGGTGTGTGGATATGGAAGATGCGGTCGAGTTCGAAGCCGTTCCACTGGCATATCACGTCGTTACACTCGGGCAGGTCGTAGACGATGGTCTCCAACAGGCACGTCTCCTCTGGCCATGTCTTCTTGATGGCCAGCAGCTCACAGTAGCTCAACATCTGGTTTCCCAGTCCCGATTCTATATGGATGACCTTCATGCTTCTTGGTTTTTTTGTTGTTCTTTCTGTTCGCCTGGCGGCGGATAGCACGAATAGATGAGGAAGGGGATGATGAGGTTTCCGGGATCGGAGATGACCGTTCCCGACAGTGAGCGGATGATATAGCCGGTGACAAGCAGGAAGAGGACACCCTCAAAGGGTTGGTCGTTGCGATGTCGGAATCCGAGCACAGCCATGTATATCCATAAGGTCATAATCAGGGCGCCGCCGCCATAGCCCAGCGTAGAGAGGATGTTGCCATAGGCGATGTCGGGCGTTCGCAGCTGCTGCGGCAGTCCGGTGTTCTTGTCCTTCAGTCCGATGCGGAAGTAGTAGTGACGGAAGACCTCATTGAACTGGCTGTCGCTGATGAGTCCGAAACCGAATATCTTCTCTGACAGCGGCCGCGTGTCGAGATACGACCGTCGCTCATACACCCATGCGAAGCGATAGGTCAGCGTGCCGTTGTTGCTGATGTTGCGCTGCGTGAGGTCCTTATAGCTGCCTGAGAAGATGGCCTTCACATCGAGCTCGGAAGCCTTGCTGAAGCGGTTGCCGAGGATCTCTGCCATGGGGTAGAGGAGGATGGACAATCCCAGACCAATCTTTACGATTTGTGAGCGGTTGCCGCGCAAGAGGATGCCAAGCATCACCATCATGAACGTGGTGATAATCTCCACACGGCCGAGCGTCGCAACCTGGGCAATGGCCAGGATGACCAGGCAGGGGATGCGGAAGCGGGTCTTCACCATGTCGGGCTTGAAGATGCCGATATAGATGGACAGCGGCAGGTAGAAGGGGGAGTTGTAATAGCGGCTGATACCCGTTGAGGCGTCCTTTTTCACTTCCATACCATACGACAGCAGTGGCAGGTCGAGGAACACCTGTAGGATATAGAGTACCGAGACAACGACGGTGATCTTGAATATCTTGTCGATGAGCCATTCGACGTCGTCCTGGGGAGTCTTGATGACAAAGAAATAACCGGCAAAGAGAAGCAGGTGGCGGCCACCCTGAAGGATCTGGAACGGCGAGAAACCATAGTGGGTATAGGAGAACACCATGGAGCAGATGATGAATGCCATCATCACCAGTACCAGCTTTCGTAAGAGCTTGTTCTCGTTCGCTTGCTTTTTCTCGTAGAATGCGGTGAAGGCGAGGATGACGATGGTGTAGACAAAGGCAAGGTCGAGGTTCTTGATGCCGATGATACTGTCGGTGAGCACCTCGAAGCCATCGGAGAGGAAGGAGATATAGAACAACAGACTCCAACGCTTATGTCGCGTGACATACAGCACCAGGGCGATAAGGAGGAACAGTGTTCCGGGAAGTCCTAATTGCATAGCGTCGTTCTGTTATGATGTTCTTTTAATTGTTCATTACACCCTTCATACTCCATACCCTCGCCGGCACTATTGCAGCCAGATGCCGCGGGCCGTGCCGCTGAGGATCTTCGTCAGCTGCACCTTTGCGGCAATGGCTTGTACCAGGTAGGCCGCCGTGGGGAGGAGGAGCACCCCGCAGATTCCCCATTGCCGGCCGCCATAGACCATGCACGGCCATGCCACCAGGGCGATGATGACGTAGAGGATAGTCTGCAGACGGATGGTGCCGATGCCGTTGACCAGATGCATGTAGATGTTGCCGAGTGTCTGACTCTCGATGAAGGCCAGCGTCGACAGCGACAGCAGGAAGGGCACCTCCAGCTTGTCACCAATCCAGATGCCGTAGAACCAGTCGGAGAGCAACAGCATCAGCATGCCGCCGGTCAGGCTCACCAGCCATAGCTGCTCCAGGCGTCGCAGGCTGTTCTTCATCCATGACGTGTCGTGCTTGACATACGCCTCGGTGAAACTCGACCAGAATGGCGTGATGATGATGGTCATCGCCATGAGGATGATGTTGAAATAGCGTTTGGCAATATTATATTGAGCCGTACCCTCCGGACCTACCTCGCGGGTGATGACAAGGTCGGTCATGTGGAAGACGACAATCAGACAGATGTTGATGGCAAAAAACTTCAGGCCCAGCACGATGATGTTCCTGATGAGTGACGGGCGGATGAAGCGCAGGGCGGGTGCGAAACGGCGGTAGCGACCCCAGCGGTAGGATGCCACCTGCACGATGAGCATCACAGCCACCGGTGCACCGGCCAGATAAAGGGCCAGATTCACCAGGCTGCCCTCGGTGAGACGTGTCAGCAGCCAGATGGCAGCGAGCGACGCCACCTGCCCTGCCGCCTGGATGATGGCGGCGATGCCCGGCCGCTGGTCGGCCGTGAGCAACGTGGAATAGATGTTCACAATCATGTTCAGACATACAAACGAGCTCATGATGAGAAACACACTGCTGAGCTCATGAGCGTACGCACTGTCAAGATGGAGGAAGGAGGCCCAGTCCATCATGCTGTTGAGCAGGATTGTAAGGAGATAGAGCACAGCCACCACAATGGTGATGGCAAAATACGTCGTGCTGAGATACTGTCGCGCCAACAGGTCGTTGCCCTCGGCACGTGCCTCGGCAAACCTGTTGCGGAAACCATTGGCCAGCCCGAAATTGAAATAGCCGATCCATGCGATCACCGAGGCAAACGTCATCCAGATACCATAGCTCGTCGGGTTGACATAGTCGATGGTCAGGGGGACTATCAGCATCGTACAGAGAATGCTCACCATGCGCGCCACAAACGACATGCCGATGTTGCGCACAACACCCTGTGTGCGTTCCGACATGTTTCCGAGAATACGTGTCGCTCTCATGCGGAGGTCGTGGTAGGCGTTCTTGTATTTGGTCATTCGTATATCATCAGTTCTACATCATGCCCGCGACTGCCGTCAGCGGGCGGTAACTCCTGCCAGTCACCATACATAGCCGACAAATAGGCTTCCGGATGACACGGACAGCAGAATGTCCTGCCCTCGAAGCCAATGGTGGCAAGCGGGAAAATGTCGGCTTCGGGATGACGCGAGGAAAAAGGTATGCCATAAGCCTTCTCGTAGACAGCACTGTCCGACGACCGCCTCAGCTTCCGGAACAACGGATAGACAGTATGTTCGAGAACCTGATGGGCGACAGGCACAAACGGCCTCATCCAGTGGTATCCATGCCGTTGCATGACGGGCCTGAGCAGCAGGTGACGGTTCAAGGCCGATGCCAGGCTGTGGAGCGGCTGACGGATGCCCTTTTCAATAGGAAAGATGTCTACCTGGAGGCCACGGAAACGCTTCTCCCTCTCCGACAGCAGGGCCGCATGGTGCAGGTAGAAGCTGCGGCGGTCGCGTAAGGCTATCCATGGCTGCCAATGCCCTGCATCCGTCTCATGACATTGCAGCGCATACGGCTGACGGTCGGCATCCTTCAGCATGATCTCCCGCAGGCGCAACATGTCGACAATGGGCATGCACACGTCAGCATCGTCGTCCCACGGGATAAAGCCGCCATGCCGCACGGCTCCCAACAAAGTCCCCGAGTCTATCCAATACAAAAGGCCATGCGCGCGACAAATATCGTCGAGAAACGACAGCATGTCAAGCAGTCGCAACTGAGCACGGCGGAGTTGCGAGCCATCGGGATTATATTGTTGGCGCAGTTGGCGCAGCTTTTCTTCTGATAGCATGTCCAATCAATAGGGGCGCACTGCAAAAGTACAAAGATATTTTTACCTGACCAAATTTCAAAAAGAATATTTTGTGAAAACACCTTTTTCCTACAAAAATGAAGAAAAAACAAAAAAAACTCAGAAAAAATTTGGAGGTTTCAAAAAAACATACTAACTTTGCACCCGCATTCGACAAAACAATGCATCCTGCTTCAGTAGCTCAGTTGGTTAGAGCACCTGACTGTTAATCAGGGGGTC
>CAMNII010000044.1 GCA_946540435.1 uncultured Prevotella sp.
GAAATCGTGGTGCAATGCTGAACGACACGAAGTCGAAGACCTTTGTCAAAAACAAGCTCATTAATGAGACATCCTCTGCGTTGGAGTTGTTCTCTGCTTTTCCTGGCGCGTTCAAAGATTGTCACCTCCATCCGCGGGCATCGTTCTTTCAGGTTTATGGCAAGAAAGAACCCTGCAGCGCCGCCACCAATAATCGCTGTTTTCATCTCTGCCGTATTGTTATCACTGCTGACAAAGTTAACAACTTCTTCCGTAAAATCCAAACAATCCTTAAATAATTATGTGTTTTGATAGGTTGTTTTCCAAAAAACAGTATCTTTGCATCCGTATATGAGAAAGATAGCCTCTCTGTTCATTGCATGTCTGCAGTCGCTCATGCTCACAGCGCAAACCGACAGCATCACCATCAGCCGACCTTGGAACGGATACGGCTGGGGCTATGGTCCCATACTCTTTCATGAAGGACTGAATGTTGACCTCTCATTGGCTGCTTTTGCCAGCTTCGGCAAGAACAGTCAGGGAGGAGGCTTTGCCCAGTCGCTGTCGGCAACCTATGTGCAGCCGCTCGACGAAAAGGTGTGGGTAGCAGCGGGCGCCGGCGTCAGCAACACGATGTTCAGCGGACATTCCTATAGGTCGGGAGCCCTATACGGCATCTTGGGCTACCGCTTCGACGAGCACTGGGAAGCTGCGCTGTATGGAATGATGTCTGTCGGCAACCACCCCACACCGTCATATGCCATGCCCGCCAATCGTTTTCTGCCATACAGTGCCTACGCATATGGTCCCTACGGACTGCCATACGGGATGGGCGATGCCGACCGCATCGGCGGAATGGTAACCTATCACTTCAACCCCTCGTTCAGCGTAAGCCTGTCGGTAGAGAAGGCATGGTACGACGGTTTTCATTCTTTCCCCCTACCCGACCGCCACGCTAATCCTCGAGAGTAACTTTTGGTTCGGTTTTCGCCTGTCAATGCCGTCTGCATAATCCTCCGCAGAGGGCTTTAACTTCTCGTGACATCAATGCATTCACACACGCAATAAACTTTTTCTCTTTTTTTGGTTTTGTCCTCGCTTATTCGCAGAACTTTGGATAAGTTACTGACGCTCGACAAAGCAAAAAAAAGAAAAAACTTTTCTCTTTTTTTGGTTTTGTCCTCGCTTATTCGTAACTTTGGATAAGTTGCTGACGCTCGACAAAGCAAAAAAAAGAAAAAACTTTTCTCTTTTTTTGGTTTTGTCCTCGCTTATTCGTAACTTTGCACGCGGAAAACGTATGATTGAAACTTGGGGTTGACTGGATTTGACAGCGGGTTGAAATGGTACGTAAGCACGCGGAGCCTCGAAGGCTATCTCCTAAAACGAAGCTTTCAGAAAATTAATTGGCAACAATGAGTATGCTCTCGCTGCCTAATCGAAGTATAGTAGATTACTGGCTTTATTCCTTCACCAGGTGAGGGAACGAGACGTCGCTCCAAGGATGTCTTTCCGAATCTGAGGATCCAGCGGCGCAGACAAATCGGAAATAGCCTGTCGGTGCCTCGACCGACTGGTGACACTTTAGAGGATAAGGCTGTAGTTGGTGGTCCGGGTCTTGCTGCAGCACGAAAACCGAAGGCCGGAATAAGCGTGTAGAAAGCGTATGGTTTCCCTGTTTGGACGCGGGTTCGACTCCCGCCAGCTCCACGAGAGAAAAATGAGAAATGAGAAATGAGAAATGAGAAATGAGTTGGGCGCGAACCGGCAGGCCATTTCTCATTTCTCATTTCTCATTCCTCATTTCTCATTTCTCATTCCTCATTTCTCATTGACTCCGTCGATACCCGCAAGACTCACGTTAACTTCTATAACCCCCTTCGGTTCCCCCGTTTCCCGGGGGACAGAAACCCCGCAGGGGCAGCGTCGGCTTGAAGTTAAACGGTCGCTTTGCGGGCATTTGGCTACGCCTTCACCCTCAAGACTCCCTATAACGACTAAACCTCCCCGCGGGGCAACATCGGTTTGTCGTTATCTGGTCGCTTTGAGTGCGTTCTCATTTCTCATTCCTCATTTCTCATTTCTCATTTCTCATTTTATTTCTCATCCGATTAGTCATTATATGCTGCGGTGAGCTCGCAGATTTTCACGATGACGTCGACAGCTTTCTGCATGACCTGGATGGATACGAACTCATAGGGACCATGGAAGTTAACGCCACCGGCAAAGATATTCGGACAAGGCAGTCCGCGGAACGACAGCTGCGCACCATCGGTACCGCCACGGATGGGTTCCACCTTCGGAGGTACACCACTCTCCTGCATGGCTTGCAGCACGATGTCGATGACATGCATGTTGGGGTCTATCTTCTCCTTCATGTTGAAGTATTGGTCACGCAGTTCCACACGCACCGTGCCTTCACCATATTTCTCGTTCATGGCGGCGGCACAGTCTTCGATGAACTGTTTGCGGTTTTCAAAGCGTTCCCTGTCGTGGTCGCGGATGATGTACGAGAGTTTGGCCTCTTCCGTGCGGCTCTCAATGCCCAGAAGATGATAGAACCCTTCATAGCCTTCGGTGGTCTCAGGGATATCGGTCTCAGGTATCATATTATTGAACTCGCAGGCCAGTCGGTTGGCATTCACCATTTTTCCCTTGGCATAGCCGGTATGGACGCTGACGCCCTTGATGAACACTTTGGCACCAGCTGCGTTGAAGTTTTCGTACTCCAGGTCGCCAAGGTCACCGCCATCGATGGTATATGCCCACTGGCAACCGAACTTCTCTACGTCGAAGTGGTGGGCTCCCATACCTATCTCTTCGTCGGGATTGAATGCCACGCGGATGTCACCGTGCTTGATTTCGTCATGGTCGCGCAGGAAACACATGGCTTGTATGATTTCAGCGATGCCTGCTTTGTCGTCGGCTCCAAGGAGCGTGGTACCGTCGGTGACGATGAGGTCCTCTCCTACGTGATTAAGCAGTTCGGGGAACTTTTTCGGTGAAGAGATTATGCCAGGAGAGAGTTCTATGTCTCCGCCGTCGTAGTTGCTGACGATGCGAGCCTTGATGTCAGCACCGCTGGCATCGGGTGACGTGTCGTAATGGGAAATGAATCCGATGGTCGGTATTTCTTTCTTGGTGTTGGCAGGCAGGGTGGCGTAGATATATCCTTTCTCGTCCATTTCTACGTCTTCAAAATCTTCGTCCTCGAGTTCTTTCTTCAGGTATTCGGCGAAGATGAGTTGTTTAGGAGTACTGGGCACAGTCTGCGAATCTTCTGCAGACTGTGTGTCGAACTTTGTGTAATTGATAAATCGTTCTGTAAGGTTCATTTCTGATGCTGTTTATTTCGTTTCACCCTGCAAAAATACTGAAAATATTGCGTACTGCCTAAATAAATCATCAGTTTTTTCATTTCTTTCCACTTTTTAGTGGCACATCATCGAGGATTAACCTATAAAAGTCTATACCATTTCTTGCCCCAGTCCTGGATTGTCAAGCCCATCGGTATTCCGCCATGACAGCAGTAATCATCATTATTCAGCGGTCTCCATTACTCTGTTGTTTGCTGGTCTGAAATTCCTGTAGCCTGACGGTATTTGGTCAGTGCTGTCTGATAGGCGATATAGGCATCGGTCATCTGGTCGCGGGTGAGCTGATATTGCTGCTGGGCCTGCAACAGGTCGCCCATGGTGGTGGTTCCTGCCTGATAATAGTCACGGTTGAGGCGTAGGTTTTCCTCGGCCTGTTCGATACCCTTGCGTGAAAGTTGCAGCTGCCGGTATGCTGTTTCCACATCAGCCCATGCGTTGTCCATGGCGATGACGAGAAGCTGCGAGTTGTCTGCCATCTGCTGCCGGGCATTTTCGGTGGCAATCTTCTGCCGACGGATGGCATGCGAGCCTCCCCACCATCCGCTGATAGGCACGCTGACGGTGGCGAAGATCATTCCGAAGTCCCGTCCTTTGTCCATCAGGTCATTATAGGTATATCCGGCACCGACGGCGAGAGTGGGCAGTTGTTTGCCGACCGCCATCTTCTGCTGTAGTGCGTTGGCATCGACATTTTTCTGCAGGAGCTGATATTCAGGAGTCGCCGCAAGACATGCCGGATGGTCTTGCTTCAAGCCGACGGGTATCTCAACGTCGGGCTTCACTTCGGCAGACACATCGATGTCCTCACCGTTGCGACCGATATACTGCGCCAGCAGCTGCCGGCAGGTTCGCAAGCCCGCCTCTGCCTTGAGCCGGTTATTCTCTATCTCGTTTTTCTTCAACTGTACCTGCAGGAGGTCGTTGCGGGTGGTGAGCCCCGCATCGACGGCTGCGGTGACGTCTTTTTCCAGACGGTTGAGCATCTCATCAACGGCATCGAGGGTGCGAAGCTTTTCTTTCAGCGACACCACCTGCCAGAAGTACTGCTCAGTGGTCCGTGTTACTTCATTCTCGGCCCTTTCCACCTGCAGCCGTCCTGCTTCCACGCCGATCTTTGCCAGTCGGTTGCCGTTGACAATCTGTCCACCAGCGAATACGGGCTGCACTGCTGACACGGCACCAACGACACCATTCTTCAACATGCTCATCGAGAGGTTTGAGGGGATGAGTCCGAGCATCTCCTGTGGGATAGTAGCCAGCATTTCCTGCGGCACGCTGGAGAACATGTCTGCGGTGGCGATGTCCATCTTTGCCATGTCTTTGTTGGCGTTAAAGGCGAAGCCTGTTGCGGAGAGCTGCGGGAAATAGTTGGTGAAAGCCTCTTTCCGCTGTTCGTCGGCAGCACGCAGGCTGTTGCGTGCCGTGCGCAGGGTGATATTGTTTTCGACAGCCTGTTTCCGGCATTCGTCGAGTGTGAGCATGGTTTGAGCCATTGACCACTGGCAGCAAGCCAGTGCCAGAGCGCTAAGTAGTATTTTCTGTTTCATTGTTCTTTCTTTCATTTTTTCTGCGTCATCATATAAGCCACGGGCATAACGGTGAGTATGAATACCATTGTGACGAGTGTTCCGACAAATATAACATTTCCCATTGGTCCCCAGAAGAGGCTTCCTTTGATGACCATCGGCAGTACGCCCATCGATGCTGCGGCCGACGTGAGGAAGATGGGGCGCATACGGCGCTTAGCAGCCATATAGATGGCGGAGCCCACTTCGTTTGCCTGTTTATCGCCCTCCATGAATCTCTGGTCGTCTGAACGTCTGTCCGTCTGGTCGTCTGTCTTTAAAAACCTCTGGTCGTCTGAACGTCTGTCCGTCTGTTCGTCTGTCTTTAAAAACGTCTGTCCGTCTGTTCGCCTGTCTTTTAAAACGTCTGTTCGTCTGTCCATCGGTCCGTCTGTTCGGAGCTCATCAGCATAGTCATACATGATGATGACGTTTCGCACGAGGATGCCCATGAGCGAGATGAATCCGAGGAAGCAGGTCATAGTCAGTTCGCCTTGCACGAGGATGCCGAGAGCCGTTCCGAAGAAGCAGAGTATAAGGCTTACCATGAGGAGCAGGGCCATAGATATCCGCTTATAGTGGTAGACGAGCAGGAAGAAGATGATGACGACGGCAATGATGAGTGCATTGACGAGCATGGGCATGTTGTCAGCATTTTCAGCTATTTCACCGCCCCATGCTGCGCTGACGCCTTCAGGCAGTTGTATGTCTCCCAGTCTTTTCTGCAGGTCCATGCTGACCTTGGTGACATTTTTCTGGCCGCGTACCTCGGCCATGATGGTCGTTGTACGCAGTCCGTTCCGGTGTCCTATTTGTCCGTCTTGCCACACGGGCTTGACCTCAGCCACCTGGCGCAACGGCACCTGGCGCAGGCCGCCCTCTGCCCCGATGAGTTCATCGCCCAGCCTACCGCGTGCATTCTGCTGAGCCTTCGTTCCTTTGAGTACGATGTTGACGGGGTAGTCATCCTGCCAGACGGTCCCGATGGGAAGTCCGTCGGCATTATAGCGCATCATCATCGCCAGTTCGGTGGTGGCATTGGAGATGCCGAGTCTTCCTGCTTGTTCGGCATCGAGGTTCACCTCGGTGGCAAGGAGTGGTTCCAGGATGTCGTTTCGGACAAGTTTCAGTTCGGGTTGGTTGCGAAGCACGCGCGTCATGGAGTCGGTAGCGGCTTTCAGCGTTGTCCAGTCACTCCCCGTCAGTCGAAGTTCGATGGGGTTGGCTTCCGAACCATACGTCAGCTGTTTGAATCGCACGTAGGCCTCGGGAAAGGCTTCTTCGTATTTGGGTTTATATTCGTTGAGCAGTTCCACGGTAGCCTTGCTGGAGATGGTATTGACGATGAACTGCGCATAGTTGGGCCCAGCGAACTGTGGTGCGTAGACCACATGGAAGCGTGGCGACGAGAGTCCTTTGAACGAGGCTATGGAGACGATGCGCTCATCCTGTTGGAGAATATGTTCCAGGGAGTCTGCCAGTGCTACGGTCTTGTCTATTGACGTGCCTGTAGGCATATAGATCTCCACGGCGAACTGGTTGCGCTCAGCCTGGGGCATCAGCCGTTGCGGCATGCATGCCATGATGACGGCTGCCACGACGACGCTTGCCACGGCGCATGCGATGACTGTTCGCGGATGGCTGAAGCAGCGGTCGGCAAGCCAGTTGTATGCTTCCTGCATGGTGTCGAGGAACGAGAACTTCTTCTTGCCGTCACCCTTCTTGACGGGTTCTGTGATGAAGTGATATTGCAGGTAAGGCACGATGAGTTCGGCAACGATGAGCGACACGAAGAGCACGATGCTCACCGCCCATGGGAACGACTGCAGGGCATCGTTGATGCTGCCGCTTGTGACGATGAGAAACGGGAAGAATGTGATTGAGATGGCCAGCGTGGCCGTGAGAATGGATTTGAAGAAGTGGGTAGCCGCCTGTACGGAAGCTTTCCGTCGGTCCATGCCCTCTCCGATAAGTTCCATGTAGGAGTCGATGATGACGATGGAGTTGTCGACAATCATTCCCAGTGTCACAATGAGTGCTGCGAGGGTCACGGTGTTCAGTTCTATATGGAACGTGAAGAACAGTCCCAGCGAGATAAAGATAGAGATGGGGATGGTCGATGCTGCCACCAGTGCCACTCTCATGGGCATGAGGAGCAACACGACGATGATGACGGCGATGACTGCAATAAGGAGTTCTTTGAGGAAGTCGACGACGGAGTCTTTGACCACTTTTGCCTGATCGGTGATGCGGAAGAGTTTCACGCTCTCGGGCAGTGTCTTCTCAAAGGCATCGAGCTTCTTGTAGACCTCGGCTCCCATATCGGTGATGCTGCGTCCGGGTTTTATTTCTATGCTGAGCACGATGCATTTCACACCGTTGTTGGTGATATACGACGACAGCTTGGGATATTCATGGCGCACGGTAGCCACGTCTTTCAGCCGGATGGTGGTGCCTCGCGGATCGCTGTAGACGATGGTTTCCTCGACATCGGCCGTGAGGTTGAGCGGGCGCGCCACATAGATTGGCGAGTCGTAGCGGCCGTTTTTCAGTGTGCCGGCAGTAGTGGTGAAGTCTTTCCCCATGAGGGTCATGGCTATCATCTTGTCGCTGATGCCATACTGCGCCAGCCTGTCATAGTCTACATAGACGGCAATCTGTTCTTTCTGCTCACCGACTACCGTCATGCGGCCCACGCTCTCTACGGTGCGCAGTCGGTCTTTCAGGTCGTCCATGTAGTCGGACAGTTCGCGATAAGTCTTGTCCTCCGACTCCATGGTGATGAGCATCGCTGAGGAGTCGCCGAAGTCGTCGTTCACCTGTACGGCCAGCACTCCCGACGGCAGCGATGCCTTAAAGCTCTCTACACCATGTTTGAACTTCGACCAGAACTCGTCCTTGTCGTGGACATCGTCGTTCAGCTCTATCTGCACGATAGCGAGGCTGTTGCGGCTGTACGACTTGGTCTTGGCCTTGTTCACCTCCTTATAGGTAAAGACATACTCCTCGAGGGGGCGCGTCACCTGCTGCTCAATGTCGAGTGCCGACACGCCGGGGTATACGGCCACGACGACGCCCTGCCGGATGGTGACCTGCGGGAACTCGTTCTTGTTGATTTTATACAGGCCTACGATGCCGAACACGATAAGCACCGTCGTAATCATCAGCACAATCTGATGATAGTGCATAGCCCATTCAACAATATTTCTGTTCTTCTTTGTTTCCATCATTCTTCCACTTTCATGTCGGTTGAAACTTTCTGCTGTCCGGCTGTGATGACCTTGTCGCCGGGCTGGAGTCCCGCGGCGACGATGACATTATCTCCCGCGTTGGCACCGAGGGTGAGGAAGGCACGACGGGCCTTGCCGTCGACGACGGTCCACACGAACGGGCGGTTGTCGGCATCAATCTGGATAATCTCTGCGGGCAGTGCGATATCCGTCCCGTCCGTATGACTTGCCGAGGCAACCATCTTCACCTCACACATCATTCCCGGCAGCAGCTCGTGATGGGGATTTGCCACAAGGGCCTTCACGTCATAGGAGCGCGAGAGTGGGTCGGCACTGACACCTTTCTCTATTATACGCGCGCGAAAGGTGCGGCCATCAAGGGCAGGCACCGTCACGTCGAGCTCCATGCCTTTCTCTACGGAGGCTATCTCCTGCTCGGGCACACTGACCTTGACCTTCACCTGTCCGATGGCTACCAGCTTCACTATCGGCACGCCGGGAGCCACACTCTGCCCCACCTCTGCCGACCGCTCGGCCACGTAACCGCTGACGGGAGCATAGAGGCGCGTATCGTCGAGGGCCTTCTTGGCAATCTGTTCCGACGAGAGGGCCTGCTTCACCTGCGTCTCTATCTCTATCCACTTGATTTCGGGCAGCGACCCTTTTTCGTGCAGCTGGCGCATACGCTCCTGCGCATCCAGAGCCTGTTCCTTGGTGGCCAGTGTGGCCTCGTAGGCATGACGCACGGTAGCATCGTCGACCGTCGCGATGAGCTGGCCGGCCCTGACGGTCTGTCCCTCACTGACATGGATGCTCTTCAGTGTCCCCATCGTCGAGAAGCTCAGCGACGTAGCACTGGCCTCTTCAATGGTTCCGCTATAGCGGCGCGAGCCGTCGGCAGCCGTTGCGCCGATAGTCATCGTCTTAACTTTCACTGGCGGTATCTCGCCCGATTGTTCTTTCTCATGGCTGCAGGCACCAAACATCAGAGCCGATACAGCCAACAGGGTGATAGTCTTTTTATTCATAAAAATATTTTGTTTTTATTCTTTCTTTCGTTTAAATCTGGTCATATAGCGCAAAAGCAGATGCAAAGGTGGTAAAAAATGTTCAATTACACTTCTCCGAAAAGGCTCCATATATAGTCAAAATTTCTTCAGGATACTAAAAAGAACATAAAAAAGGAAATAAAGACCCTCCTATTTCAGAAAAAAAAGCGAAATTTGCACCACAAAACAGCATAACAGTATTCAAATGGAGAACAAAACCATTCACGCTAATACAAACATCTTTGATGTCAAGCCCGAGGAACTATCGTATAATATCCGGGTCATCTACAACGACGACGAACTCGTCGTGGCTGATAACCTGCGTGAGCTACCCACTTCATCAAGCTACAAGGTGGCATTCAACATCGTGGTGCAATGCCACAACGGCGAGGCACAGTTCGATGTCGGCAATGAATTCGTAAGCCTGAAGAGCGGGCAGACCTTCGTATGCCACAGCAACGTCACCATGTCGCACGTCATGATCAGTCCCGACTTCGACGGCAGCGTCATCTGCGTCAGCGACAGACTGATGAAAAGCATCCTCCAGGCTCAGGCTGGCATCTGGAACCGCGTCCTGTACACCCGCCACTACTGCATCATCAACACCAACGACGAGACAGCCAGGCGAAGCGACCTGAACGAGACCGTCATCGAGTCGTTCCGGAAGTCGAAGAGTCCCTTCAAGCAGGACATCCTCGTAAGCCTGCTCAGGGCAGCTTTCCTGATGATCTGCGAAAGGTTCTTAGAACAGTCAACAGAAAAAAAGCAACACGCAGCAGAGTCGCCACGCATGGAGATACTCTTCCAGCAGTTCCTCGAAAACATCAACCGCCGGCAAATGAAGAAAGTCAGTGTGGCCGAATATGCCGACGAACTATGCATCACACCGAAGTATCTCTCAACCATCTGCCGCAAGGTCAGCGGTAAGTCACCCATCGAGTGGATATCGGAGTATGTAGTGGCCGACATCAGCTTCTACCTGCGCAACACCGACCTCACCGCCAAGGAGATTGCCGACAAGATTGGCTTTGCCAACTCGTCGTTCTTCGGCAAATACGTACGCGAGCACCTCGGCGTGTCACCCGCACAATATCGCAAGCGTGAACGCGAGGCTACCATCTGAACCAAAGACCTTCTGCACTACCCTGGCAACCACCAACTGCCCCGACAGCCAGCATCGGCACCCTCAAAAGCAAGCATCGACAGCCCCAAAAGCAAGCATCGAAAAACACATCGCTAAGGAACCCTCGACACGAAGGTAAGGATCGTCCGACCAAAATAAGCTATTTTGATGACCAAAATAGGCTATTTTGGTGAACAAAATAAGCTATTTTGGTCAGCCCAATACAATAAATAGGAAATCAATACGTTATAAACACGATATACAAACCCTAAAAACCAAGTAAACAAATGGCAATTTTCATCAAGTTAACACCCAGCACGTTCCGCGGCAGCACCACAGAAGGACGGTGGATAGCACGGACAGTGAGCCAAGGCGAGGTCCACACCAACGACATCGCGGAAATCATTCAGGAGAACACATCGTTCAAGAAAGCCGACGTCGTGGGCGTGCTCACCGAGCTCGTCGAGACGATGACGCGCGAGCTGCAGAACGGCAACACCGTCGTCCTCGACGGTTTCGGACGCTTTCACCTCTCAGTACAAGCCAAGTCGGTGGCATCACCCAAGGAATTCAGCATCAGCGAGCATGTCAGGAAAGTGAAATGCAACTTCGTGCCGGCAGGCCGCAGGGGCGTCAACAACGAGATAACCAGCAAGGCGCTGCTCGACGGTGTGGAAGTGGACATGCAGCCATACTACAACGTAAAAAAAGGCAAAAAGAAATAACCATCATTATGACAGTTCATAGGATCATGAAAAAAGCGACAATCCTCTTGCTGGTACTGCTCGGAATGACAGCCATCAGCTCATGCCGACAGGCCGGCAACAACAGCGAAGACTTCACACAGTATGTAGAACCCCGCATCGGAACAGCCCACTGCCGATACTTCCATTTCGCACCCGGCGCACTGCCCTTCGGCATGGCCAAGCCTGGGCCGTCGACCAACGGACACATGGGCAACAAGGACGGATGGGAAGCCTCCGGCTACGACTATCGCGACGAGACCATCGAAGGATTCCCATGCGTGCATGAGTTTCAGGTTGGCGGCATCACGCTCATGCCTGTCGTGGGCGAAGTGAAGCAGTCGCCTACGGGATACCGTAGCCACTACAGCCACGACGGCGAGGTCGTTAAGCCCGGATACTACAGCGTGATGCTCGACGACTACAACGTGAGGGCCGAACTGACGGCAACGACGCGCGTGGCCTACCAGCGCTTCACCTTCCCTGCCTCCAAAGAGAGTCGCATCCTGTTCAATATCGGATCGCGTATGGGCGAGAGCGGAGCAGTGAAAGACGCACAAGTCAAATATAACGAAGACGGAACCGTTGAAGGCTACGTCATCACCCTGCCCGAATACGTCAAGAAATACCAGCCGGGAGCCGAGGTTCCCATCTACTTCTCGGCACGGCTCGACAAAAAGCCCACTGCCACGCAGCGCATAACGTTCAGGCAAGTGCCCAACCCCGTCCGCGGAGAGCAGCCCGACAGCCTGCCAGCCGACACACCCGTCGACAGCGAGGCCGCAGAGGCGCCCGTCGTCTCCACCGGCATCGGAGCTGGTCTCTGCCTGACCTTCGACACGAAGGAGAACGAGCAGGTGACGGCAAAAATCGGTATCAGCTACACCTCCATCGAGAATGCCCGCGAGAACCTCAAGGAAGAGGGCGACGATGACTTCGAAGAGGTGAAGCGCGATGCCCTCGACGAATGGAACGAACACCTCGGACGTATCGCCGTAGAGACCGACAAGCACGAGGACAAAGTGAAATTCTACTCAGGACTCTATCACGCCCTGCTCGGCCGCGGCATCTGCAGCGACGTCAACGGCAGCTACCCCCGCCACGACGGCACTGTAGGCCAGGTACCCCTTGACGACGACGGCGAGCCGAAATACAACATGTACAACACCGACGCCATGTGGGGCGGACAGTGGAACCTCACACAGGTTTGGGCGATGGCCTATCCCGAACACCTCAGCGACTTCATCTCCTCCCACCTGCAAGTGTATAAAGACGCCGGATGGCTGGGCGACGGACTGGCTAACTCACGCTACGTCAGCGGTGTGGGCACCAACCAGCTCTCACTGATGATTGCCGCCGCATACGCCTGCGGCATCCGCGACTTCGACCTCGAACTGGCCTACGAGGCCTGCCGCAAGAACGAGCTCGAGGGCGCCAACAGACCCCTGGGAGCCGGCAAGAGCGACACCGACCAGTTCGTGGAATACGGATACGTGCCCCACGCCGAAACTGGCGACGGACCCGACGAGACCTTCATGTTCTCGGCCTCGCACACCCTGGAATACGCCTTCTCGGCATGGGCGACAGCACAGCTGGCCAAAGCCCTCGGCCACAATGAAGACGTGGAGAAACTACTCTGGCTGTCGAAAGGATGGGAACGTATCTACGACTCCGAGACCAACTTCGTACGTCCACGACTCAAAGACGGACGCTTCATCAGCGACTTCGACCCCATGCAGGTATGGCGCGGCTTCCAGGAAGGCAACGCCTGGCAATACACCTTCTATGCACCCCACGACGTGAAGGCGCTCGTCGACAAGGTCGGCGCCGACGAATTCAACGCCCGTCTGGACAGCATATTCACACTCTCGCAACCCAAAATCTTCTCAGGAGGAACAGAGATAGGCGCCTTCGCAGGACTGCGCACGCTCTACAACCAAGGCAACCAGCCCTGCCTGCACATCTCATGGCTCTTCAACGAAGCCGGCAGACCCGACCTCACACAGAAATGGGTGCGCGCCATCCTCAATGAATTCTACGGCACCGACGGCATCCATGGCTATGGCTACGGACAGGACGAAGACCAGGGACAGCTCGGCGCATGGTACGTCATCTCCAGCATCGGACTCTTCGACGTGGCGGGACTCACCGCCCAGGAGCCGTCGTTCGGCATTGGCAACCCGCTGTTCCGGCGTGTCACCATCCGTCTCGACGAAGACTACTATCCCGGACGGCAGTTCGTTATCCAGACGCAAGGCGAAGGCGACTACGTGAAGACCTTCACCCTCAACGGCAAACAGCTCGCTACGCCACGGCTGCCCTTTGCCGACTTTGCCGCCGGCGGCACCCTCAGCATAGAACGGAAATAAAGCTGTTGGCTGTCAGCTGATAGCTGTCAGATATTAGTTATCTCATCGGATTGGCCGGACATGACGGACATCGAACCTGTCGGGCCAAATCCGATGAGATAATTTTTTTTTATTGCTGTCCGGTAAAAACGGCCTGAAGGGCCAGAAAGATCTCAG
>CAMNII010000045.1 GCA_946540435.1 uncultured Prevotella sp.
ATAAAAAATAATAAGGTATAAAGCGCGGGAAAATGAAAAGAATTGTGTAACTTTGCAACACAAAACCATTCAGTATGGCTGAAGAAACAGAAAAGAAGAAAACGGGACACGGCTGCGCCTACATCTGGGGCAACCTGCTCGCCATGGCCGCCGTAGTGACGATGCTCATCGTCGGTGTGGCCTATGGCCTCGACGCATACACCCACCACGGCGAGTCGATAGCAATTCCCGACGTGAAATACCTGCAGCGCGCCGAAGCAGAACGCCAACTGCGGGAAATGGGCATGGACGTCGTCGTGAGCGACACGGGATACGTGAAGTCGCAACCCGCCGACGTCGTTCTCGAAGTATCGCCGGCCATAGGCACCAACGTCAAGACCGGACACGTCATCCGGCTCATCGTCAACGCTGCACAGTCGCCGACCATCGCCGTACCCGACCTCATCGACAACTGCTCACTGCGCGAAGCCATGGCACGGCTGCAGGCCATGGGATTTGTCGTCGCACAGCCGGAACATATAGCCGGCGAGCGCGACTGGGTGTACGGACTGAAAAGCAACGGCCGCGACCTGCAGGCCGGCGAGCGCATCGCCGTAGGCTCACGCATCACCGTGGTAGTAGGCAACGGCCTCTCCGACGAGAACGACTCCATACGCTTCGTCCATCCCTCGCCCTACGACGACGAGGGCTCCTACGAAGGCCTCTTCGAAGAGGACGCCGGAGGATTCGAAGACGAGTAAAGACACCTCCCACAGACAAACCGATCCGACAACATGAGAGACGACGAACTGATACTCGACAGCGAAGGCACCGAGATAGAAGAACTCGAGGAAAACGAGGGCGGACAGCTCTACGAACACTTCCGCTTTGTCTGCGACCCCGGGCAGGCACCCCTGCGCGTCGACAAGTTCATGTGCGAGAAACTCAACCACTCCTCGCGCAACCGCATACAGAAAGCCGCCGACGAGGGATTCATACACGTCAACGACCGGCCCGTCAAGTCGAACTACAAAGTACGGCCGGGCGACATCGTCACCCTCATGCTCAACAGGCCGCGCCACGACGTGTCCATACTCCCCGAGGACATACCCCTCGACATCGTCTACGAAGACGACCAGCTCATGGTCATCAACAAACCCGCAGGGATGGTAGTACACCCCGGCGCAGGAAACTTCACAGGGACACTCGTCAACGCTATCGCATGGCACCTGCGCGACCTCACGACCTTCGACCCCAACGACCCGGAGGTGGGACTCGTCCACCGTATCGACAAAGACACCAGCGGACTCCTCGTCGCAGCGAAGACACCGGAAGCCAAGTCGCGACTCGGCCTGCAGTTCTTCAACCACGACACCCACCGCTCCTACCTTGCACTCGTCTGGGCCAACATGCAGGAAGACGAAGGACGCATCGAAGGAAACATCGCACGCGACCCGCGCGACCGGCTGCGCATGACCGTGCTGCCGCCAGGGTCGGACGAAGGCAAGCCCGCCGTCACCCACTACCGCGTCGTCGAACGCTTCGGCTACGTCACCCTCGTGGAATGCAGACTCGAGACCGGACGCACCCACCAGATACGCGCCCACATGAAGAGCATCGGACACCCACTCTTTGCCGACGAGCGCTACGGCGGCACAGAGATACTGCGCGGCAACCGCAGCTCCACCTACAAGGCATTCGTACAGAACTGCTTCCGACTCTGCCCCAGGCAGGCCCTCCACGCACAGACCCTCGGCTTCGTCCACCCCGCCACCCACGAGCAGATGGACTTCACCTCACCCCTGCCCGCCGACTTCGCAGCACTCATCGAAAAATGGCGCGGCTACATGAACGGACGGAGCAGCGAGGGCAGACCATGCTTGCATGAAGTATGCCGAGTCGTGACGGACGAAGACGAAGTCAACGGACGGAGCAGCGAGGGCAGACCATGCTTGCATGAAGTATGCCGAGTCGTGACGGACGAAGACGAAGTCAACGGACGGAGCAGCGAGGGCAGACCATGCTTGCATGAAGTATGCCGAGTCGTGACGGACGAAGACGAAGTCAACGGACTGGCCGTCGACAAAGAAATCATCTTCGAAACATAACACCCATACAACCATGAGCATTATTGACTACATCGCAATGATCGGAACCTCCGTCTTCGTCATCGGTATCTTCGGATACATATTCTATGACCTCTGGAAAAACCGCAACAAGCCGTCTGCGCCACTAAGCGAAGATAGCAGGAACTTCCTTTTCTGGCTTTTCTTCTTCAATATGATGAACCACAACAACGACTGAGCGTCACGCCCCATCCCCGAGCAGACGGACTTCACCCCAGCCACTGCCGCACAACTTAGCCGCACTCATCGGCAAGCGGTGCAAAGGATATTAGCGGGCCTGTCAGAGAAGAATGAATGAACAACTGATAATAAACAACTGACTATGATCGTATTTCTGACCTTAGGATTCATCCTTTTTCTTGCCTATATCGTCTTCCTTGCCCTCGACAAAAAGCGCAGGCGGGAGGAATATGGTGAAGAACGCGACAACGACAACGATTTCTGGTTTTTCTTCTGGTTGTTCAATAACAACTTTAGATAATAGCAAAAAAAAACATAATATGCGCAACATAGCAATAGTATGTGGAGGAGACTCGTCAGAACACGACGTCTCACTCCGCTCAGCAGAAGGACTCAACTCCTTCTTCAACCACAACCAGTATAACATCTACATCGTCGACATGCACGGACTCGACTGGCATGTCAAACTCAACGACGGACGGACGGCACCTATCGACCGCAACGACTTCTCCTTCACCATCGACGGAGAGAAGACACGTTTCGACTATGCATACATCACCATCCACGGCACACCAGGAGAGAACGGCATCCTCCAAGGATACCTCGACCTGCTGCACATACCCTACTCCACCAGCAACGTACTCGTCGAAGCACTCACCTTCGACAAATACGCACTGAACAACTTCCTGCGAGCCTTCGGCGTAAACGTGGCCGACAGCATCCTCCTCAGACGTGGAGAAACAAGACCCGCCGACGAAGACATCATCAGCCGACTCGGACTGCCCTGCTTCGTCAAGCCAGCATGCGACGGCTCCAGCTTCGGCGTATCGAAGGTAAAGACCGCAGAAGAACTCGCACCCGCCATCGACAAAGCATTCGACGAAAGCGCGGAAGTGATGGTAGAACGCTACATGAAGGGCACCGAGGTCACCGTCGGCTGCTACAAGACACGACAGAAGAGCGTCGTCTTCCCCGTCACCGAAGTCGTCACCAGCAACGAGTTCTTCGACTACGATGCCAAATACAACGGACAGGTAGACGAGATCACCCCCGCACGCATCTCTCCCGAACTCACCGCAGCACTGCAGGCAGAGACATCACGCATCTACGACATCCTCCACTGCAACGGCATCATCCGTGTAGACTTCATCATCACGAAGAATGACGACGGCACCGACCGACTGAACATGCTCGAGATCAATACCACCCCCGGCATGACCGCCACCAGCTTCATTCCCCAACAGGTACGCGCTGCCGGCCTCGACATCGCCCAGGTACTCAGCGACATCGTAGAGAACCAGTTCTAAACTCCGAACCAGACGGACAGACGTCTTTTGAGATAGAAGAACAGACGTTGATATAAGACAGAAGAACAGACGTCTTTTGAGATAGAAGAACAGACGTTGATATAAGACAGAAGAACAGAAGAACAGACGTCTTTTGAGATAGAATAACAGACGTTGATATAAGACAAAAGAACAGAAGAACAGACGTCTTTTGAGACAGAAGAACAGACGCAATGACAAATGCTCTCTGCCCCCATATGGTCCATGCCCCCATATGCCCTCTACCCCCTCCCCACCCCATAAGTAGAGGGGAGTGTCTGCCGGAGTTGAACTCCCTCCCTTGGGGAGGGTTGGGGTGGGCTTTACTCATTTCTCATTTCTCATTTCTCATTTCTCATTTCCCATGGCAACCGTAGACGACAAGAAAGTAATCTTCTCAATGGTCGGTGTGAGCAAGACCATCCAGCAGAACCAGAAACAAGTGCTCAAGAACATCTATCTCAGCTTCTTCTACGGAGCAAAGATAGGCATCATCGGCCTCAACGGAGCTGGTAAGTCCACGCTCATGTAAATCATTGCCGGACTCGACCAGCAATACCAGGGCAACGTCGTCTGGAGCCCAGGCTACAGCGTAGGCTACCTGCCACAGGACCCGCCTCTCAACGAGAGCAAGACCGTCAAGGAGAATGTCATGGAGGGCGTACAACAAGTCTACGACGCACTGGCCGAATACGACGACATCAACGTGAAATTCGGACTACCCGAGTACTACGAAGACCCCGACAAGATGGACCGCCTCATGACCCGCCAGGCTGAGCTCCAAGACATCATCGATGCCACCGACGCATGGAACATGGACTCGAAACTCGAACGGGCCATGGCAGCACTCAACTGCCCGCCAGGCGACTGGAGCGTGAAAAACCTCTCCGGCGGTGAGCGCCGACGCGTTGCCCTCTGCCGCCTGCTGCTGCAGAAACCCGACGTCCTGCTCCTCGACGAGCCCACCAACCACCTCGACGCAGAGTCCATCGACTGGCTCGAACAACACCTGCAACAATACCAAGGCACCGTCATCGCCGTCACACACGACCGCTACTTCCTCGATGACGTCGCCGAATGGATCCTCGAACTCGACCGTGGCGAAGGCATACCCTGGAAAGGCAACTACTCCAGCTGGCTCGAACAGAAAAGCCAACGGCTGGCACAAGAAGAGAAGACCGCATCGAAACGCCGGAAAACCCTGGAGCGCGAGCTGGAATGGGTGCGCATGGCACCCAAGGCCCGCCATGCCAAAGGCAAGGCCCGCCTGAACTCCTACGACCGCATGCTCAACGAAGAACAGAAGCAGAAAGAGGAGAAACTCGAAATCTTCATCCCCAACGGTCCACGACTGGGCAACAAGGTCATCCTCGCCGAGGGCGTCGCCAAGGCATTCCCCGAGAAGCCCCTGTTCACCGACCTCAACTTCATGCTGCCGCCCAACGGCATCGTCGGCGTCATCGGCCCCAACGGCGCAGGCAAGACCACCCTCTTCCGACTCATCATGGGACTCGAGCAGCCCGACGCCGGCCACTTCGAAGTCGGAGAGACCGTAAAGCTCTCCTATGTAGACCAGCAGCATAAGGACATCGACCCCGACAAGACCGTCTATCAGGTCGTCAGCCAAGGCAATGAGACCCTCCGCATGGGCGGACGCGACATCAACGTGCGCGGCTACCTCTCACGCTTCAACTTCAACGGTGCCGACCAGGAGAAGAAGTGCGGCGTCCTCTCCGGCGGTGAGCGCAACCGACTGCAGCTCGCCCTCGCCCTGAAGCAGGAAGGCAACGTGCTGCTGCTCGACGAGCCCACCAACGACATCGATGTCAACACGCTCCGCGCCCTGGAGGAAGGCCTCGAGGAATTTGCAGGATGTGCCGTCGTCATCAGCCACGACCGCTGGTTCCTCGACCGCATCTGCACGCATATCCTCGCCTTCGAGGACAACCCCGATGCCGGTCAGCCCGGCCAGCCTGCCCACCACGTCTTCTGGTTCGAAGGCAACTACTCCGAGTACGAAGCCAACAAGGCACTACGCCTCGGCCTCGACGAACCCAAGCGTGCACGCTACCGCAAGCTGATGGAAGAGTAAGAGGGGTATTATAATAAACAATTCATAAAGTCTGAATACTGAAAAAACAACATCGTTTTTTTCCTACCCATCACGTGATGGAAGCTTTTTTTTTTATTTATGATCTACTGTATATCAAAACAAATGGAAGTGGCAGGCAGCCATCAGCTCACCCTGTCGTATGAGAGTAAGTGCACCCGACTGCACGGACACAACTGGACGATCACTGTCTTCCTGGCATCAACGGCACTGAATGCCGATGGCATGGTGGTCGACTTCAAGCATATCAAAGAAACTATAGCCGGCTATCTCGACCATGGCAACTTCAACGAGCTGCTGCCCTTCAACCCGACGGCTGAGCACATTGCGGAATGGGTCGTCCAGCAGTTCCCTGCGTGTTATAAATCCATCGTCAAAGAGTCATCCGGGAATGTGGCACAAGCCTACGACGACGCCTTCCACATTGACGCCCGCTATCTGCTGTAACGATGAAGACCTACCGCATCAACGAAATCTTCTATTCGCTGCAGGGAGAAGGATGGCACACTGGACGTGCCGCCGTCTTTGTAAGGTTCAGCGGATGCAACCTCCGGTGTCCTTTCTGCGATACCGACTTCAAGGCCTATCGCCAGATGAGCATCGACGACATCACCGATGCCATCCGCCAGTGGAAAGCTTGCGCCTTTGTCGTACTCACCGGCGGAGAGCCCTCACTGCAGGTTGACGATGAACTCGTCGAGGCATTACACCACGAAGGCTTCTACATCGCCGTAGAGACCAACGGCACCCATCCCTTGCCTCAGGCTGTCGACTGGGTGACGCTGTCACCAAAGAACTGCTTCGTCGACCATGCCCCGGCGCTGGCTGCGGAAAAAGTCAACGAGGTGAAAGTGATCTTCGACGGCATCCACGACCCCGAGCCGTGGAACATCTGGCCAGGCCTCTACCTGAACCTCCAGCCTTGTGACACTGGCAACGCCGAGCGCAACAGAGAAGTGACCAGCCAGTGTGTAGAGTATGTCAAGCAGCATCCCCAGTGGCATCTCTCTCTACAGACGCATAAGCTCATCCATATCCCATAAGACCTCTGAAACCGGCAATGGCAATCATTTCCGGCATCCCTACGATAAGTGGCAAACCATCAAAACAAAAAGATATGACACAGCAACTATTGACATTTCTGGATGCATCGCCGGTGAACTTCCTGGCAGTGCGGAATATCAGTGAAGAACTGGCCAAGGCCGGATTCCGGCATGTCGACCCACGCGAGCCCCTGGGCGACATAAAGGCAGGCGACCGCTTCTTCGTCACGAAGAACGACTCGTCGGTATATGCCTTCGTCATGGGCCGCAAGCCCCTGTCCGAGGTGGGATTCCACATCATCTGTGCACACTGCGACTCACCGACCTTCCGCATCAAGCCGAACGCCGAGATGACCTGCGAGGGCGGCATCGTGAAACTGAACACCGAAGTCTATGGCGGACCTATCATGTCGACATGGTTCGACCGCCCGCTGACACTGGCCGGACGCGTCATCGTGCGGGGCACCGACGCCATGACCCCACAGACGCGCCTGCTCCACGTGCGACGCCCGCTGCTGCAAATCAGCAACCTCGCCATCCACTTCAACCGACAGGTGAACGACGGCGTAAAGCTCAGCAAGCAGAAGGACATGCTGCCCCTGCTCGGCATCGTCAGCAACGAGCTGGAGCGCGGCAACATGCTCATCAACATCATCTGCGAGGAGCTGAAGATACAACACGACGACATTCTCGACTTCGACCTCTATCTGGCCGATGCCACGCCGGCTTGCACCTTCGGTGCCCACGACGAGTTCATCTCCTCCGGACGCCTCGACGACCTGTCGATGTGCTATGCCGGACTGCAGGCCCTGCTGGCCGCTCCGGAGACCGACACGACAAAGGTGCTGGCCATCTTCGACAACGAGGAGACCGGATCGCAGACCAAGCAGGGAGCCGGCAGTCCCTTCCTGGCCTCCATCCTGCAGCGGCTGGCACCGGGCGAGGCCTTCTGGCAGGCTGTAGAGCGGTCGTTCATGGTGTCGGCCGACAATGCGCACGCCTGGCATCCGAACTACAGCGAGAAGTACGACCCCACGAACCATCCCGTGCTCGGCGGCGGTCCCGTCATCAAGTTCAACGCAGCCCAGAAGTACGCCAGCGATGCCGTCTCTGCGGCTGTCTTCGCTGAGATATGCCGCGAGGCCGGCGTACCCTGCCAGCGCTTTGTCAACCACAGCGACGTAGCCGGCGGCAGCACCCTCGGCAACATCCTTGCCTCGTCGCTGCCCTTGCGCGGCGTCGACATGGGCAATGCTATCCTTGCCATGCACAGCTGCCGCGAGACAGGCAGCGTGCAGGACCACCACTATTGCGTCAAGGCATTCACCACGTTCTATTCCATGTAGGGACGACCCACAAGGGGCTGGTATGGAAAGAATAATGGTTTTTTTGCTAATGACATTTTCTCTACCCTCTCTGGGTTTACAACGGATTTTGGAAGAGACTTAAACAGGGATTTTATTTTCGATTATAATTTATTAATATTTAATGTTTATCCAAATGAGTAAGCGGTTTGTTCTATTCATTCTTGTTTCTTTCGCTATTGGCGGAATGGCAGGATGTTCCTCGGATGGGAATGCTGAGGAAGAAGGTAAAGATTGGACTCAATTCAATTGGGACACCGTCTATACGGTTGGCAATAAAGAAAAGACGATTGCCAACATGTATACCTCAAGATTTCCTGATCATTGCAGGATAAAGGTAGATTTTTATAATAATACGCTCACTGCAGAAAGGCCGTTTGCTGTGAGAGCGGTTATACGTGAGTGTTATTTCAGAGATAAAGACAAAGATGTCGTAAGACAGGTCTTGGATGTGGATGCCGTTGAACAAGGGGAGTTTCTTACAGGTAAAGAAATCATGAACACATTCTCTTTGGGATATGCAGATTTTAAACGTGATGACTCATGCCATCTTTCTGCAACATTCAGAGATAATACAGAAAGATATTTAACAGACACCTATTTCATTTTGACTTACGACCCTACGAAACCTTTCGACATTCAGTACAACTGTGGACTGTACTATCTGTTCATGGGCATCATTGATGGCACATGATTACTTCCTGCCTAATATCAGAATCCTGTCCATGTCTGTCGCCAGAAGGTGCGGGCCATCTCATCCCATCGCAGGATGGTAGCACCGAAGAAGTCGGCGGTGTAGCCGTTGAGCATCGTCCGGGCCTCTTCGGGCGACTCCTGCTGCAATGCCTGCCAGGTCTGCTCCACGTAGGGCAGCTCGCGCTGGCCTTTCTTCATGAAGTAGTCGCGCTGGGGTTCGAGGGTCTTGCGGTAGGTGCCCCATCGCACGGTGGCCAGACGGTTGGCCTTGCGGTAGTGCCAGAGGGCAGCATCGTCGCGGTCGACATGCTGTCCGCAGACCTGCAGCAGCTTGGGCAACTCTGTATTGCCGGCGAAGATGGGGAAGCGGGGGCTCTCACCCGGATTGTCGAGGCTCACCCATGCCACGCCGCCAACTTCGTCGGGCAGCCATGAGCGCAGCTGGATGACGGTGCTGTAGGCGCACCAAGGCACGCTGACCGTTCGGATATTCTTCATCACGGAGTCGCCCTGTGCATAGTACATATTGATTTCGTCAGGACGCATCCAGGGGTTGGAGACGGGCGAGACGATGCTGTCGGGCTCGTTCTCGTTGACGCTGCCGTCTTTGTTCTTCCGCTTGGCGTTGGGTATCCGCAGACGGCCGCCGAGGCTTTTCTCTGTTCCTTCGTAGTAGCTGCCAAGCAGACGGGCCACATCCTCGACACTCACCTTACGGTCGGGTCTGACGCTGAGGGGCAGGTCTTCGACGGTGTCGCTCAGACAGAGCGAGGGTGCCAGGGCATTCATGATGAAATGCTCGCGAACGCTGTAGTTCTTGGTCTCACCGGAGTAGTTACCGCCGCTGTATGCCCGCCAGAAACTGAACGGCTTCTTGCCGTCCCATAGTCCGAGGCGCCGTGCCACGTCATAGACATTCTCCGACGCCATATAGTGGTCTTTGTCCTTGAGGTTCAGCGTGGAGATGCGCGAGATGTTGGCCGAGACGGCGACCTCATCGTCGGGGATGCGTACGGCAGCCCATACACCGCCGAGGCGGTCGGGACCCTCACCGAAGATTTCGAAGATCCATACCTCTTGCTTGTCGGCAATGGTCAGACACTCGCCGCTGTCGCCGTAGCCATACTCGCGGACGAGGTCACCCATCAGACTGATGGCTTCGCGGGCCGTCGAGCAGCGCTCCAGGGCGATGCGCTGCAGTTCCTCGATGAGGAACAGTCCTTTCTTGTTGCGCAGGGTGTCGCGGCCGCTGATGGTCGTCTCCCCGATGCCCAGCTGTCGCTCGTTCAGACAGGGGTAGGCAGTGTCGAGATAGCGGAAGGTATGGCTGACCTGCGGTATCTCTCCCAGTCGGTATAATTTTGTGCTGTCGTCAGGCGACTGGGTGTGCATGCGTCCGCTGTAGATGGCGGCCTTCTCCCCTTCCTTATGGTCGCGGGCAGGCACCATCTGCATCCACGTGCGGTACCATGAGTCGCAAGTGTGCGAGGTGATGACGGAGCCGTCCTGTGAAGCATTCTTGCCTACCATGATGCTGGTGCACGAGAGGCGGCTCATACCCTCGCGCGTCATCTCGTCGGGCTGTGCCTGCAGGGTCAGGGCAAAGGCGGCAGCCAGTATAATTGTCAGTTTCTTCATTGTATTGCTAATTATTTCTGCGCAAAGCGCATTCCAATCACGTATAATGACACAAAGGTACGACATCGATGGATGAAAACAATGCAAACGGCCGTTTGTTTATACTTTTTTATGTTTTTTCTTGGTTAGTTCGAAGAATTATTCGTACCTTTGCAGCAGAAAAATGTAACAGCAAGAAGGTCGCAGGTGCGACTGGAGAGATCTGGCCGATAAGGCTGGTGACTTAGGTGTTCTTTTATATTGTTGTTACATGAGAAAACGAAGTTTTTATCGGGTGTGCCGCTGCACACCCAATGGTCGCATCGAGCAGCTGGAGACACGGCTGCTGGTGCAGATGGTGAATCACGACGTGCATGCCGTCCGGTGTGCCAGGTATGGCGGACAAAAGGCTCTGGTGGCCCTGCGCATCGGAAGGCTTTTGGAGGAGACCGGCCACGACTGGTGGGCAGTCCGCCTCTGGCTGTTTGCCATCGGTGAGATTCACGCCAAGGACTATGACGACTGGATTGACGTATGGTTCAACGACAAATATGTGTCGTTCCATGAGGTCATCAGCGATGGCAGCTGCGAGGTATTGGGACGGTGTATCGACGAGGTGGAGCGTCGCCGCGGCTGGAGCCTGCCACAGGGGATGGACAGCTGGGAGTACCGGGCCGGCGACGGCTGGTATGACGGCTTCCGCAACGAGAAATTCGACTGCGACTGGCTTGCTGTTCGCGAACGCTACGTCAGCCTGCGTGATGAGGCCATTGCCAACCAGGCCACCGAGCAAATCTTCCGTGGGGGACAGGGCGAGCTGCCGCCGCAGGCCCAGGAGTTCTTCGGCTACTGGACGGGCGATGCTGCCGGGCAGGACCTCTATTTCAAGATCGACGACTGGGACTGACCTCCCAGTCGTCGGTCTTTTTTTGTCTGTCCAGCGCCATTTTTTCAAGATGTTTTGCCTGAAAATTTCTGTCATGGAAACGCTGCGTTCCTGCGAACATTTCCGACTTTTTCGGCCATCCTTCCGAAGGTTTTTTGTCATCCTCAAAGACTTTTGGTACAAATCGTCAGGACTTTTGTACCGATTCGCCCGATGATATCTTAGAAATCGCATCACGATTTCTAAGATATCGTCATGACTTTTGTACCGAAAGTCTGAACGAAAGCCTGCCTTTCGCTGTCCGAAAGGTCGGATTCGTTGGTCACTTTTTCGGTGGTTATCAAGGCCGAAAATGCTATCTATCTCACTGTCAGCTGGTTGCGCATGATGGCTCATGGCTGCGTTATTTGCGAGCGAGGGTAACAATTTTTCAAAAGATGGCATTCTCAGGGCCGCAAAACGGGATTTTTGTCATGATTATTCAGACCACTCACTTCAAGGAGCGGATAACGAAATCTTTTAGCCCTCAGCAATAGCTGTTTATTCGTCGCTGCCGACGTTATCTACCGGTAATGGGTTCATGTGAAAGTGTTTTTGGCCTTCACAAGCAACTGAAACACAGGCAGAAACGATATACCCCCAAAATTGAACGGTACAAAAAAGTGCAATAGCGAAAAATGGGAAATCTAAGAGTTTTGTAGAGCAAGTCAACACTGACATGTCATTTTTCGCTCATTTGTGAGTAAAACGAGCATAATATGATGTTAAAGTCTGTCATTCCTGTAATACTTTTGCGGGAAATGTCGTAACTTTGCAGTGATAAATTCATCTGATTGTTGATAATGAACGATAACTTCGCCATACAACTCTTTGAGGGTAAAAAAGTCCGTATCGCATGGGATGCTGAGCAGGAGAAGTATTATTTCTCTGTAACGGACATAGTGCAGGTCTTAACAGATTCTGTGAATCCACGCGATTACATAAAGAAGATGCTTAGACGTGATCCAGAACTGAAATCCAAGTGGGGGACAATTTGTCCCCCTGTTGAAATGTTGGCTCCAGATGGCAAGCGACGCAAGACGCAAGCCGCTGATCTTGAAGGCATTTTTAGAATCATCCAGGCCATACCCTCCAAGAAAGCCGAACCTGTGAAGCAATGGCTTGCCGAGTTGGGCAGTATGCGCGTTGACCAAATGATTGACCCAGAACTGACCTTTCAGATGGCCGTCGAGGACTATCGTCGCCAAGGCTACAGCGATTGTTGGATAAACGAGCGTATGCGATCCATTGAGATGCGCAAGGAACTAACGGACGAGTGGCATCGTTCAGGCATTCATGAACCGAAAGATTTTGCCATCCTCACCAATGTTCTAACCAAGGCTTGGAGTGGTATGACTACGGGCGAATACAAACGCCACAAGGGACTGACCAAGCAGAACCGACGAACGAAGCAAGAGCAGATACCAAGCTTGCTTGGGCTATGCCTTGCAAGGAGGAGGAAAAGCGTAGCTTAATCTACGCGACAACATGACGAATGTCGAACTGGCTCTCAACACACTTGCCGAAGTGGCAACAACAGAAATAGCTCGGCAGCGCCAAACGCAAGGTATGAGGGAGAGTCGGCAGGCGGCACAAGCAGGAGGACAGATTGCTAAGAATACTCGCGATGATCTGGAGCGTCAACTTGGTCGGACTGTAATATCCTCTGAACGTGCCTCCGACTATATCAAACCTATCGAAAGTAAGGATGCTGAGGTACGACCACTTTCAGAAGAAGAATAGTCACACAATTCAGTATACAGAACATGAGTGAATAAAACATAACATAGAAACGACATATAGAAGCGTTGACTTTTTGATTCTTAGTTCAGAAATTTCGCCAAAATATTTCCCGAGAAGAAAAAGGTTGATGCTCGCGTTTAGGCGCGAACTGAGACTTGTATTAGTAGGTAGGCGTTTGGCGATGCCTTGGAACAAATGCACAGAATCAGACTCGCGCCGATTTTATGCCCTGTGATTGGGAATGTTTAACGCTCTTAGGCGACATATTTCTGCATGAATGGCGTATATAATAATGGACAAATATAAACGAAATGAATATGAACAAGAAAACCATCATCACCATCCTGTTCACCGTCGTTGCAATGGCGGGGCAGGCACAGATACACTACCGGCTGGAAGGAACAATCGGTGATTC
>CAMNII010000046.1 GCA_946540435.1 uncultured Prevotella sp.
ATCGGCTCGGGGGTAAAAAGCAGTGCTAAGAAAAGAATTTTCTTTATTTTTCTTCGTTTCGTCAAAAAATTCGTAACTTTGCATGATTGTACGTCAATATTTTCACCGCAAACAATTTATAGGATATGAAAGAAGATAAAATCACCATCATCGGCATTGCCGGAGGAACAGGGTCGGGAAAGACCACCGTCGTGAAGAAAATCGTTGAGGCCCTACCGCCTCACTATGTGGCCGTGGTGCCGCTCGACTCCTATTACAACGACACGTCGCATCTGACCGACGAAGAGCGTAAGGCCATCAACTTCGACCATCCCGACGCCTTCGACTGGAAACTGCTCATCAAGCAGGTGAACGAGTTGCGGCAGGGGAAGGCCATCGAGCAGCCCACCTACTCGTACATCCTCTCCAACCGCCTGCCCGAGACCATTCATGTGGAGCCCAAACCCGTCATCGTCATCGAGGGTATCATGACGCTCTGCAAC
Source organism: uncultured Prevotella sp. (assembly GCA_946540435.1). Taxonomy (GTDB): domain Bacteria; phylum Bacteroidota; class Bacteroidia; order Bacteroidales; family Bacteroidaceae; genus Prevotella. The sequence continues at coordinate 483 of CAMNII010000046.1, forward strand.
AAGAAGCTGCGCGACATGATGGACCTGAAGATCTTCGTAGATACCGACCCCGACGAGCGCCTCATACGCAACATCCAGCGCGACACCATCGACCGCGGACGTACTGTCTCGATGGTCGTCGACCGCTACCTGAAGGTGCTCAAGCCCATGCACGAGCAGTTTATCGAACCCACCAAGCGCTATGCCGACATCATCATTCCGCAAGGAGGCGAGAATGTCAAGGGCATAGGCATCCTCTGCAAATACATCGAGGGCCTCATGCCTGATGAGGAGAGGTGAGTTGTTGTGGTGTAAAGTTTAAAGTTTAAAGTTTATAGTTGAGGGTCGCGAGGGGGTGTCCGAAAATAAATTGGTGCCCTCCTGCAACATTTTCAGGAAAAAAGAGTTATATATAAGAATGAGAGAGGAGACGCCAGACAGAAAGAAAAGAAGAAACAGCAATATGAGAAAAATCATTATCACATTTCTTGTCATGCTTTGTCCACTGATGGCCATGGCACAGACATCGACGATGTCCGACGAACAAATCATGAGCTACATTCTCAAGGAATATGAGAACGGACGGTCGCAGGAAGAAATTGCCATGAAACTCGTGCAGCGTGGCGTGGATATCCAGCAGGTGCAGCGCGTGCGTAAGAAGATGGAGCGTCTGCAGAAGCAGAAAGGCCTTGGCGCCCAGGACGACGGCTCGTTTGCCAACACCGTCGACGGGCAGAACCGGTTGCGCCAGAACAATACCCAGGAGCGCCTTGACCCTACGGGCCGCCTGTCGAACAGCCGGCTACGCAAGCAGCCGGCTACGAAACACACCTTCGACGATCAGGACGAGGAGTATCAGATGATGATTGGCGAACTGGGCGGCGTCATGCCCGTCGACTCCATCGCCTGGCTGGAGCAGTTGCTTGCCGATCAGGAGAAGGAGAAGCAGAAAATCTATGGCCATGACCTGTTCAACAACGAGATGCTCACCTTTGAGCCGAATATGAATGTAGCCACCCCGCGCGACTATGTGCTGGGCCCGGGTGATGCCGTGGTGGTGGACATCTATGGTGAGACCCAGAAGACCATCAACTATACCGTTTCGCCCGATGGCGACATCGTCATCGAAGGCTTCGGCCCCGTGGCTGTAGGTGGGCTGACGGCTGAGCAGGCCAATGCCCGTCTGCGCAGCAGGCTCAGCGGCCGCTATGCCGGCTCGCAGGTGAAACTCAGCGTAGGCCAGACCCGCACCATCATGGTGAATGTCGCCGGCGATGTCGTGGCCCCCGGTACCTATACGTTGTCAGCTTTCTCCACCGTGTATAATGCCCTCTACATGGCCGGCGGTCCCACCGAAATCGGTACGCTGCGCAATATCAAAGTCTATCGCAACAACCGTCTGCTCTCCACCATCGATGTTTACGACTACCTGCTCAACGGCCGCCTCTCCGGCGACATCCGCCTGACCGATAACGACCAGATTGTGGTAGGCAGCTACGACTGTCTGGTGAACCTCACCGGCAAGGTGAAGCGCCCCATGTTCTATGAGATGAAACGTGGCGAAAGCCTCGCTTCGCTGTTGGAGTATGCCGGTGGCTTCGCTGGTGATGCCTATAAGAAAGCCGTCCGTGTGGTCAGGAAGAATGGCCGCGAGTATTCCGTCCATGTGGTCAAGGAGTTCGATATGTCCACCTTCACCATTGCCGACGGCGACTCGGTGAGCGTGGACTCTGTGCTCAACCGCTACGAGAACACCGCCGAGGTGAAAGGAGCCGTGTTCCGCCCAGGCCCTTATCAGGTGGGTGGTGATATCAGCACCGTTCGCCAGCTCATTGAGGCTGCCGAGGGCGTCACCGAGGAAGCCTTCACCCGTCATGCCGTGATGCATCGCATGAAGGAAGACCGCACGCTGCGCGTCATCCAGGTAGATATCGACGGCATCATGAACGGCACCGTAGCCGATATTGCCCTGCAGCCTAACGATGTACTCTTCGTTCCGACAAAACAGGAGAAGATGGTGGAACAGACCATCAAGATACATGGTGAAGTGCACTACCCGGGAACCTACCAGTATGCTGAAGGAGAGACCATCGAAGACTTCATCCTTCAGGCAGGCGGACTGAAAGACGCCGCCTCAACGGCCAAGATCGACGTCTCACGCCGTATCAGTGACCCCGCAGCCATCGAAACCGATACGATCATCGCCCGTACTTACACGTTCAAGCTCAAGGAAGGGTTCGTTATCGATGGGGAGGAAGGCTTCACCCTGCAACCCTTCGACGAGGTGTACGTCCGTAAGAGTCCCGGCTATTACGAGCAGCAGAACGTCATCGTCGAAGGCGAGGTGATGTTCAGCGGCACCTATACGCTCTCTAAGAAGAATACCCGCCTCTCCGACATTATCAAGGCTGCAGGAGGTGTCAACGACCGCGCCTTCGTGGCAGGAGCCCGTCTGGAGCGTCGCTATAACGAGCAGGAACGCCTTTCTGCCGAAGCCGTACAGAAGAAAGCCCGTGAAGAGATGGAGGCCGCCCTTCAGGAGCAGGCCGCCCGTCTGGGTAATGCCTCTCTGGCCAATATCAAGGGTAATGAGCAACTGAAGAAATATGACATTGGCGAGACCTATCCCGTTGGTATCGAACTGGACAAGGCACTGGCCACGCCCGGCGGCAAGGAAGACATCGTCCTGCGCGAAGGCGACCGCCTCGTCGTGCCGCAGTATAACGCCACGGTGAAAATCAATGGCGAGGTGCTCTATCCCAACACCGTCGGCTATGTCGCCGGCAAGGGCGTGAGCTACTACGTGAATCAGGCCGGCGGCTTCTCCGACAAGGCCAAGAAGAGCCAGACCTACATCCGCTATGCCAACGGCATGGTGTCGAAGGTCGGCCACGATGCCAAGGTGAAACCCGGCTGCGAAATCGTCGTTCCTGCCAAGAGCCTGAACAAGATGACGACAGCCGAGCGTCTCTCCATGGCCACCTCGGCAGGTTCCTTCGCCGCCATCATCGCCACCATTGCCAATATCATCCTGTAACATCGGAATACAGCAAACAGAAAACAACGATATGAACGAAGAATACATTGACCTCAGAGAGGTCGTCGGACAGCTGTGGAAACGCAGGAAGCTGTTTGTTAAGGTGCTCATCATCACCTTCGTGCTGAGCTGCATCTGGATCGTACCCTTCCCCCGCACCTACAGCACCACCATCACCCTCTCGCCCGAGGCATCAACCCCCGGCGTGTCAGGAACATTGGGAAGCCTCGCATCCTCATTCGGCATCGACCTGAACAGTGCACAGTCGGCCGACGCCATCTTCCCCGTCATCTATCCCGACGTCATCGGGTCGACAGCCTTCACCACGAGTCTGTTCGATGTCCACGTGAAGAGCATCGACGGCGTTGTCGACACCACCTACTATCACTATCTGAACAGGATGCAGAAGCAGGCCCTCTGGCTGAAACCGGTAGAATGGGTTAGGAAGCAACTGCGCAAACTCATCGGCGAAGACGCCGTCGTTGCCGCCGGCAACAAGCAGGCCAAGAGCGGAAGCAGTGTGTTCCTCAGCCGCAGGCAGAAAGAAATCATCGACAAGATCAATGCCAAGGTGGGCTGCCGGATTGACAAGAAGACAGAGGTCATCACCATCACCGTCACCGATCAGGATCCACTCATCTCCGCCTCGATGGCCGACTCCGTGCGCGTGTTGCTGCAGGACTACATCACCGCCTATCGCACGAAGAAAGCCCGTGTTGACGTGGAGTTCTATACCGAGCTGTTGCAACGCTCGCGTCAGGAGTACGACGATGCCGTGCGTGCCTACAGCCGTTTCTCTGATTCGCACCAGGAGTCGTCGCTGCAGTCCACGCTGACGCGTCAGGATGTGCTGAACAACGAAATGCAGATGAAGCTGAACACCTATAATCTTGTGGCCAGTCAGCTTCAGGCCGCCAGGGCCAAACTGCAGGAACGCACGCCGGCCTTCACCGTCATCCAGCCTGCCGTGGTGCCGTTGAAAGCCTCGGCTCCCAAGCGCATGATATTCGTACTGATGATGCTCGTTCTGGCCTTCATAGGCACTTGCCTGTGGATAGCCAAAGACTTTGTCAAGGCCCAGCTTGTCCATATCAAGAAAACAGATGCCGAGGCACCCGTCGAAGAATCTCCGCAAGGAACAGTATGACATTCGACTTCAAGGTTGACATAAGCAAGTTCTATCGCATCAGGAAGGAAGCCCTTGTCGAAGGGCTGTTCTTCCTGGCTATGTTCACTGTCTTCCTTGGCTCGCTTCATCCTTGGTTTCTCTGGCCGATAGGCGACTTGTACTTCATCATCGGTGCCTGTTTCGCCTTGGCATGCATGCTCATCGACAACTCGCGGCCGCAACCATCGCTGAGCACAGCCGACCTGTTGCTGCCCGCCGGGTTGTTCTTTGTGGCCTCGTTCTTCATCGTCTTTGTCAATGGCCCCACCATCGGCTATATTTTCTTCACCTTCGCCTCGTGGGTGGTGATGGTGCTGCTCCTGCGGGGTAGGGGAGCGATGCTCCAACGTTTCTGCGACCGAGTAGCCAAGATTATGGCTGTCAGCATGGCGGTGTCGCTGTTCTTCTTCCTGATCTATCTCGTCGGTTTCCCCTTGCCGAGCGTGAGTACGCAGTTCAATGATTATCAGTACTCTTATGACAACTACTTCCTGTTCATGCGGTCTGACTGGTCGCTCGATGCCATCATCCCGCGTTTCCACTCCGTATTCCTCGAGCCGGGCCATTTGGGAACAGCCGTCGTGCTCCTGCTGATGACTCAATTCGGACGTTGGCGTAAGTGGTACAACGTCCTCCTTATCATCGTTGCCCTGTCCACCTTCTCGCTGGCCGCCTATGCACTGCTGGTGACATTGGTATTCCTAAATATGTGGGTACAGCGGCAGCATATCCTCCGGAAACTGCTGCTGGCCTTAGTAGCCTTGGCTCTTGTCACCCTTGGCGCATTCACGTATAATGATGGTGATAATATGCTCCACGACCTTATCTTCCTGCGATTGGAAGTCGATGAGGAGACGGGTGACATGGTTGGCAATAACCGCGTCTCTGACGACTTTGAGAAGGAGTTTGAACAGTATATCACCACTACCGATATCTTTCTCGGTCGCGACATGAAAAACGTGGGCAAGGCAGGCAACGGTCAGGGAAACTCCGGCTATCGCGTCTTCATCTACGAGAATGGCATCATCGCTACCTTTCTTGTCTTTGCTTTCTATTGGCTGTCGTTGCGCCATTACCGCGACCGCCGCTACATGCTCTCGGCAGCCCTCATTTTTGCACTTACCTTCTGGATCCGCGGCTATCCGCTGTGGTACAGCAACCTGATACCCTTCTTCGTTACTGCCCTGCAAGACCGGCAGAGCTGGCAGCAGGCACCTAAAGCTCCACCGCTATGCTTATCAAAATCGGAAATCTGATCTATACCCTCGTCCTCATCCCCCATGTGCTGACGTATCTGCTCAAGCGCCACCTGTTCCGCTATGAAGTAGAGCGCTGGGGCGAGGTGTTGCGCCTGAGTGTCAGTCCTCGCAACGATGTGCGGCTGTTCCTGACACTTGTCCGTGACATCCGTGAGTTCCGCACCCTGTTCTATTATCGTTTGGGCCCCCGCTACTTCCTGCTTCGCTGGCTGGCACCGGGCATGCCCACCTGCTTCCTGCATGGCTCAGAACGTCAGAACGTAGGCCGTGGTCTCGTTATCCATCATGGACACTCCATGCGCCTCGGTGCCAAGCATGTCGGCGAGGATGTGGAGATCTGGCACAATGTCACCGTCGGAAAGAAACAGTCGGGCGGTGAGCTGCCCACTATCGGCAACCGGGTGAAGATCTGTACCGGAGCCGTCGTCTTAGGTGACATACACATCGGCGACGACGCCACTATCGGCGCCTGTGCCGTCGTGCTGAAGGACGTGCCTGCCAACAGTGTCGTCGCCGGCAATCCGGCGCGGATTATCCGTCATAACGGTCAGCCATGTAATGTGGCTTTGTGATGGTGTAAGATACTTGACAAAGAGAAAGATGAAGATACTGTTCCTGCTGCATTCCACCTCGTTGGCCGAAGGGTCGGTCAGGTCGTTCCGCGCCCTGGCCGAGGGCTTGTGTGCAGAGGGGGCAGAACTCACCGTTGTGGCACCAGATGGCGAAGGCATCTGCCGTGAACTGGCCGAGATGCCTGTAACGGTAGTGACGATGCCTATCCATCTTGACATCTATCCTGTTCTCAACCGCCGTCTGAACTATGTCTGCTTCCTCCCGTTGCTGTGCTGGTCGGTGCTGTGCAACGCCTTGTGCTATCAGCGGCTGAAGAGGCTCGTCAGGAAGTGGCAGCCGGACATCATCCATTCGAACACCGGCATGCTCCGCCTCGGGTTCTATGTAGCCCGCCGATATGGAATCCCTCATGTCTACCATCTCCGTGAATATGGCGACCGGGACTTCTGCATGCACCACTTCCCCTCGAAGGGTGCCTTTCAACGGACGCTGCGCTCACCGCTGTGCTATGACATCAGTATTACCCGGGCCATCCAGCATTACCATGGTCGCTCGGCAAACCCGCGGTCAAGGGTTATCTATAATGGCATCCGCTCGGCTCGGGAAAAGGCAGAAGCCCATGAGGTAGGCAGCTACTTCCTCTACGTAGGGCGCATTGAGCCCCAGAAAGGATTCCTCCTTCTGGCAGAAGCCTATGCCGACTACTTCGTGAAGGCCGCCAACCCATTGCCGCTCAAGGTGGCAGGCGCCATTGCCGACAAGCATTATCGGCAGCAGGCCGACGCGCTCTTCCAAAGATGCGGAGCACAGACACTCGTGACGTATCTCGGGCAGCGTGATGACATCCCGACCCTCATGCGTGAGGCCCGTGTCCTCGTCGTCACCTCTCAGAACGAAGCCTTCGGCAGAGTGATGCCCGAAGCCATGTTTGCCGGCTGTCCGGTCATTGCCTGTGACAAAGCCGGCACACACGAGCAAATACAGAACGGCCTCTCACAGCAGGGTGCCGACATCGCCCTGCCGTTTACCACCGCCGATGAGCTCACCAGCCATCTGCTGACGGCCACGCTGTCGCCCGAGTCGCTCACCCCGATGGCTGCCCGTGCCATGTCTACCGTCAGGCAGCTCTATACATGGGAGTGCAATGTGGCGGCTACCATGGACTTCTATAACGAAATCATCAATCACAAGAAAACCCCATGAAACCCAAGATTATCGCATATTACCTTCCGCAATACCATACCATTCCTGAGAATGACGAGTGGTGGGGAAAAGGCTTTACCGACTGGACGAATGTGCAGAAGGCGCGCCCTCTCTTTGAAGGTCATGACCAACCCCGCCGTCCGCTCGACGATAACTACTACGACCTGAGCAGTATCGATACCCTTCGCTGGCAGGCCGGCCTTGTCAACAGCTATGGTCTCTATGGCCTGTGCTTCTACCACTATTGGTTTTCCGGCAAGCTGTTGCTCGAGAAACCTGCCGAGATGCTGTTGGCAAACAAGGATATCTCTTTGCGTTTCTGCTTCTCATGGGCTAACGAGCCGTGGGCCCGGACATGGGACGGCCACGACAAGCAGGTGCTTATCGCCCAGGACTATGGCTCCGAGGCCGACTGGCGCAAGCACTTCGACTATCTGTTGCCGTTCTTTCTCGACGACCGCTATATCAAGGTCGACGGCCGTCCGATGATGGTGCTCTATCGTTCCGTCAACATCCCGTGCTGTAAGGAGATGATGGAGTTGTGGGACCGGATGGCACGTGAGAACGGATTGCCGGGGATACACTTTGTCTGTACCCTTGGCTATCGCAACGACTATCGGCCGGAGAACCTCCATCTGCCCTTCAGCAACTATGTGGAGTTCGAGCCTATGCGTGCGCTCGACCTGCATCGTCACTCTTTCTGGGTTAAACTACGCGGGAAAGTGGTTCCCCTCCTGAACAAGTGGCTTCACACAGCGATACTTCCACGCCGTGTATATGCCTTCAATACAGTTGCACGCATGTCATTGTGCTATCTGTCGCCCGAGAAGACGTATGGCGGTGTTTTCTGCGGTTGGGACAACACACCGCGCAAGGGTGCCAACGGCCTCGTCATTGAGACCCCCACTCAGAAGGATTTCGAAGACTATTTGCGCAAGAAGATTGATCAGACACAGACGGTGTATCATACAGACACCCTCTTCGTCAATGCTTGGAACGAATGGGCTGAGGGCACCTATCTGGAGCCCGATGTCTCGTCACGCACCATGTTCCTTGAAACCATCAGAAAGGTGGTTAACGGCTAATTATTTCAGTTATGGGAAAGAACACTCGTATAGCGCGCAACACTTTGCTTCTCTACCTTCGGATGATTGTCACGACGGTGGTGTCGCTCTATACGGTGCGTCTGACGCTGCACATTCTCGGCGACGAAGACTATGGCTATTTCAATCTCATCGCCGGCATCATAGGGTTCACCGCCATCATCACGGCAACGATGACGTCGGCCACGCAGCGCTTCCTCGCCTTCGACTTGGGAAAGGGTGATATCCGGAACTATCGGCGGACGTACAGTATGCTTTTCAACGTGTTGGTGCTTTTCTGCGTACTTGCCGTTGTCGTGCTGGAGATTGCCGCTCCGCTGTGCCTGCCCCATCTGAAGATTGCCCCGGAGCGGATGGAGGCTACGATGTGGCTTTACCAGTTCACCATCCTGAACTTCATCTTCGCCACGCTCAGCATCCCCCTGACAGCCTCGCTCATCGCCCACGAGCGGATGGATGTCTATGCCTACCTGATGTTTGTCGACGTGTTCTTCAAGCTCGGCATCGTCTATGCGCTGCTGGTGACCCCCTTCGACCAATTGGTAACGCTTGGGGCACTGACGTCGCTGATGACGCTTGTCATCGCCATCCTCACCTGGCTTTATTGTCGTCAGAGGCTTCCCGGCTGCCGTTATGAGCGCATCTGGGACCCGCAGTTGTTCCGTCGGCTGGCCAACTATGCCGGCTGGAACTTGTTTGGTTCGGTGTCGTCTGTGCTGGTGGTCCAGGGCCAGACCATCATCCTCGATGTCTTCTTCGGCCCTATAGTCATCACGGCCAAGGCTATCGCCGACAAGATACAGAGTACTGTGGTGTCGTTCTCGACGAACTTCTATATGGCCGTGTCGCCACAGATTGTGAAGTCGTATGCATCGGGCGACATCGGTTACATGCGCCAGCTGGTGCTCGGCAGTTCTCGTTATTCCTACTATCTCATGCTGGTGCTTGCCATCCCGCTTATCTACAATATGCAGGATTTGCTGGCGGCCTGGCTGGGCGAATCCCAAGTCACCCGTGACATGCTGCTCTTTGCCCAGCTTGAGTTGGTGAAGTCGTTGGTGTTCGTTCTCGAGAATCCTATCACCATGGCTATCCGTGCCACTGGCGACATCAAGCGCTATCAGATTCTCGTCGGCGTACAGACCTTGCTTTTCCTGCCCCTCTGTTACGTAGCGTTCCGTTGCGGGCTTCCCGCTTATTCGTCGATGGCCATCTTGGCGGCGCTGCTGTTTATCGTGCAGTTTACCCGTGTGCATCTCGTCCGGAACGTTATCGGTGTTACCCTCGGGCAATATGCCGTCAGCGTGCTGTTGCCGCTGTTCGTCACCACGTTGAGTGTCGTTGCCGTGCACCTGCTGTTGCGCTGTCTTCCTTCCGAAGGCTTCCTTGGAGTGCTGTTGCGCCTCGCCGTGAGTTTCCTGCTTACTGCAGTGTGTGTTGCCTTTATCGGTCTGCGTAAGGAAGAACGGGCATTCGTCGCGCAAGGTGTTCGCCGCAAATTGCTCGGGCGCGCCCACCTGTTCATCCTGCTTGTCGGTGTATCGACGATGATGATGTCGTGTTCTGAGGCTGATGACGGATCTTTCGTCGGCCAAGACCTGCTTCCGTATGGGAATACGTCCATGCGCATCCTGGGTATCGGCAACAGTTTCACCATTGATGCCACGGCTCGGTTGGACGAGTGGATAGACAGCTGTGGCATCGATGCCGACAGCTGTTGCGTATATATGTTGGCTACATCGGGTGCTGCGCTACGACAATGGAGTGAGCGACTCGATAGTACGACGGTCTACGAGGTGAAGCGGGCAGCCGGCCGGCTGGTCATGCCGGTCGATAGCGGTACGGTGGCTGATGTCCTTCGTCAGCCGTGGGATGTTATTGTTTTCCAACAGTCATCCAATCTGGCTCCGTTTTATTCCACTTATAATCCATACCTCCGTCATCTCATCGGTGCTGCAAAGGACCTGTGTGCCAATCCTGACGTGCGCATCGGGTGGCAACTGGCGTGGTCGTTTGTCGAAGGCTTTCGGCATATGGGTGGCAAGAAGCAGTGGCAGCAACAGGTTGCCGCTACCCAGGCGATGATGATGAAGGACGGTATCCGTCTCCTCATTCCCACGGGGACGGCCATCCAGAACGTCCGTCAGACCCGTCTCTGTGACAGCCTTGAACTGACGCGCGACAGCATGCATCTGGCTCCCCTTGGCCGCTATGTGGCTGCCGGCGTGTGGTATCACTCGTTGCTTTCCCCGGTGCTGGCAGAGAGCCATGCTGCTGACGGCCTGCAGCTGTCATCCGACGATGCCATCATCCAGCAGGCCATCTTCAATGCTGTCAGTCATCCTTTCACTATAACCCCACAATGAACCCACTGAAGAATCACGATATGAAACGACTGTCCATTATCATCGTTACCTACAACTCCGAACACGATATCTTCGACTGTGTGAGGTCGATTCAGCAATATAATGACCTGCAGAAAGACGAGCTTGAACTGATTGTCGTCGACAATAAGAGCAACAATCCTGAGCCTATGTTCACTGCCCTCCGCCAACAGTGGGGCGATGATATCATCCTTATCAGTAACGACCGTAACGGCGGATATGGACAGGGCAATAACGTCGGCATACGCCAAGCGTCAGCTCCTGTCCTCCTCATCATGAACCCTGATGTCAGGCTGATGGAGCCTGTCTTCAAGGAAGCAGTGGAAGCCTTCGACCGAGAACCGCGTCTGACGATGCTCGGTATGAAGCAGATGTTCGACGAACACCACGAAAGCCCCTATTCCTTCACGGCAACCTATATGATGAACGGCTACCTGCAGACCATCCTCTCTGTCCTTGGCAATCGGACGGACTGTTATCTGCCGCGTTGGATGCACTTCTCCGGTTCCTGTTTCTTCCTCAGCAGGGAGAAGTTCCTGTCGGTAGGTCTCTTCGACGAGACGAACTTCATGTATGGCGAGGAAGACGACATCCATTACCGCCTTTACCAGCGCTATGGCTCCTCCATGCGCTATATGCCCAGGTTACACTATATCCATCCCATGCACCAGCGCAAACCCGATGTGGACTATGAACGGAAACTTGTCGATGTGGCCATCGCCATGAACGAGAAGAAAGGCTATCCCCGGCTGCGAACCGTCAGGAACCGACTGAAGAATGTCGAGCTTCTCATCTTTTTCACCCGTATCAAACGCCTTCTCGGACGTTCGTCGGCCGACTATCTCGACTTCCTTTATTCCCGTCGTAGAATGATAAAAGACTATCTCGCAAATGAATAAGACAATAGAAATACTCATGTCGGCCATGCATCAGACGGATGCGTCGCTTGTCACAGCCTCCAGGGCTCGGACAGACATCGTCCTCGTCAACCAGTGCGACCGCGAAGAGCTTCTGACCCTCACCTATACCGATGAGGCTGGACAACATCACAAGGCCACCATCGTCAGCACCCGTGAGCGAGGCTTGTCGCGGAGCAGGAACATGGCCATACGCCATGCCACGGCCGATATCTGTGTCATCGCCGATGATGACGAAGTGTTCGACGATGCCTATGCCGATATCATCCTCAAGGCCTATGAAGACTATCCCGAAGCCGACATCATTGCCTTTCAAGTAGAAAACGACATCAAGCTCACCTACCCAGACAAGCCGGCACGGGTGGGATATAAACGGGCCATGCAGACCTGCAGCTTGGAAATCACATTCCGCCGTCAGCGCATCATCGACAAAGGAATCTCTTTTGACGAAGAGATGGGGTCGGGAACCGGACATGGCGCCTGCGAGGAAATTAAGTTTCTCTTCGACAGCCTCCGCCGTGGACTTCGTATCCAATATGTCCCAATGATGATTGCCCGACTTCACAAAGACTCGGCGTCGCAATGGTTCCATGGATACGACCGTCGCTATTTCTTCAACCAGGGATGGGCAACGCGCCGTTTCCTCGGTCCGTTCTTCGCGACACTTTATGCTTTCTATTATGGCTGGCGTAAGCGCAAGCTCTATCAGTCGGATATCAGCATGCCGACAGCCATCGCATATATCCTCAAGGGCATCTGTCACCGGAAATACCCGGAGAAGTAAAAAAGTGAAAAGTGA
>CAMNII010000047.1 GCA_946540435.1 uncultured Prevotella sp.
CAACAGTGTGCTTGTTCTCACCGAACTTGCCACAGAAACCACCCTGAGCGGTGTCGTACTTCAACAGGTGAGCCAGCATTTTGGGGCTGGTGAGGTCGTTGATGGCGACCACTTCATAACCTTCTGCCTCGAACATCTGACGGAATGCGAGACGACCGATACGGCCAAAACCGTTAATAGCTACTTTTGTCATTGTTTTAACTTTACTTTTTTAATGGGTTTATAATGATAATATCTATTTTTCTACGCTTCTAAAGCATTTTTCTCCGAATTTGTGCGCAAAGTTACAAAATATTTTTTAAATTTGCAGTTGAAAACAATATTAATAAAATAAAAAAAGTAGCTTTAGCACATCTAAAAGGCTGGCAACGATTAGCAAAATGCCACTTTTGCTAAATGCAGATTACAAAACGACTGGTTTATATACCTATTTAATTAATAACAACTTAAAAAAATCAAGCACATGGGACTGATTAAAGAATTTAAGGAATTTGCCCTGAAAGGCAATGTGATGGACATGGCTGTCGGTGTAATCATCGGCGGAGCTTTTGGTAAGATTGTAACATCACTGGTAAACGATGTGATCATGCCCCCCGTGGCAGCACTGGTTGGTAATGCTCAGTTCTCCAAACTCTCGTGGACACTGCGCGAGGCTGTTCCCGAAAAACTCGATGAAGCCGGCAACCTCGTCCATGAGGCTACGGACGCTATCACGCTGAACTACGGAATGTTTGTTCAGAACATCGTCGACTTCCTCATCGTGGCTGTGTGTATCTTCTTCGCTATCAAGGCCATCAACAAGCTCACACGCAAGAAGGAAGCTGAGCCCGAGCCCGCAGCACCCGCAGGCCCCACTCAGGAGGAACTGCTGGCTGAAATCCGCGACCTGCTGAAGAACAAACAGTAAGGAATGAAGACATTAGGCAACATACTGTGGCTGATATTCGGCGGCATTGAAACGGCCGTCGAATATCTGGTCGCAGGGGTAGCGATGATGGTGACCATCATCGGCATACCGTTCGGTCTGCAGGCTTTCAAGCTGGGACTGTTCTGCCTGTGGCCTTTCGGCTCGACGGTGGTGAAAAAGCCCACCAGCGGATGTCTGAACACTGCGATGAACATCTTGTGGTTCTTCGTGGGAGGCTTGGCAATATGGTTTACACATATCATCTTCGGGATAGTGCTCTATATCACCATCATCGGTATACCGTTCGGGAAACAGCACTTCAAGATGGCCAGGCTGGCGCTCACCCCCTTCGGACGCGAAATACTATAAAATCATTCTTTGCTTTCTCCCCAATCCTGAAGAATGATCCTACTGGCTGACAGCGGAAGCACGAAAACCGACTGGGCACTGCTGCCCTGCACCGTTGACGAGGGCGAGGCAGCATGCTTCCAGACACAGGGCATCAACCCTGTGCTGATGGACGATGCCGCCATCGTAAATCTTCTGAAGGAACAACTATGCCCCTACCTCACCGACAGAGACATCACCAGCCTGTTCTTCTATGGTGCCGGATGCCGACCCGAACAGGTTGCGAAGATGCAGGGGGCACTGACGGCGGCCTGCTTCAACGCTGCCACGACACCACCCCCTATCCACATCCACTCCGACATGCTCGGTGCTGCAAGAGCCCTCTGCCAGCATAGCGAGGGCATTGCCTGCATCCTCGGCACGGGTGCCAACTCGTGCCTGTACGACGGAAGCAACATCGTCGACAATCGGCCGGCATTGGGATTTATCCTTGGCGACGAAGGCAGCGGAGCCGTCCTCGGCAAGCGCTTTATCAACGCCCTTTACGAGGGCAGGATGCCTGCCGACATGCTCGCCGGATTTGAGCAAGCCACCGGACTCACCCTACCCCGACTCATCGACCGCGTATACCGGCAGCCCATGCCCAACCGTTTCCTGGCCTCGCTGGCTCCCTTCATCCACCAGCAGCTGCATCGCAAAGAGGTCAGGCTGCTGGTAACAGAGAATTTCAGGGACTTCCTGCACAACAACATCCTACGCTATGGGCGCAACGACCTACCCGTCAACGCCGTAGGAAGCATCGCCTATCACTTTGCGCCCCAGCTCCATGAGGCTGCTGGGGCCGAAGGAGTCCACATCGGAAACATCATCAAAAGCCCTATGGAAGGACTGATGGACTATCATAGGGCAACAGCCATATAAAGAAATAACCACACTACCATGCACATTTGCATTATGACGGGCGCACGCCCGAACTTCATGAAGGTGGCCCCTATCATGCGAGCCATCGACAACGCCCGTAACCACGGACGTAACATCACCTATCAGCTGGTCTATGCAGGAACAGACGACGACCCCACACTCGAGGAGTCACTCTTCTCCGACCTCGACATCCATAAGCCGGACGTCTTCCTCGGTGTGAGTTGCGAAAACCTGAACGAACTGACAGGGCAGGTCATGTCCACGTTCGAACGCTACCTGCAGGAACATAAGACCGATGCCGTCATCGTCGTCGACGACCTGGCATCGACCATGGCTGCCGCCATCGTCACCAAGAAGCAGAACATCACACTGGCACACCTCGTGGCTGGCACACGGTCGTTCGACATCACCATGCCGAAGGAAATCAACAGGCTGGTCATCGACGGACTATCCGACCTGCTCTTCACCGCCGGCATGGGCAGTCAGAGCACAGCCACGCGCGAGGGCAGCCAGGAGAAAGTATATATGGTGGGTAACATCCTCATGGACACCCTCCGGTATAACCACAACCGGTTCCTGCCGCCTACCCTCCCCCAGCCCTGCGACGAGCAGTACATCGTCTTCACACTGAACCGTAAGGCACTGATAGCCGACGAGGAAAACCTCAGACGAATGTTACAGGCCATCGCCGACAATGCCAATGGAATGACCGTCTATGCGCCACTGAGGGGAAAGGCCAAGGAAGTGGTGGAGCGGAATATGCCCGCATCGGGGAACATCCGTGTCATACCGCCGCAGAGCTATCTGCAGTTCGGATGGCTCACATCACATGCCAAGGGCATCATCACCGACTCCGGTAACGTTGCCGAGGAAGCAACCTTCAACGGGGTGCCCTGCATCACCCTGAACAGCTATACCGAACATATCGAGACGGTGAAGGTAGGCACTAACGTCCTCGTTGGTGAGGATGCTGAGGTCCTTGCCGAATATGTCGGGAAAATGGCAAGAGGCGAATGGAAGGCAGCAGGCATTCCCGACCGATGGGACGGACGCACAGCAGAGAGAATCGTACAAATACTATCAGAAAGAGCATGAAACAGAAAATAGCACTTATCACCGGAGCAACCAGTGGCATCGGACAGGCTTGCGCCGAACGTTTCGCCAAGGGAGGATACGCTGTCATCATTACCGGACGCAACGAAGACAGACTCAACACCATCGCTACCACACTGAGAGACAACGGCCACGACGTACTCACGCTCTCCTTCGACGTGCGCGACCGCGACGCTGCCGCAAAGGCCATGGCTGTCATCCCACAGGAATGGCGGGACATCGACGTTCTCATCAACAATGCCGGACTGGCCCTCGGACTCGAGAAAGAATACGAAGGCAACTACGACGACTGGGACACGATGATCGACACCAACATCAAGGGACTGCTCACCATGACACGCCTCATCGTGCCTGGCATGGTGGAGCGCGGACAAGGACACATTATTAATATAGGGAGCGTGGCAGGCGACGCTGCATATGCCAACGGCAATGTATACTGCGCCACCAAAGCTGCCGTAAAGGCGCTCACCGACGGCTTGCGCATCGACCTGGCCGAGACACCGCTGCGCGTCACCAACATCAAGCCGGGACTCGTCCAGACGAACTTCAGCGTCACCCGCTTCCATGGCGACGACGAACGTGCAGCCAACGTATATAAAGGCATCAAACCGCTGACAGGGGCCGACATCGCCGATGTGTGCTTCTATGCCGCACAAGCACCGGCGCACGTACAGATTGCCGAAGTACTCGTACTGGCCACCCATCAGGCCAACGGCTCCACCATCGTCAGGAATGTATAACCCATTCATTTCAGTAAACACCCAAGATACAATGAAGAAGACTCTGCTGATAGCCTTTTGCGGCTGGGCCGCAATGGCCACACAGGCGGCGGACACCCTGCAAGTGCGGCAGTTCCGCTACACAGGACCCATCGCCATACAGAAACCGCTGATGGTCGACAGTGTAGACTTCAACGGGAAAACCTTCGACGTGAACAGTCTGCTGCAGACACCCGTCAGCATCAGTCAGGCATCAGCCGGAGAGACCTATGACGGCACATGCTATCCGTCGGCATCGGCCGAAGCCCTCCACATGCTCGCCTTCAGCGTGTATAATGCCTCGTATGCCAAAGCGAAGATAGTGGTCAAGAACCTGGACCACTACCAGCTCTATGTCGACGGAAACAAAAGCGATGCCGATGTCGTGCTTGAGCCTGACAACCATCAGGTGGTCGTGAAATACCTCACCACAGGCACTGCCGCCGACACCATCGACATCAGCGTGACAACCGAGACCGACGTCAACCTCGAGGCCGGCATCACACCAAGCCATCCGTATACGCTCAGCGACGTCACCGACGGGCGCAGGATAACAGGGGTGAGCATATCGCCCGACGGAACCTGGCTCATCACCAGCCATAAAACGACTTTCCCGGGCGGACGCACACAGACCACATGGCAACTCAGTGAGGTGAAGACCAACCGACTGCTGACAGAAACAACCGAAGCCATACGGTGGTACGGACGGACAGGCCGCTACTATTTCACCCGGCAGGGACACAACGGCAGGCAGCTCATCACCGTCGACCCGAAGACCGGCGACCAACGCATCGAGGCCAACGAACTCCCCGAAGGCAGCTTCAGCGTCGCGCCACAAGGCGACTACCTGTTGTTCACCATCCAGAACGATGGTCCGAAACCCGACCCGCAGGTCCATGAACTCGTCGAGCCTGACGACCGACAGCCGGGATGGCGCAACCGTCAGACACTGGCACGCTACGACATCAAGACGGGACTGCTGCAACCCCTCACCTACGGCTATCATCAGGTGAGCCTGACAGACATCTCCGAAGACGGCCGATACCTGCTCCTGTCTACCTCGCGCAGCCGGCTCACACAGCGCCCCACATCCCTCACCACCCTCCTGCGACTCGACATGCAGACCATGCAGGCCGACACACTGATTGCCGACGACGGGTTCATAGCAGGAGCCTGTTTCTCACCCGACGCAACGGAGATACTCGTCATGGGATCACCGGAATGCCTCGGTGGCATCGGAAAGAATGTGCCCGAGGGACGCATACCCAGCATGTACGACTACCAACTGTATATCCTCCGAGACGGACAACCCATCGCCCTCACACGCGACTTCAACCCCAGCGTGAGCAGATACTGGTGGAACAGCTACGACGGACAGATATACTTTACTGCCAACGACCTCGACTACGTACACCTGTTCCGCTGCAACCCCAAGGACGGAGACATCCAAAAAATCGAGGTTCCTGAAGAGATGGTCAACCAGGTATCCATAGCCCACACAGCACCTTGTCTGGCCTTCTTCGGTGAGAGCGCATCGAACTGCGACCGCCTATACACACTGAACACCAAGTCGCTGAAGACGAATCTCGTGGAAGACTCCAACGACACGATTCTCAAAGACGTCGTACTGGGCGAATGCCTGCCATGGACATTCAGCAACGGCAATGGCGACACCATCTACGCACGCTACTACCTGCCGCCTCACTTCAGCGCCGACAGGAAGTATCCCATGATCGTATACTACTACGGAGGATGCTCACCCACCAGCCGCAGCTTCGACACCTTGTATCCCATGCATGCCTATGCCGCACAGGGATATATCGTCCTCGTCGTCAACCCCAGCGGAGCGGCAGGCTTCGGACAGGAGTTCTCCTCGCGACACGTCAACACCGCCGGCGAGGGCGTGGCCGACGACATCATTCAGGGCGTCAAACAGTTCTGCTCGGAGCATCCCTTTGTGAACAAGTCGAAGATAGGATGCCTCGGAGCGTCCTACGGCGGCTTCATGACCCAGTACCTCCAGACCAAGACCGACCTCTTCGCTGCAGCCATCAGCCATGCCGGCATCAGCGACCATACCAGCTACTGGGGAGAAGGCTACTGGGGATACAGCTACAGCGAGGTGTCGATGGCCGAGAGCTACCCATGGACACGCAAGGACCTTTACGTTGACCGAAGCCCACTCTACAACGCCGACAAGATACACACACCGTTGCTCTTCCTCCACGGGTCGGCAGATACCAACGTGCCCATCGGCGAGAGCATACAGATGTACAACGCACTGAAACTCCTCGGAAGACAAACGGCATTTGTCGTCGTCGACGGAGAAAACCACTGGGTGCTGGACTATCAGAAACGCATCAAGTGGCACAACACCATCATGGCATGGTTCGAACGCTACCTGAAGGACGACCCGGCATGGTGGAACAGCATGTATCCAGAGAAAAACTTATAACAACAACAATCTTAAAAAAAACATCATGAAACAAACGAATCACATCATCGAGGCCATCGTCATCGCTTGCGGCCTCGCAGTACTGGGAATCAGCATCAAATGGGGAATCGACGACTTCGCCAACAAAGACCGTAAAGTCACCGTCAAGGGACTCGCCGAGAAAGAAGTGGAAGCCGACAAGGTCACCTGGCCCATCTCAACAAAGGAAATAGGCAACAGCCTGCCTGACCTCTACCAGAAAATAGGACAGACAGAAGCCACCATCAAACGGTTCCTTACCGACAACGGCGTGAAAGCCGAAGAAATCAATGTCAATGCACCCGTCGTCATCGACCTTAACGCAGAGAGATGGGGCGACAACAGAAATCCCAACCGCTACAACATCACATCCGTCATCACCGTCACCTCGCGCAATGTCAAACTCATCCGGAGCCTCATCGCACGACAGGGAGAACTGCTCAAAGACGGCATCGCCATCGTCGACGGCGGATACGAGAATCCCATCAGATACGAATACGTCTCCTTCCAGGAAATGAAACCCGAGATGATGGAACAGGCCATCGCCAACGCACAAAAGACGGCCGACCAGTTTGCCAAGAACAGCAAGAGCCGGCTCAACAAAATCGTCAATGCCGACCAAGGACAGTTCTCCATTGACAACCGCGACGAGAACACACCCTACATCAAGAAAATACGTGTCGTAACAACCATCACCTATTCACTGAAAGACTAATGATGAAGAAAACCACCTGTACCCTGCTGCTCCTGGCTGCAACGGCCGTACATGCCGCACTGCTGCCACAGCCCATACGCATACAGACCAGAGACTATGAGCTCATCCTCAACACCGCACCCAGCGGACGACTCTTCCAAACTTACTTCGGCCCACGGCTGAACGACAGCGACAACGTGGCAGACCTGCCTTGGAAGTCCAACAAGGGAAACGACGGAATACCCGACAGAGGATACGAACCCATGGTAGGACTATGCGGCGACGACATGTTCGAACCCGCCATCGCACTCATCCACAACGATGGCAGGCAAGACACCTATCTCTACTACCAGGACGCACAGGATACAGGCGGTTCCGTCAGACACCACGTCATCACACTCCGTGACGACCGCTATCCCGTCAACGTCACACTGCACTATCAAGCCTACAGCGAAGAAAACGTCATCGTCTGCTGGAGCGAGATATCACACAACGAGAAAAAAACTGTCACGCTGACACGGATGGCAAGCCCCATCCTCTATCTCAACCCGGCAAACTTCCTGCTCACACACTACCACGGCGACTGGGCACGAGAGGGAAGACCGGAGACCACCAACCTCACCTTCGGAAAGAAAATCCTCGACACACGCATGGGAAGCCGCGCTGCGGAACAGTGCGAACCGTTCTTCCAACTCGACTACGACGACAACACCATCCTCGGAACCATCGCATGGACAGGAAACTTCAGACTGACCTTCGAAATCGACAACGCAGGAGCACTACGCATCGTACCCGCCATCAACCCCATGGCATCCAACTACATCCTCGACCCGGGACAGACCTTCCGGACGCCCGACTTCATCTACACCATCTCACGACAAGGAGCCGACAAGGCATCAAGGCAAATCCATGACTGGGCAAGGAAATACAGACTCAAAGACGGGATGGGCAACCGCATGACCCTCCTCAACAACTGGGAAAACACCTATTTCAACTTCAACCAGCAGAGCCTTGCCACACTCATGCAAGAAGCCAAGGACCTCGGCGTAGACATGTTCCTGCTCGACGACGGATGGTTCGGTAACAAGCACCCGCGCAACGACGACCATGCCGGACTCGGCGACTGGCAAGCCAACAGCAAGAAAATACCCGACGGCATCCCAGGCATGCTACGCGACGCACAAAAGGCAGGCGTGAAATTCGGCATCTGGATAGAGCCCGAGATGGTGAACCCACGAAGCGAACTCTTCGAGAAACACCCCGACTGGGCACTCCACTATCCCGACCGCGACATACAATACCACCGCAACCAACTCGTCCTCGACCTCGCCAACCCCAAGGTGCAAGACCATGTCTACGGCGTCGTCGACAACATCATGCAACAGAAAGCAACAGACGGCAACTCTGGCGAACGCGTCGCCTACTTCAAATGGGACTGCAACGCCATGATCACCTCACCCTACTCCGCCTATCTACGCGAACGCCAGGGCAACCTCTACATCGACCACGTACGCGGACTCTATGCCGTTCTCGACCGCATCCACCAACAATATCCCGACCTGCCGATGATGCTCTGTTCAGGCGGAGGCGGACGCTGCGACTATAAGATGCTCGAATATTTCACCGAGTTCTGGCCTTCCGACAATACCGACCCGTTCGAGAGACTGCACATCCAGTGGACTATGTCGAAGTTCTTCCCCGTCAAAGCCATGGCGGCCCATGTCACCAACTGGAACCGGCAAGCCTCGATGAAGTTCCGTGTCGACGTCGCATCCATGTGCAAGCTGGGATTCGACATCAACCTCGCCAACATGCCCGACAACGACAAAGCATTCTGCAGACAAGCCGTCAGAAACTGGAACCGTATGAAACCCGTCATTCTCGACGGTGACCTCTACCACCTCATCTCTCCTTACGACACACCCCACATGGCCGTCAACTACGTGTCGAAAGACCGCAGCCATGCCGTACTCTTCGCCTACGACCTCCATCCACGCACCGGCGACCCACAGCCACGTGTCTTCCTTCAGGGACTCGACGCCGATGCTACCTACAGCGTGACAGAGACCAACCTCGCCGTCGACGCTCAGCAGCCGTCTCCCCACACCTATACCGGCCGCTACCTGATGGAAGTGGGCCTCGACATCCTATCCGCCAGCCAGGGACGCAGCCGCGTCTTCGAACTCAACAGAGAATAAATGTCCGAACTCAACAGAGGATCGGTCTCCGAACCCAACAGAAGATAGGTCTTCGAACCCAACAGAAGCTAGGTCTCCGAACTCAACAGAGAAAGATACCCGAGTTCACATCAAAAAGGCTCGTGCCGTCCTCTCTTATCTGGAGTTTCTTCCTTTTAGAACCCACAGACTATGCCATTCTGTCCAACGATACGACAGGATGGCATGTTCTTTATTAGCGGCACAAGATTTGAAAAAGGATTATTGGAGTTGATCACCAACGGATTTATTCCCAAACCACCAAACGACCAATTCCCAAACGACCAAACGTCCAAACGACCAAACGACCAATATACCAAACGACCAAAAAGAAAGGAGACAAAGATATGACATTAGACAAATTCACCATCAAGGCACAAGAGGCTGTACAGCAGGCCCTGCTCATTGCCCAGCAGAACCAGCAGCAAGCCATCGAACCCGTCCACCTGTTGGCAGGTATCATGGACAAAGGAAAGGATGTTTGCACATACATCTTCCAGAAACTGGGCATCAACAGCAGGCAGATAGAGACCCTGGTGCAGACGGAGCTGCAGCACCTGCCACACGTACAAGGCGGAGAGCCCTACCTCTCCAACACAGCCAACCAGGTCTTAATACAGGCCGTGAACATCAGCCAGCAGATGGGCGATGAGTTCGCAAGCATCGAACCCATGCTGATTGCCCTGCTCAAGGTCTGCTCCACCGCCAGCCGCATCCTCAAAGATGCCGGACTGACAGAGGAACTCCTGCAGAAAGCCATCCAGGAACTACGCCAGGGACAGAAGGTGCAGAGCCAGAGCGGCGACGAACAGTTCCAGGCACTATCGAAGTATGCCCGCAACCTGGTCGACGATGCACGTAAGGGTAAGCTCGACCCCGTCATCGGCCGTGACGACGAGATACGGCGACTGCTGCAGATCCTCTCACGACGTACGAAGAACAACCCCATCCTCATCGGTGAGCCCGGTACGGGTAAGACGGCGATTGTCGAAGGACTCGCCGAGCGTATCGTGCGCGGCGATGTGCCTGAGAACCTGAAGCACAAACAGCTCTTCTCACTCGACATGGGCGCTCTCGTCGCCGGAGCCA
The DNA here is from genome assembly GCA_946540435.1 of uncultured Prevotella sp. Lineage (GTDB taxonomy): Bacteria > Bacteroidota > Bacteroidia > Bacteroidales > Bacteroidaceae > Prevotella. The sequence continues at coordinate 10,520 of CAMNII010000047.1, forward strand.
AATACAAAGGAGAATTCGAGGAACGTCTCAAAGCCGTCATCAAAGAAGTGACGGGCAGCGATGGCAACATCATCCTCTTCATCGACGAGATACACACCCTCGTCGGAGCCGGAGGCGGAGAAGGAGCCATGGATGCCGCCAACATCCTCAAACCAGCACTGGCACGCGGTGAGCTGCGCGCCATCGGTGCGACAACCCTGAACGAATACCAGAAGTACTTCGAGAAAGACAAAGCCCTGGAACGCCGATTCCAGACCGTCATGGTCGATGAACCAGACGAACTCTCCGCCATCAGCATCCTGCGTGGACTGAAGGAACGCTACGAGAACCACCACAAGGTACGTATACAGGACGATGCCTGCATCGCCGCCGTACAGCTTTCCGAGCGGTATATCTCCGAACGGTTCCTGCCCGACAAGGCCATCGACCTGATGGACGAGGCCGCTGCCAAGCTGCGTATGGAACGCGACAGCGTGCCCGAGGAACTCGACGAAATCACCCGTAAGCTGCGCCAATTAGAGATTGAGCGCGAGGCCATCAAGCGTGAGAACGACGAGACCAAGTTAGCCCAGCTGGACAAAGAGATAGCCGACCTGCGCGATCAGGAGCAGGCCTTCCGTGCCCGTTGGGAGCACGAACGCGAACTGGTGAACAAGATCCAGCAGGACAAGCAGCAGATGGAGCAGCTGCGTTTCGAGGCCGAGCGTGCCGAGCAAGAGGGCAACTACCAGCGCGTGGCCGAAATCCGCTACGGACAGCTTAAATCGCTACAGGACGACATCGACCAGGTGCAGGCAGAACTCAAGAGCGAAAAGGAGAGCAACCGCATGGTACGTGAAGAAGTCACCGCCGACGACATCGCAGAAGTGGTAAGCCGCTGGACGGGCATCCCCGTGAGCCGTATGCTGCAGAGCGAGAAAGACAAGCTCCTACACCTCGAAGAAGAGCTGCACCGCCGCGTCATCGGACAGGACGAAGCCATCCAGGCCGTCAGCGATGCCGTGCGCCGTTCGCGGGCCGGACTGCAAGACCCCAAGCGCCCGATAGCCTCATTCATCTTCCTCGGCACCACAGGCGTCGGCAAGACCGAACTGGCCAAGGCCCTCGCCGAATACCTCTTCAACGACGAACAGATGATGACACGTATCGACATGTCGGAATACCAGGAGAAGCACACCGTCTCACGGCTCATCGGCGCACCTCCGGGATACGTAGGCTACGACGAGGGCGGACAGCTCACCGAGGCCGTCAGACGCAAGCCCTATCAGGTATTGCTCTTCGACGAGATCGAGAAAGCCCACCCCGACGTGTTCAACATCCTGCTGCAAGTCCTCGACGACGGTCGGCTGACCGACAACAAGGGCCGGACGGCAAACTTCAAGAACACCATCATCATCATGACATCGAACGCCACGCGCGACCAGCTGCGGACGGTCATGCGACCCGAATTCCTCAACCGCATCGACGACATCATCACCTTCCAGCAACTCACCAAGGAACAGATAGCCGACGTCGTCACACTGCAGATGAACCGCGTACGCGACATGCTCACCCCGCAGGGCTTCACCCTGCAGTGGACACCACAGGCCATCAGCTACCTCGCCGACATGGGCTACGACCCCGATATGGGAGCACGACCCGTGAAACGAGCCATCCAGCACTACGTGCTCAACGAGCTGTCCAAGCGCCTCCTTGCAGGCGAGGTGGTAAGCGAGAAGCCCATCATCATCGATGAATTCGGCAACGGACTGGTGTTCAGAAACTAAGTCAACGACACGCGTGGTCTACACGAGAAAGGCCCATCTTGCGCGTACATCAGAGAAAGTTGAGTAACTTTGCAGCAAAAAAAGCTACAATCATGGAAAACAAACAACAACTCAACTGGAATGATGTGCCCGAAAGATGGGCCCTGTGTTTTAACAACCAATGCCCCAGACGGGAATCCTGCCTGCGCTGGCAGGCAGGACTTCTCGCTCCTGAAGACCTGGCAGCCACACGCTGCGTGACGCCAAAGGCCCTGACCCCAGAAGGCTGCCGATGCTTTGCCTCTACAGACCGCATAACGGTCGCCAGGGGCTTCGAAAACATCTTCGACGACGTGCGTAAGGCCGACTATTCCGAGATGCGTAAGGAAATGACCGAACTCCTTTCCGGAAATCGCTACTACTACGAATACAAACACGGCAAACGTCCGCTAAGCCCACAAAAGCAAGAACAGATACTACAGCTGTTTGCACGCTGGGGCTATGCCGAAAACGTAAGATTCGACAGCTACGAAGAGGCTTTCAG
>CAMNII010000048.1 GCA_946540435.1 uncultured Prevotella sp.
GCTTTTCACGATGCAGATAGTCATATTCCGAAAGGAACTTGGTCAGAGCCTCTTCATCTATGCCCTCAGAGACTGCAAGACTGTGAACGGCATTACTCCGTGATGTTGCAATATAGTAGTTGAGTTTGCTCTCTAAATCCATTGAGCCGTCTGCCTTTGCCTGTTGGAATCCAGCCTTGTCGTCATCCACGTTCTCACGGATGAAGTCGTCTATCAGTTTCGACTTGTTGCGCATCACGGCATCCTTGATCATCGTGTCGAGAATGTCCTGACGCTTCTTACCGTAATCCTCTTCATCAGGATTCAAGTTGGCTATCAGTTCCAGGATATATGCTACGTTGATGACGTCACTATGCAGCAGTTCCAGACAGAAGTCTATATCCTCCAAACCACTTTCGCCATTGTACGGCAATTCTCCCTCTGCTGCCATTGGTGTAGTGTCGGCAGGAGGATTAATAACGCCAACCGTGATATCGAGGTACTTACTCTTGAAGTCAGCAAACTCCTGTTCGGTCATGTAGAGGTCTGGATCATTGGCATTATAGTCCTCGTATATCTGTATCTCAGCCTGCTTTTTGATGATTTCACGGAATGCCAGTACGAAGTCACGCTTATCCAGTTCGCTTTGCAGTGTGTCGATATACTGTGGCTTGGGGTATTTCTTTAGGAACTCAATAGTGAGATTGTTCAGTTCCTTTTTCACTTCTTCAAATGGCTCACGGATGATAAATTCATTCGGCTGGTTGTTGCTGAACAACTTGATAGCAGCATCCACGTTATCCTTCAAGTCACGGAAACATACCACCTTGCCAAAGCGTTTCTTCTCGTTCAGCACACGGTTGGTACGACTGAATGCCTGCAGCAGTCCGTGATATTCCAGATTCTTATCCACATAGAGCGTGTTCAACTTCTTCGCGTCAAAGCCCGTCAGGAACATGCCTACAACCAATAGCAGGTCGAGCGGTTCCATATCCGGCTTTTTCTTCTTCATACGCAAGTTGATGTCATCGTAATATGCGCTGAAGTTCTCCGTCGTGAATGCCGTACCGAACATCTCATTATAGTCATCCATGATAGCTTGCAGTTCGTCTGATGTCACCTTGTCATCTGCAAAGCCTTGGTTCATACCCGTCTTCTCATCATCCTGACTCTCATTGGCAGCGTAGGTGAATACGGCTCCAATCTTGATTTTCGGATTCAGTGATTTGAATATCTTGTAGTATTTCAAAAGCATTGGAACGGACTGGATAGCAAACAGCGCATTAAACTCCCCGTCAAATGTTGACTTGTTGAAGTTGTTGAGGATGAACTGTGCTATCTCCGTCATGCGCTTTTCACTGAACAGGTCAATATTCTGCTGTCCCTTATAGTATTCTACCAAGAAACCAAGCACATTCTCGTCCGCAATGGCATCCTTGATGAGATATTTGTGCAGACAGTCACCAAATACTTCTGCCGTGGTATGCTCCTGTTTGGCATTCTCAGCAAAAATGGGCGTTCCTGTAAAGCCGAATATCTGCAAGTTGTTGAAGAACTTCACAATGTTCTTATGACACTCGCCGAAATGACTACGGTGGCACTCGTCAAATATCATCACCACTTTCTGATCACGCACTCCCTGCAACCGTTTGTTGTAGTATTCACGGGTAACGGCCACGTTCAGTTTCTGAATTGTTGTAATGATAATCTTGCTGTCGTTGCGCAATCGCTTGATAAGTTCCTTGGTGTTGTCCGTGTTGTCAACGGCACCAGGCTCAAACGCCTCATACTCCGATTGTGTCTGGGTATCGAGGTCGTGGCGGTCGACGACAAACATAACCTTGTCAATACCATCAATCTCGCTCACTAACTGAGCCGCCTTGAATGATGTCAGGGTCTTACCTGCTCCTGTAGTGTGCCAGATATAGCCGTTCTTATTGGTGTTCTGTACTCGGTCGAGTATCTGCTCTACAGCGTAGAACTGATAGGGACGCAACACCATCAAACACTTATCGCCCTCATGCAGTACAATGTACTTGCTTATCATCTTGCCAAGATTGCACTTGTCAAAGAAGAAGTATGCAAACTTACTAAGGTCATTGAACGGCACGTTCTCCGCATCCGTCCAGTTGAACGTGAACTTATAGCCGCTGTTAGGGTTGTTGGCAAAGTAACGGGTATTCACACCATTGCTGATAACGAAGAGCTGTATGTAGTCGAAGAGCCCGTGAAACGAAGTCTTGTGGTATCGTTGAATCTGGTTGTACGCCTGTTTCAGTTCCACGCCACGTTTCTTCAGTTCTATCTGTACAAGTGGCAGACCATTGATGAGGATGGTCACATCGTAGCGGCACTTCTTGCGTCCTTCAACGGTTATCTGATTGCTGACCTGAAACTCGTTCTGGCACCAGTGTTGCTTGTTGATGAACTCAATCCACACACGTTCGCCATTCTCTAACTGGAAATTCTTCAGGTCACGGAGTTTCTTGGCCTTCTCAAAGCGGGTGCCACCCTCCAGATAGAGCAGTATTTTGTTAAACTCCTTATCGGTAAAGTGTTCACGACCATGCACAGCCAGTTCCTTCTGGTTGTGCTTCTCCAACTGCACCTTGAAATTAGCGAGCAAGTTCTCTTCCTCCTTGATGGAAACGTACTCGTAGCTCATTTCCGTCAGGGTCTTTATTAGTCCTTGCTCCAATATCTCTTCGCTCTGCGTCATACTTGCCTTTTGCCTTAACATTGAGGAAACATAATCCCCAATCTAACAATCTGCCACAAAGGTACACTTTTTCTTTTAAAGAGAATGGTATCTTGGTTGAAATATAACATATTTGAGCGAAAAAATGTCGAAAACTTCAATTATCTGCATTTCTTTGGCTAAATAACTATATTTATAATCTCGGATGTACTTTTATATCAAGAATTAGAGAATTTGTTGTCGATTGCATGAGGTTGATGCATTGATCAAGGTGGTCAGCAACCAAAGTTGGATTTTCAAATATGGAGAAGTGTTTTGTCCAAGCAAAACCCTTCTTTCTATCCTTATTAATTCATTGCAACAAGAATAAATTCTCTAATTCTCCAATTCTTGATAAATACAAAGCAACAGAACAACATTCAAAGGACGCTGCTGCCCCTTCAGGGCGCACCTCAGAAACTTGAATAACTATATTTATTGCTGTCCACTAAAAATTTTGCTTAGTCCATCTGATGTCCGACAAAATGGCCGGACAAGGAAGGACTCCTGCCTGGGCATTGTCCTCGCTTATTATATAAATAAAATCTTCACGCTCGAGAAATTTAGAGTCCCTTGATAAGGGACGGCTATAATGCAGGGATAAAAAATAATATATTTTCTTCTCGCTTAATCAGATTTTTCGGACTCCGCGAAGCGCCTGAGCACCTACGGAGCGCAAGAACTTTGAATAAGTTACTTACGCTCGACTATGAAAATAAAAACGCGTTTTTATTTTGCATTGTCCTCGCTTATTCGTAACTTTGCAGAAACTAACCCAAACAGTATGATGAAAAATACAGGAAGAATTGTTGTCGTTGGCAGTGCGAACACCGACTTGGTCATCTCCACCTGCCGCTTCCCGCAGCCCGGCGAGACGATTGCCGGACATGGGTTTATGTCGAACCGTGGCGGCAAGGGTGCCAACCAGGCAGTGGCTGCCGCCCGTCTGGGTGCCGAGGTGGCCTTCGTTGGGAAGCTGGGCCGCGACGTGTATGGTGAACAGACGCTGGAGGCGCTGGCCCGTGAGGGCATCTCTACGGAGGGGGTGTCGACGACGGCGGCCGCGCCGTCGGGCATTGCCGTCATCACGGTGGATGCGAATGGCGAGAACACGATTATCGTTGACGGCGGGGCCAACAACCTGCTGTCGGCCGAGGATATCGCTGCGGCCGAAGGGCTGTTCAGCGATGCTGCCATCGTACTGATGCAGCTGGAGACACCCGTTGAGGCGCTGCTGGCAGCGGCGCAAACGGCCCATCGGCATGGTGCGCTGGTGGTGCTGAACCCTGCCCCTGCACCGAGTGGTGGTCTGCCTGAGGAGCTGCTCCATGCTGTCGACCTGCTGATTCCCAACCAGACAGAGGCGGCGCTGCTCAGCGGGATGGGTGCCGACGATGTGGAGTCGGCATGCCGTGCTGCCGAGGATCTGTGCCGCAGAGGCGCCGGGAGGGTGATCATCACCATGGGCAGCCAGGGCGCACTCGTCGACGGCCGGCTGGTGAAGTCCTACCCTACCACCGTTGTCGACACGACAGCTGCCGGCGACACGTTCTGCGGGGCGCTCTGCGCACGGCTGGCGGCTGGCGACGACCTTGCCACTGCTGCCGACTATGCCTGCCGTGCCGCCGCCTTCACGGTGTCGCGGAAGGGTGCCCAGCAGGCCATGCCTACTCAGAAAGACCTGGTGAGTCGTTGCTGACATCACCGTATTCAGAATCCTTCTCATATTAAATAATAATAATGTATGTTTGTCGTCAATAGCTATGTCCTGGCCGTGGTGCTCTGTGTGGTCACCATGCTGTGCTGGGGGTCGTGGGGTAACACCCAGAAGCTGGCTACCAAAAGCTGGCGTTACGAACTGTTTTATTGGGACTATGTCATCGGCATCGTCGTCTTCTCGCTCCTGATGGGCTTCACGCTGGGCAGCCATGGCGAGGTGGGCCGCAGCTTCGTGGCCGACCTGCAGCAGGTGTCGCCCACGACGGTGGCATGGATAGCGATGGGTGGCATTATCTTCAACCTGTCGAATATCCTGCTCAGTGCCTCGGTGTCGCTGGCGGGCATGTCGGTGGCCTTCCCCGTGGGAGTGGGGCTGGCACTGGTGCTGGGCGTCATCCAGACGTATATCCTCCAGTCGAAGGGCAACCCTGTGCTGCTGTTCCTTGGCGTCGCCTTCGTGGTGGTGGCCATCGTGGTGAACGGCATGGCATCGGCGCGCATGCGTCAGGGGTTGTCGGGGAGCCGCAAGGGCATCGGGCTGGCCGTCGTTGCCGGCGTGCTGATGTCGTGCTTCTACTATTTCGTTGCGAAGGGTATGGACCTCGACAATTTCGAGCATCCCGCAGCAGGCCTGGCAACGCCTTATACGGCCTTCTTCATCTTTGCGATGGGCATCTTCCTGAGTAACTTCCTCTGGGGAACCATTGCCATGCGGCACCCTGTGGAGGGGAGTCCCGTCGGCTATGGCGCCTACTTCAAGGGCTCCTGGAGGCTGCACGGCGTAGGCATGCTCGGCGGCTGCATATGGGGTCTGGGCACGCTGCTTAGCTATATCTGTGCAGGCAAGGCCGGCGCTGCCGTGTCGTATGCCCTCGGACAGGGTGCGCCGATGGTGGCAGCCGCCTGGGGCGTTTTTATCTGGAGAGAGTTCAAGGGTGGCGGCAAGACGGTGAACGCACTCCTCACCGTGATGTTTGCCAGCTTCATCCTGGGTCTGGCACTGATTGTCGTTGCAGGAGGGTCATGATGATGAACAGACACATACTGACATGCGGCATCCTCCTGGCATGGGGGCTGATGCTACCCTGCATGCCGGCGGCCAACGCCAAGCAGGTGACCATCAGTCGGCAGGTACTCATGGACAAGATACGGGGCGGCTGGGCCGGACAGACCATCGGCTGCGCCTATGGCGGCCCGACGGAGTTCTGCTACCGTGGCGTGATGATACCTGACGAGACGAAGATTGAATACCCGGAGCACCATCTGCAATACTTCTACGACCGCGCACCGGGGCTCTACGACGATATCTACATGGACCTGACCTTCCTGAACGTGCTCCACCGGCTGGGCCTCGACGCTCCCGTCGACTCGATAGCCCATGCCTATGCCTATGCACCCTATCCGCTATGGCATGCCAACCAGGCCGGACGCTATAACATCCAGCACGGAATCATGCCGCCGGCATCGGGACACTGGCTGAACAACCCGCATGCCGACTGTATAGACTACCAGATAGAAGCCGACTATGCAGGCCTCATCTCGCCAGGCATGCCCAACGCCGCGTCGGCCATCAGCGACCGCGTGGGGCACATCATGAACTACGGCGACGGCTGGTATGGCGGCGTCTATGTCGGAGCGATGTATGCACTGGCCTTCGTAGAGAACGACATCGAGACCATCGTCACGAAAGGTCTGAAGGCCATCCCTCGGAAGAGTAAGTTCTACCGGTGCGTAAGCGATGTCATCACGTGGTATCGCGAAGACCCCGACGACTGGAAGCGCACCTGGCAGCGGTATAACGACAAATGGGGCGACGACGCCGGATGTCCCGAACTGGTGCTCGAGGCCGGCAACATCGACGCCACGATGAACTCCGCCTACGTCGTCATCGGACTGCTCTACGGCCATGGCGACTTCGGACGGACCATCGACATCGCCACACGCTGCGGACAGGACAGCGACTGCAACCCCTCGACGGCCGCCGGCATCCTCGCCACAATGACGGGCTACAGCCATATCCCGGAAGAGTGGATGGGCAACGTCAGGGAGGTGGAAGACCGCAACTTCGCCTATACCGACATCTCACTGAACAAAGCCTACCAGATGACTATCGACCTCGCCCTGAAACAGATTGAGCGCTGCGGTGGACACGTCGACAGCGAGATTGTCAGCATCAGCATACAGAAGCCCAAAGCCGTCAGACTGGAACAGGGATTCCCCGACATGCACCCCGTACTGCTCGACAAGGACATCGACCATCTGGGCACGCCCGAGGCATCGGTCAACACCTTCACCTTCGAAGGACGGGGCGTCAGCGTCTACGGTAACGTAGAGACGGCAGACAGAGACTACCGCGCACAACTCGAAGTGACGGTCGACGGCAAGACGATGCGCACGATGGACCTGCCGGCACGCCACCACGACCGCACCGCTGACTGCCTGTACTGGAACTACCAGCTGCCCAACGGCAGGCACACCGTCAGTTTCCGGCTCATCAACCCGCAGGACGGCGTGAGCATCAAAGCACGAAAAATCATCTACTACCCTTGAGCCCCAAAGGGGCAATGAGATGTCAGCCCAGGGTTTCCGTCCCCCGCGAAACGGGGAAACGAAGGGGGTGTAAAGACCATTGAGCACCCTGGGTACGTGGTGCACATCCATTCTACGCCCTGAAAGGGCAAAAGAATTGAAACAAAAGATCATTCTTTTGCCCTTTCAGGGCGAAATATACGATTGTCCGCGTACCCAGGGTGCTCAATGGTCTTTACACCCCCTTCGTTTCCCCCGTTTCGCGGGGGACGGAAACCCTGGGCTGACATATAGCGGCCCTTTGACTTCCCCTTCGGCCGTCGACCTTTGGTTCAGGGCGTTATTTACTTCCGAAACTTCAATTCTCTAATTCTCTGCTTCTTGATAATAACAAGGCAGGAAAGCTCGATTAGGAACTGCGAAAAGATTAAAAGAATACAAAAACACCCGCCTTTTCTTTGTTCTTCTGAAGAAAGTTTGTATTTTTGCACAATCGTTGGCTTAAACGAATAACTAACAACTGCAACCTCATCAGCAGAAACAGATAATAACTATAAACCATTTTACTACATGGAAACAAACAACAACGGGAACAAGAGATTTCTAATAAGCATCGTCCTGGCTGCCGTACTCGGCGGACTGCTCTTCGGCTATGACACGGCTGTCATCTCCGGAGCAGAGAAGGGGCTGCAGGCCTTCTTCCTCGGCGCCAAGGACTTCACCTATACTGACGGATGGCACGGGTTCACCTGTGCCAGCGCACTCATCGGATGCATCATCGGATCGGCACTGAGCGGACTGCTCGCCTCGCGGTGGGGACGCAAACGGTCGCTCGTCATCGCCGGCGTGCTGTTCTTCGTCTCGGCACTGGGAAGCATGAACCCGGAGTTCCTCTTCTTCGAAAAAGGACAACCCACGATGTCACTGCTCGTGGCATTCAACATCTACCGCATCATCGGCGGCATCGGCGTAGGACTGGCATCTGCCATCTGCCCGATGTATATCGGCGAGGTGGCACCGTCGAACATCCGCGGCATGCTCGTCTCGTGGAACCAGTTCGCCATCATCTTCGGACAGCTGGTGGTATACTTCGTCAACTTCCTCATCCTGGGCGAGCACACCAACCCCGTCATCGAGTCCATCGGACAGGGCATGAACGCCGTCGTGGCAGGAAGCGACCCTTGGACCATCACAACGGGATGGCGATATATGTTCGGTAGCGAGGCCGTACCGGCAGGACTCTTCGCCGTACTCATCTGCCTCGTGCCCGAGACACCGCGATACCTCGTCATGATAGGACGCGACAACATGGCCTTCGAAGTACTCGCAAAAATCAACGGACGAAGCAAGGCAGAGAAAATCCTCGACGACATCAAGCAGACCATCAGCGTCAAGACAGAACCGCTATGCACCTACGGCATGCTCGTCATCTTCATCGGCATCATGCTCAGCGTGTTCCAGCAAATCGTGGGCATCAACGCCGTACTCTACTACGCACCACGCATCTTCAAGGACATGGGCGTAGACAACGAGATGGCATTCACCGTCCTCATGGGCGTCATCAACATCCTCTTCACACTCGTCGCCGTCTTCACCGTAGAGAAACTCGGACGCAAGCCGCTCCTCATCAGCGGAAGCATCGGAATGGCCATCGGAGCCATGGGTGTGGCACTGACCTTCGGACACGCTGGAATGGAGATGATCACCGCAGCAAGCATCATGATCTACTCCGCATCGTTCATGTTCTCATGGGGACCCATCTGCTGGGTGCTCATCGCAGAGATATTCCCCAACACCATCAGAGGAAAGGCCGTCGCCATCGCCGTCGCCTTCCAGTGGATATTCAACTGGATAGTATCGTCGACATTCGTACCCATGTTCAACATGCACCTCACGCCCGGCGACGACTTCGGACACTGGTTCACCTACGGACTCTACGGAGTACTCTGCGTCGTGGCAGCCGTCTTCGTGTGGAAACTCGTGCCCGAGACCAAAGGCAAGACCCTCGAGGACATGACTAAACTATGGAGGAAAGACAAATGAGCAGCATACTCCTCGGATTCGACGTCGGCAGCAGCAGCGTGAAGACATCACTCGTCGACGGACAGAGCGGACACTGCATCGCCACAGCATCATTCCCCGCACAGGAAGCACCCATCAAAGCCGTACAGACAGGATGGGCAGAACAAGACCCCGACTCATGGTGGACATACGCCCGGCAAGGACTGGCTGCCGTCATGGCTGAAGCACACGTCAGCGGCAACGACATCGCAGCCATCGGCATCAGCTACCAGATGCATGGACTGGTGTGCGTAGACAAAAACCTCAGACCACTGCGCGACAGCATCATCTGGTGCGACTCACGAGCAGTACCCTACGGAGAAAAAGCATTCCGCGAAATCGGCGACAAACAGTGTCTGGACCACCTGCTCAACTCACCAGGAAACTTCACCGCAGCAAAACTCGCATGGGTCAAAGAAAACGAACCCCACATCTTCCAGCAAATCAATAAAATCATGCTGCCAGGCGACTACATCGCCCTGCGACTATCTGGAGAAGCAACAACAACAGCAAGCGGACTCTCCGAAGGCATGTTATGGGACTTCAAGGAAAACCACCCCGCATGGCTCGTCATGGACTACTACGGATTCCCACACGACATCCTGCCAGCCATCGTACCCACCTTCGGACAACAAGGCGAAGTGTCGGCAACGGCAGCACAAGAGACAGGACTCCGGCAAGGAACACCCATCTGCTACCGCGCAGGCGACCAGCCCAACAACGCACTCTCGCTGAACGTCTTCAACCCGGGAGAGATAGCATCCACAGCAGGAACATCAGGAGTCGTATACGGCGTACTCGGAGAAGTAAACTACGACAGCAAGTCGCGCGTCAACATCTTCGCACACGTCAACCACATGGCAACCGGCACACACCAGGCAACACCACAGACACGACTCGGCGTGCTCGGCATATGCAACGGCACAGGCATCCTCAACGCATGGATACGCAGAAACGTGGCAACCGACATGAGCTACAACGACATGAACCAACTCGCTGCCACCATACCCATAGGATCTGAAGGAATAAGCATACTGCCCTTCGGAAACGGAGCAGAACGCATCCTCGAAAACAAAGAACCAGGATGCAGCATCCACGGAATGAACTTCAATATCCACAACCGCGCACACCTCATCCGCGCAGCACAGGAAGGCATCGTCTTCGCTTTCTGCTACGGAATGGAAATCATGCAACAAATGGGAATGGACATCACGAAAATACATGCCGGAAACGCAAACATGTTCCTCTCACCAGTATTCCGCGAGACACTCGCAGCAACAAGCGGAGCCGTCATCGAACTCTACGACACCGACGGATCCGTCGGAGCAGCACGCGGAGCAGGTATGGGATGCCGGATGTATCAAGACAACAACGAAGCATTCGCCGCACTACGATGCATACAACACATCGAACCCTGCAACGACAACTCACCATACAACGAAGCCTACCAACGGTGGAAAAACATACTCGAAAAAACATTATAACAACATAACAATCATAAAAACAATTCGAATAACATGACAAAACAGTATTTCCCGCAAATCGGAAAAATTCCGTTCGAAGGACCGGAAAGCAAAAACCCCATGGCATTCCACTACTACCAGCCGGAACGCATTGTAATGGGCAAGAAAATGAAAGATTGGCTCAAATTCGCCATGGCATGGTGGCACACACTCGGACAGGCATCAGGCGACCAGTTCGGAGGACAGACACGCACCTATGAATGGGACAGCGCAGACACACCACTGCAACGCGCAAAAGACAAAATGGACGCAGGATTCGAAATCATGGACAAACTCGGTATCGAATACTTCTGCTTCCACGACGTCGACCTCATCGAAGAAGGCAACACCATCGAAGAATACGAAGCACGAATGAAAGCCATCACCGACTACGCACAAGAAAAAATGAAACAAAACCCCAACATACACCTACTCTGGGGAACAGCAAACGTATTCGGACATAAACGCTACATGAACGGAGCAGCAACAAACCCAGACTTCGACGTCGTTGCACGAGCTGCCGTACAAATCAAAAACGCCATCGACGCAACCATCAAACTCGGAGGTACCAACTACGTATTCTGGGGAGGACGCGAAGGATACTCATCACTACTCAACACCGACCAGAAACGCGAAAAACAACACCTCGCACAAATGCTCACAGCAGCACGTGACTACGCACGGGCAAACGGATTCAAAGGAACATTCCTCATCGAACCAAAACCCATGGAACCCACAAAACACCAGTACGACGTAGACACAGAAACCGTCATCGGATTCCTCCGCGCACACAACCTCGACAAAGACTTCAAAGTAAACATCGAAGTCAACCACGCCACACTCGCAGGACACACCTTCGAACACGAACTCGCTGTAGCAGTCGACAACGGAATGCTCGGATCCATCGACGCCAACCGAGGCGACGCACAAAACGGATGGGACACCGACCAGTTCCCCATCGACAACTTCGAACTCACACAAGCCATGCTCGAAATCGTACGCAACGGAGGATTCGGAAACGGAGGAACAAACTTCGATGCCAAACTCAGACGCAACTCAACTGATCCCGAAGACCTCTTCATCGCACACATCAGCGGAATGGACGCCATGGCACGCGCACTGCTCAACGCCGTAGCCATCATCGAAGAAAGCCCACTGCCAGAAATGAAACGGCAGCGCTACGCATCCTTCGACAGCGGAAAAGGAAAAGCATTCGAAGAAGGACAGATGACACTCGAAGAACTCGTCAGCTACGCCAAACAGAACGGAGAACCACGACAAATCTCCGGACAACAAGAGAAGTACGAAACCATCGTAAACCTCTATGCACAGTAGAACACGACAGCAAAACGCCACCCGACGTAAATAGCCACCAATAAAAAGGAAATAGAACATAAACTCATTTTTTCCTGAAAAACTTGCACGCATTTCCGAAAAAATGTGTAACTTTGCAGCCGCAATATGCAAAACAGCATGTTGTTTCGGGATGTAGCGCAGTTGGTAGCGCACTACGTTCGGGACGTAGGGGTCGGGCGTTCGAGTCGCCTCATCCCGACCAAAACAACAGAAAAGCCGCCTTACCCACAAGGCGGCTTTTCCTTTCCCTGCCTACCAAAAATAGTCAACAGAAGAAAAATTTTTCGCGTTTCCCTTTTATAGTTCCATTTTTATTCGTACCTTTGCAGCCGGAAATGGAAAACCATCTCTATCGGACTTGTAGCTCAGTTGGTTAGAGCAACAGACTCATAATCTGGAGGTCCCAG
>CAMNII010000049.1 GCA_946540435.1 uncultured Prevotella sp.
CTCGGGAGCGTAATACTCGAAGAAGGTGCCGGTCTTCTTATATACCTCGAAGACGTTCTGATAGTGGTTCGTCACGATGTCCCATGCCAGGTCGCGATAGCCTTTGTTGACGAGGCCGGAGATGAGCATGTAGTTGGCGCCGGGCCACACGCCGCCCACCCAGTAGCGACCGTTGGCCTTGTACTTCGGATGACTGTACGACAGCGACGGACAGCGATGGGGGCGGTTGAATTTCGTCGTATCGGAGAGGTGGCTCACCAGACGGTCCAGACGCTCCTTCGACAGCACGTCGGTGTGGAGCACCCAGTAGGCATAGATACCCTGAGTGGTCGAGAGAGACTCATCGTCATACTGGTCGTAGAGGAAGCCGTCTTCCTCGCTCCACATGTTCTCGTTGATATAGGCCGTCATGCGCTTGATGTCGTCCTCGAACTCCTCTATCTCCTGCCAGCGCTCCAGATAGAAACCCATCTTCAGCAGTTGGTCGGCTACCATGATCTGCTGCAGGCAGGCATCGAGCCATATCATGTGGCCGTTGCTGTAGATGGTATTATACTTTTCTTGTACACGCGGCATATTGTCCATGCCTGTTCCCCAGCCGCTCGACCAATACATGCCGTTGCGCCAGGTATGGTTGAGCTTCAGCCACTTGTAATAGGCTGCCAACACAGGGAATACCTTGTTCAGGCGGTTGTCGTCGCCGAACTGGGTGTAGTAGAGCCATTCCGACCACGGCAGGATGTTCGGACCCGTCGATGTTGGGTCGTAGCGGCCGAAGCAGTCGGAGCCGTCGGCACGTATCTCACGGCAGATGAAGCCGTCGGGATGCTGCTTGGCATAGAAGTTGTCGAGGGTCTTCTGGAAGGGGAAGAAGGCCTTGCCATAGCGGCAGAACATCGTGATGAAGGCACAGTCCCACATGAAGATGTTTCCGTTGTAGGCCGGTGAGATGTAGGGTGTGACGAAGCCGGAGTCGTCGAGCGGCTGCGACACGTTGGTGAGTCCGATCTGCCAGGCCTTCCAATACATCTCAATCTCCTTCTCGTGGCCCTCCCAATAAGGTGCGGGCAGGATTTTCTTGGCTTGCTCGAAGGTGCCGGGCTTCTGGTGTTCCACCTTTGCCGTGCGGAAGTGGTTCTCGGCCACCAGCGGCTCCCGCACATAGGTGTCCTTATACGGCAGTTTATACAGCGGCGACCCCGAAGAGATCAGGTTCTGCGCCTGCATACCTACTGTCGTCAAAAAAAAGACTCCAATAATAATTTGATTCCTCATATTTCTTTATTTCTATAGTGTTTTACGTTTCCGCTAATGGTTCTAAGCCTCCGAAAATCTTCAAAAATCAAACAAAAATTTTTTACGTTTCCGCTAATGGTTCTAAGCCTCCGAAAATCTTCAAAAATCAAACAAAAATTTAAATCTCTATTACATCTATCAATTCGCAGGTATTAACATTCTCATCATAAAGATATTTCTCTGACCGGACACCATCTGGGCCAAAATTAATCAACATCCCATAAGATGTATGAGTCAAACGCATGTAATTGAATAACTGCAGACGATGTTCTGGACCTAAGTTGTCGACTGTCTTTAATTCTAAGATGACTTTTCTGTTGACCATCAAGTCTATACGATAAGTTTTGTCAAGTCGGTGACCTTTATAGTAGATAGGCAACATTACCTCATGTTCTACCTTCATGCCTGCTTGTTCGAGTTCCCACTCCAAGACAGCTTCATAGGCACTTTCTAAAAGTCCGTAATCTAACTCATTTAGACATCGTAGGCCTTCCCCGTAATCAAATAGGATAAAGTTCCTCTTCGCTCTTTCATCAATTTTTAATTTTTGTCGTATTTTTGACGATTTTCGGAGGCTTAACAGACCGAGGCTAAACTCTGTTTGCGGGTAACCTTACATGTTCATCAGATGCTTAATCTTCCAGAAGATTTCGGTGTTGCTATAGAATCCTGTGAAGTTTTCGGAGCCGGGACCGAAGGCATAGACGGGCACCATCGTGCCGGTATGGTCTTTCGATGAGAAGTTGCAGGTGACCGTTCCCTCGGCAAAGTTTCCGCCGTGAATCGTCATGCCACCCGTCTCGTGGTCGGCGGTGATGACGACGAGGGTCTCGCCGTCGCGGGCTGCCCACTTGAACACCTCGCCGATGGTCTGGTCGAAGTCCAGCGTCTCCTTCATCAGCATGGGAAGGTCGTTGAAGTGACCATAGTCGTCGAGCTGCGAGCCTTCAATCATCATGAAGAAGCCTTTCTTGTTCTTGCTCATCAGGTCCATGCCGCGCAACGAAGCCCGTGCCAGCAGGTCGCCGCGCTCGTCGGGCAGCGGTGTGTCAACCTCGTAGGGCACGCACCACACACGGCTGTCGTTCCACTGCATCAGGTCGTCGAACGTACGGGAGATATGGTAGCCTTTGGCTTCGAGTTCCTTGAAGATGTCACGGCCGTCCTTGCGGTTGACGAACTTCTTAGCACCGCCGCCAAAGACATAGTCGATGCCGCAGTCGGGGAACAGCCCGACAAGTTCCTCCTCGTTGTCGCGGTCGATGTTATGCGACAGGAAGTCGCAGGGTGTGGCATCCCACAGGCGGCAAGTGACGGCCACGCCGGCATCCTTTCCGGCCTGCTTGGCGAGGTCGCAGAGCGTTGTCAGCTCTTTGCCCATGGGGTCTACGCCGACGGCATGGTATACCGTCTTATGACCTGTTGCGAGCGAGGTGCCTCCCGAACCGGAGTCGGTGACCAGGCGGTTTGTGGCCGGTGTCTCGGAGAGTCCTGTTGCCTGTGCGTTCTCCAGCCAGAGGTGTCCGCGGTTGCAGGTCCATGCAGCCTGGATATGCATCAGGCTCATGCCGTCGCCTATCATCAGGATGACATTCTTCACTTTATTGCCCTTGGGGGCCTGGATGGTTTCCACTTTGTAAGGTTTCTCGTGCGTATAGGTCTGCACGTTCACGCTTTGTGCGGCCATGCCGATAGTGCATGCCGACAAGATTGCTGTCAGTAGGATGTTTTTCATCTTCATATTACTATATTATTAATCTATTGTTTACCGTGTCTTACTATTTTAGGCAAAGGTACAAAGAATATTCCATATAACAAAAAAAATCCCTGCCTTTAATTCGAAAAGGAAGGGATATAGAGTCTGTCTGCGCACTGGCATGGAAACAGGTTAAGTGCTGCTACCGTGCCTCGGTGGACAGCAGCAAACAGGTTTCATGTCGTTACAGTGCCTCGATGGACAGCAGATGTGCCTTCTGGCTGCCTACCTCGGCAGATGAGGCTTCGCGCAGCATCCATGTACGTCCCAGGACAAAGAGGGTATAGTCGCCTACAGGCTGTGCGACAAGGCTGATTTTCATACCGTTGATGGCCGACATCTTCTCTACCAATGCATTGGCGAGAGCGGTCTTCACCTCACCGACGATAACGGCCTTCCGTGGTGAGCCTGTCACCTTTTTCACGACCTCCTCGGCAGCATTGACCTGCTCCTGCGTTGAAATCTTCACCGTTGCCAACGGCAGGCTTGCCATCTTTGAGGCATTCGTCAGCTGAGGAGCTTGTGTGGGTACATACTGAAGGAAGCAACCCTCGGCAACAGGCATGGTCTCTACCTCATTGAGCTTATGGCTCATCACGATGGTAGAGCCTTCGATGTTCTCACCCTGATAGCCTTCCATGACGAACGAGCAGAACTTAGCCGACTGGAACGACAGCTGCGTCGAAGCATTCTGGCAGGCTGCAGGGTCGGCATACTTCACGATGTCGGTATTATCGACGATGGCAGTCTTGATGCGGTTACTCTTGATGTATGCGGCAACAGCCTCTACGTTGCCGTTGGCCGAAGCATCGTCGAGAGAGGTGATATAGTAGACATTTACCGTGTTGTCCTTATTCCACTCCTTTTCAGTACTACCGCCTTCACTGCCTCCGGGCGTGCCTCCGGGTGTTTCGTTACCATTGTTGTCATCGCCTCCGCAGGCTACCATCAGCATGCCGCCCATGAGCAGCATCAGCATATTCAGAAAATACTTTTTCATTGTCTTCGTCCTCCCTCTTTTATTTGAACTTGATGACTGAGACGACGGGGTAATGGTCGGAGAGCACCACACCGTCGGAGATGTTGTTTGCGATACGCTTCTCTACGACTTCGAAGTCTCCTTTCGAACCATAGATATAGTCGAGCTTCGAGCCTGCCTGGTAGGTCATGCCGTCCTGACAGAGACGGTCATAAGAATCGTCGAGGAGGTTGATGACATCAGTGCCCGGCCACTGGTTCATGTCGCCGGTAAGGATGGTGGGGATACTTGTGCTGAGCACGCTGCTACCGACAAGGACCTTGGCCTGTTCCATCTGTCCGCCGATATGGTCGAGGTGGGTGCAGGCCACGCGTACCATCTTGCCGGAGGGCAAAAGGATTTCTGCCGTCACCACGCCGCGCTGGTCGGCAGAACCGGCGGGACGGGGCAACTGCATGGCATTGACATTAAGGATGGGATAGCGGCTGAGAATGGCATTGCCATAGAGTTCGTTCTCACAATAGGTATATTTCTTCTCGTCTTCGTCACCCTGCTTGTTCATCAGATTATAGGAGTAGCCGAAGACACCGAAAAGTTGCATCTTCGAAGCCAGGTCCTGAACAACGTCACGATACTTCATGTTCACCATCTGGCGGGCACTGCGGTTCTCGACCTCGTTCAGGCAGATGATGTCGGCATTCTCGGCTGCGAGAAGGTCGGCAAAGGGCTGCACTTCGAAGCCAGTATTCTCAAACGATTTGATGTTGAAAGTAATCACTTTCAACTGGTCTTGTGCCTGCACAGTGCCCAAAGAAAGGACCAACAGACAGCAAGTGAAAAATTTCTTAATTTGTTTCATAAAGTAAGTTTACTCAATATCAGAAGAGAGGTGTGCCCTTCATTGAGCACACCTCTCCTCACTGTCATTGCTCAGAAAAATTATTTCCAATAGTCATTGTTCTTAAGAGCACCATTGGCCTTGGTGATTTCAGCTGACGGGAACGGGAAGGTTATCATACCGTCCTCATATTTCTTCTGATTCTTATAGTCCTCATAATCACCAACTGTGAAGGTTGATTCAGGATCCATACGATCTGCATAGTGACGGGCACGAGGATGGCTGTTCAACTCTTTTGATGCGAGAGCCTTGATAGTGGCATCGCCACTGTGGTACCAACGCTTCAGGTCATAGAGGTGGTTGACTGCCAACTCGAAAGCGAGTTCACACAGACGCTCATGGTAAATATCTGCCATTGAGGGCACATGGTCGATCTTGGCCAGACCCGAACGGGTACGGATGTCGTCGATGTCCTGGCGTGCCTGCTCGGCCTGTCCTTTCATGATGTATGCCTCAGCGCGGAAGAGCTTCAGCTCGGCAAAACGGATGATGGGCCAGTTGGTACGGGTTGTAGGCCAGTCGCCGTTGGAGCTCAGGAGACCCTCGCCAACGGGGTCGGCAGGAGCAAAGGGCTCCAGCCACTTGCCAATCATGAAGCCGGACTCTACGTCGGAAGCCGAGTAATACTTGCGAGTCTCACCGAAGAACTGGAATTCATCACCATATTCGAGGATAGATTTCTTCAGACGGGCATTGCCGGGACCGTCTTTCAAGAACTCTTCATAGATGTCATAGGAAGGCTTGAACTGACCCCAACCGTTGTAGAGACCCCATCCTTTGTTCTCAAGGCATACGCCAACAAACTCAACGCCGCCATTGGTGACACCGTCAGCACCACCATTACTGGGGATTGCCCAGCAGTATTCGCTGTTGTACCACTTCGAGATATCAACGGTGAAGTTGTCGTTGAAGTTCGGAGTCAGTGCACGACCATAGTTGTTCTGCAGGTCATTGACAATTGAGATAACGTCGTCCCATTTTGAAGCATCCCAGCAGGCCCAATAGGCGCACACCTTGGCCTTCAGGGCAAGAGCAGCAACCTTGTGAGCACGACCGAGGTCGTCTGCACTATAGGTCTCATAACGGGGCAGATACTCTGCGGCCTTGTCAAGGTCTTCACAGATCATCCTGTAGTTGTCCATGACGGTAGGCTGCTGCGTGGGTACGGAGAAGTCATAGCCATCACCGTAGTCTTCGAAACGCACGAAGGGAGCGCCAAGCTTGTCGGTGCCATAGCGGTAGGCAATGATGAAGTGTCCCCATGCACGGAGGAAGTAAGCCTCGCCGAGACTACGCTTTTCGACATCGGTCAGCGAGCGTTCGCTCTGACGCTTCAGTAGAGACTGTACGACCCAGTTCGAACGGCTGATAGTTTGGCTATAAACGTTGTTCCAGACACTACGCAGCGGACTTTCGTCACCGTTATAATCAAAGGTGGCCAGTGTGGAGTAGCCACGGGTGCGGCCCCATACGATTTCGTTGGCACCTGCCTGTTCCCAATAGATTTCGCGTCCGAAGACACCCTCCTGCGACAGGCGTGCATAGCATGCGTCGACAGCATCGATGGCGTCCTGGTCGGTCTCGAAGTAGTTCGTCGTCGTGGGTGCGCCCTCTGACTGCACATCGAGAAAATCGCTACAAGAACTCATTGTGATGAGCCCTGCTGCAAATATGGCATAATATATTTTTTTCATATTCTCAAACATTTTAAAATTAGTAGGTCAACTGAATGTTTAATGCGAATACTCTTGAGAGCGGGTACTTCAGTGCATCATATCCACCGCACTCGGGATCGACGCCAGAGTAGTTGGTGATGGTGAAGAGGTTCTCACCGCTTACAGAAACCTTCAGACGGCTACCACGGTCGTTGAAGTGAGCTATGCTGCGCAGAGCGTCAGTCAGGTCGTAACCGATGGTGAGGTTCTTCAGACGGAGGTATGAAGCGTTCTCCAGATAGTAGGTTGAAGGAGTGGTCCAGTTTCCATTAGGATCGTTCTTAGAGAGACGAGGAATGTCAGAACCCGTGTTGGAGGGGCTCCATGCATTAAGGATTTCGCTTGAACGGTTGAATTCACCTTCGACATCGCTGAGGATGGAGTACTTGGCAATGTTGTAAGCCTGAGCACCGCCGACACCTTGGAGTTGGAAACCGAATGAGAACTTCCTCCAGTCGAAGCCACCTTGCAGGTTGTAAGTAACCTCAGGAGTGGCAGAGCCGACATACTGGCGGTCCTTCGACGGGTCAATGGTACCGTCTTTGTCGGCATCGACGAACCACAGGTCACCAAGCTGTGCGTTGGGCTGTGCCTTGCGAGCTTCCTGCAGGTCTGCATCATTCTTAATGACACCATTGCTCTTGACGAGATAGAACTCATCCATAGGTCCATCAAGGTGGCTCTGGTAACAGTAGTCAACCAGACGATAGCCGCCACCACCCTGCCATACGGTCTCTGGATCGCCGCCGATGTCAGAAATCCAGTTCTTCAGGAAAGCAACGTTGCCGCTTACCCAGTAATTGAAGTCGGAGCCTATCTTGTCGCGCCATGTAGCAGTAAGTTCAAAACCGCGGTTGCTGACTTCGCCGAGATTAATCAGACGGGCGTCGAAGCCGATGTAGTTAGGCCAGTCGGTGGTCTGCTCCTGGATGAGGTCCTTGGTCTTCTTGATGAAGAAGTCGGCCGATACAGAGAGGCGGTTCTTCAGGAAGGCAGCATCGAGACCGACGTTGAACTGGTTAGAGGTCTCCCAGGTGAGCAGCGGGTTGAGCGAGCGACCCAGATAGACAAAGTTGTTGTAAAGCTGGTTGGTGCCTGCACCGTACCATGCCTGTTCGTTCCAGAAGGAGGTGCTGAGCACAGCCGACTTGTAGTTCATGCCGATAGAACCAAGGTTACCAACCTTACCCCACGATGCGCGGAGTTTCAGAAGGTTGATGGCATCGTTCTTCGGGAAGAAACTTTCGTTGGAAATCTTCCAAGCTGCCGTGAAGGCAGGGAAGGTACCGCTGTTGTGTCCTTCGGGCAGACGTCCAGCCCAGTCCTTACGCAACGATGCCGTCACGAAATAGCGGTCGTCAAAGGAGTAAGAAAGACGGCCGATGAGGGCGACATTTGCATCTGGGCCAGTGAGCCAGTCGGTCGTACTGGTTCCGTTTGCATACTTGAGGTACTGCAGATAAGGAACCTCGCTGGCAAAGCCATTACCTGTAGCATTAAAACCACGCAGTTTGTAGTAGTCGGTTGTGACTGCTGCGAGTGCACCGACGGTGTGCTTACCAAATGAGTTGTCGTAGGTCAGTGTATTTTCTGTCTTCCACTGGTCAGTACGAGTGCTCTCTTCATAAAGGGAATTGGAGAGTTCGGGCTTTCCGACTTCGTCGCGGATGGGTGTGAATCCTTTATAGAAGTACGCATCCTGGAAATAAGACAGACGGCTCATGAACTTCAGACCCGTGACGATGTTCTTTATCGTCAGCGTCGTGGTAGAGCGCATGGCGTTGTTCTTGTTGTAGATGTTGGCAGCCTCAAGCAGACGAACAGGGTTGATGGCATCGCCATGTGCATCAGCAAAGTTCGAGCCATACTGAGCTATATAGGCAGGATCTTCAGTGGTCGTACCGCCATAGGTGCCGTCAAGGGGATTGTAGACAGTTGCCGAGCTGGGCATATAAATTGCAGACATGTAGGTTCCTGAGTAACCGCTGTCGGTATCTGTCGAACGACTGCTGCTGTTGCCATAGTAGAGGTCTTCACCCACACTGACATACTTGCCGAGTTCGAAATTGCCTGTATACTTGACGCTGATGTCCTTGTTATAGGTGTTGATGAGTGTACCATCGATATTAGAGACATTCAGTGACAGACGATGCTGACTGCTCTCAGAACCGCTCTCGAGTGCTACGTTGTGACGCTGATAGACGGCATTGCGGAAGATTTCGTCCACCCAGTCTGTACGATTGGTAGCAATCCAGGGGTTCTTCGTGGAATCCCATGCCTGCGGAAGGGTGAGGCCTGCATTGGAATACGACTGTCTGCGCATTTCAATCTCTTCCTCGGCTGTGAGGCCGTGAATCAGGTTGGTAGGAGTCTTCACACCGAAGGTACCATTATAGCTGACATGAGTCTCGCCTTTCTTGGCACGCTTGGTGGTGACAAGTACAACACCGCCTGCACCTGACTGTGCACCATAGATAGCTGCCGATGCAGCGTCCTTCAGTACGACGATGCTTTCTACGTCGTCCATGTCAAAGGCTGCACCGGGAATACCATCTACAACCCACAGCACGGCATCTTTGTTAGATCCCTTACCGCGAATAACCATGTTGGCACCCTTGGCACCATCGTTCTGCACGGTGACACCAGGAATCTGACCTTGCAACATTGCAGTTGCACCCTGAATAGCACGCGTCTGGAGTTGAGGAATATTCTCTACCACGCCCACTGAGGCCGACAAGTCTTGCTTGCGAGCCTGGGCACCGTAACCGAGCACGACGACTTCGTCGAGTCCGAGGGCGTCTTCTTCAACGACGACGGCAACGCTGCGGCCGGAGACTTTCACCTGCTGGGTCTTGTAACCGATAGCGGTGACTTCAAGCGTTTGGCCTGGATTAGCGTCGATGGCAAAGTTACCGTCAACGTCGGTAATCGTACCACTTTGCGAACCTACGACACGGACGGTTGCTCCGATAACGGGTTCACCGGCAGCGTCCTTCACAGAACCTTGTACCTTACCATCCTGCTGCTGCACGGCCTGAGCGTCCGTAGCTGCAAACGAGACAGAAGGAGCAAAGAATGCAAACAGTGCAAAAGCAGCCACTTTCAATAACTGACTCTTGCCACATGCGAATGAATTACTTTTTTTCATCATGTTTCGATTTAGATGATCAATAATTAAATAAATTAGTTTCTATTCTTTCTTCTTAGATTGTCGTTAGATTGCCTATTTACAACGCCTCTGGACACATCCAAAGTAGTAAACGACATGCAAAGTTATAATTTTTTTTCTTTCCAACAACATTTTTTTGTAAAAAAATAAGCCCAAGCATATCTGTGTACGAACACACAGCCATAAACCATCGGCAATTAGGGCGTTTCTGACGATAAAAGAAACCCTCCATACGAATAACCCGTGACAATTACCAAGAAGAAATCCCGCTACGTAGACATCGGGATAACCGGAGGCTGACGACCCCGCGGCAATCTGGCTCACCATATAAATATATATGAACGCGCGCGAATAAGATAATAATACTTAAAAAACAGGGGCTTTCCTTTGCAGTCAGCAAGAAAAGCAGTAACTTTGCATGGCCTTGCGGAAACACCCCCTTGCCGCATCGACTGTATATTCATTTTTAAACAACAAATAAAATCTATGGTAAGTTACAAAGACCTCGGCCTGGTGAACACCCGTGATATGTTTGCCCGTGCCATCAACGGCGGTTACGCCATTCCTGCCTTCAACTTCAACAACATGGAGCAGCTGCAGGCTATCATCAAGGCTTCTTCAGAACTGAAGAGCCCCGTCATCCTTCAAGTTTCCAAGGGCGCACGCAACTACGCCAACCAGACACTGCTGCGCTATATGGCACAGGGTGCCGTGGAATATGCCAAGGAACTCGGATGCAAGCACCCCGAAATCGTGCTGCACCTCGACCACGGCGACAGCTTCGAACTCTGCAAGAGCTGCGTAGACTTCGGTTTCTCCAGCGTGATGATCGACGGCAGTGCACTGCCCTACGAAGAGAACATCGCACTGACTAAGAAGGTTGTGGAATATGCCCATCAGTTCGACGTCACCGTAGAAGGTGAGCTCGGCGTGCTCGCAGGCGTAGAGGACGAGGTTGCCTCTGAGGTATCCCACTATACCAAGCCCGAGGAAGTCATCGACTTCGTCAGCCGCACAGGCGTTGACTCGCTGGCTATCTCCATCGGCACCAGCCACGGCGCTTACAAGTTCACCCGTGAGCAGTGCACCGTAGACCCCGCAACAGGTCGTCTGGTTCCTCCTCCCCTCGCATTCGACGTCCTCGATGCCATCATGGAGAAACTGCCCGGATTCCCCATCGTGCTCCACGGCTCCAGCTCTGTTCCCCAGGAGTATGTTGACATCATCAACAAGTATGGTGGCAAGCTGCCCGATGCAGTAGGTATCCCCGAAGAGCAGCTCCGCAAGGCTGCCAAGAGTGCCGTCTGCAAGATCAACATCGACTCCGACTCTCGTCTGGCCTTCACCGCTGCCGTCCGCAAGGTGTTCGCCGAGAAGCCCGGTGAGTTCGATCCCCGTAAGTACTGCGGTCCCGCACGCGACCTGATGGTAGAGCTCTATAGCCACAAGATCAAGGAAGTGCTCGGTTCCGACAACAAACTCGCCCAGCTCGACTAATCGACGGCGCGACATCAAGAAGAAGACCATTCCCGACCCGAAAGAGGAGTCACGGAGTGGTCTTCTTCTCTTTTTATTATTGCTGTCCGGTAAACTTTTCTTTTATCTTTGATATTCCCTGTATATA
>CAMNII010000050.1 GCA_946540435.1 uncultured Prevotella sp.
TGAACGGCGTGGGCAACCAGACGGCGAGGGTGATGCTGTCGTCGCTGACGGTGGAGGAGTTGAGGGAAGCCATACAGACGCAGGATGTGAAGAAAGTGCAGCGGGTGAAAGGCATCGGCGCGAAGACGGCGCAGAGGATTGTGCTGGAGCTGGCCGACAAGGTTGGTGGCGTGAAGGCGTCGGGCGGCCTGAAGGCCGCGCCGGGAGGTCTGAATGTGGCCATCGAGGAGGCCCAGACGGCCCTGATGATGCTGGGCTTTGCGAAGCCGGCGGTGGAGAAACTGTTGGCGTCCACGGACTGGAAGAACGCCGACGGCAGCGCGATGACGGTGGAGGAGATTATCAAGGAAGGATTGAGGAGGCTATAGCGAGGTATGAGGTTGGCGGCATGAGGGGTTGGGAACGTTTTTAGAATTTTTATATTTTATTTTTATAGGTGATACAATATTTGTCGAGTTATTGCGTTTTTGTAGGGTTTAAAGAGAAAATGGATTTTTGAAAGCAGTTGCTCGATATATAGTGTTGATGTTGTTGGCTGTGTGCATGCACCTGGAGGTGTGTGCGCAGAGCGACACTGTGGGCTATAGGCCCATGGGCAGCGGCTATACGCCGGCGGGGGTGAGGGATACTGTGATATACGACGCAGAGCACGGCGACTATGTGAGGGTGAAGATGGCAGGAGAAGTGGAGATAGGCCGCGAGTATATGAGTTTTGAGGACTATGAGGACTGGAAGATGGAGGAGTTGATGCACCAGTATTGGGAGGAGAAGCGTGGCGGTACGGTGCTGGACAACAGCGACGGGGGATTGTTGAGCAAGATTCCGGGCTTCAACCAGATAGCACAGAAACTGGATTTGTTGAACGGCAAGCCGCTGATCAGTATAGAGCCCAAAGGCAGTGCGGAGCTGACGTTCCAGATAGTGAACAACTACAGGGACGACCCGCAGCGCGATGCAAGCGAGCGGAGCGTGACGACGTTCGATTTCGACGAGAATCTGCAGATCAACCTGAATGCCAAGATAGGTGATTTGATTAGTTTTGACATCAATCACAATACGAATGCGACTTTTGACTTTGAGAATCAGCTGAAGCTGAAGTATGAGGGCAAGGAGGACGATATACTGCAGCTGTTTGAAGCTGCGGATGTGTCGTTTCCGCTGACGACGACGCTGATAAAGGGCAGCCAGCAGCTGTTCGGTTTCCACACGAAGCTGAAATTCGGCAAGCTGACGGTGGACGCTGTGGTGAGCGAGAAAGAGACGAGCACGGAGAACCTGCAGGTGAAGGGAGGGGCGAGCAGCCATGAGTTTGAAATCAGGGCGGACGAGTATGAGGACAACCGCCATTATTTCATAGCGCAATATTTCTATGAGAATTACAACAAGGCGATGAGCACGTTGCCTGTGGCGAACACGAATGTGAGGATATTGAGAATCGAGGTGTGGCGTACGAATGTGGGCGCTGCTGTGACGCAGAACAGGAATATCCTGGCCCTGACGGACCTTGGCGAAGGGGAGCCGTGGAGCAGCCGTGTGCACGGGAGGGGTAAGGTGAAGCCGAGCAACGACGCCAACGACTTGCTGGAGTTGGTGAACAGGGGCAGCGTGAGAAGTGTGAATTCGGTGACGAGCTACATGCAGGGTATCGGATTCACGGCAGGTAGCGAGTATGAGAAGGTGGAGAGCGCCCGACTGCTGAACCAGAACGAATATACGTTCAACCGTGAGCTGGGATTCATCACCTTGAACCAGCCGCTGAGCAACGACCAGGTGCTGGCGGTGGCATACCAGTATCAGGTGGTTGGAGACACGACGGTGTATCAGGTGGGAGAGATGACGACAGACGGAGTGAACGACCCGAACACGCTGGTGGTGAAACTGCTGAAGAGCACCACGGTGGACACGAGGAGTCCGCTGTGGAAGCTGATGATGAAGAACGTGTATTTCTTGAAGAGCAGCCAGCTCAGCAGAGAGGGGTTCAGGTTGAATGTGCTGTATGAGAGTGAAGAGGGAGGCGTAGGAATAGGATTTTTCACGGAGGGACCGAAAGAAGGGGTGCCGCTGGTGGAACTGTTCGGGTTGGACAGAATGGATGCGAGCCAGAGTTACTACTATGCCGACGGAGTGTTTGACTGGATGGACTCGGCGGCATTCAAGGGGGGATTGATACAGGCGTCGACGGGACGTGTGTTTTTCCCATACGTGGAGCCGTTTGGCAAGGACCTCAGGGAACTGCTGGGGGACGAAGAGATGGCACGGAAGTATTGCTTCGATTCGCTGTACACGATGACGAAGGCTTTGGCGCAGCAGTATGCGGAGCGCAACAGGTTTTATCTGGAGGGTTACTATACGAGCAGTGTGAGTGGTGAGATTTCGCTGGGATACAGTGTGACGCCGGGGAGTGTGACGGTGACGGCAGGAGGTATGCCGCTGATAGAGAATGTGGACTATACGGTGGACTACACAATGGGTACGGTGAGGATAATGAATGAAAGCATATTGAGTTCGGGGACACCGATCAGCGTGAGTTCGGAGAACAATTCGTTCAGCATGACGACGAAGCGCATGCTGGGCTTGCATTTGAACTACGAGGTGGAGCGGGATTTCAATATCGGAGCGACGGTGATGAACCTGCACGAGAAACCATTGACGCAGAAGAACAATTTCGGTGACGAGCCGACGAGCAACACGATATGGGGCCTGGATGTGAACTGGAGGGGGGAAGTGCCGCTGGTGACGAAGCTTGTAGACTGGTTGCCGGGAGTGGAGACCAAGGCGCCGTCGAATCTGAGTCTGACGGCGGAATTTGCACATTACATACCGGGAATGAGCAGCACGGGGAGCGACGAGGGAAGTGTGAGCTATGTGGATGACTTTGAGGGTGCGGAGAGCAGTATCAACCTGACGACGGTGACATCGTGGTTTTTGGCGAGCACGCCGCAGGACTGGAGGCTCAGCACGTCGATGTTCCCGGAGACGGCACCAGGCAGTGGATTGGACTATGGAAAGAACAGGGCGAAGTTGTCGTGGTATCGCATCAGCAACGACTTCTACCAGACGAGTACACGACCGGGAAATATAACGAGAGACGATTTGTCGAAGCCTTATGCAAGAAGGATATACGAGCAGGAAGTGTTCCCGAACAAGGACCGCGTGGCGGGACAGCCGACATACGTGTACGAGTTGAACCTGGCATACTATCCGGAGGAGAGGGGACCGTACAACTACGATGTGCATCCGACGGCGTACAGCGCGGGCATAACGGACAGCGGCACGCTGGTGGATCCGGCAAGCCGATGGGGCGGTATCATGAGGAAGCTGGACTATACGGACTTTGAGACGCAAAATATTGAGACAATAGAGTTCTGGCTGATGGACCCGTTCATAGAGAATCCCAACCACAAGGGTGGTAAGCTGTATATCAACCTGGGTGACATCAGCGAGGACATATTGCGTGATGGCCGCAAGAGCTTCGAGAATGGATTGCCGACAAGTGCGACGGTGGTGAATGTGGACACGACGATATGGGGCAGGGTGCCAACGACGCAGCCCATAGTGAATGCTTTTGACAACGACGGACAGAGCCGCATGTACCAGGATGTTGGATACGATGGGTTGGGCTCGACGCACGGTCTGGAGGACGAGCAGGGATTTTTCAGGTGGTATATCGACGAGGTGGCGCAGCGTTTCGGCACGGAATCGGAGGCCTATCAGAAGGCTGTCGAGGATCCGTCGGGGGACGATTTCATGTATTTCCGGAGTTCGTACTATGACAACAACAATGTGAAGGTGACGGACCGCTATAAGCGATACAACAATCCCGAGGGCAATTCGCCTGTGGACGAGGACAGCGATGAGGAGTACATGACGAGTGCCAGTGCATATCCGAATGTGGAGGATATCAACAAGGACAATACACTGAGCGAGGCGGAGAACTACTATCAGTATGAGATTGAGCTGCGTCCCGAACGGATGGTGATAGGAGAGAACCATATTGTGGACATCCAGGAGGCCCGGAATGTGCAGTTGGAGAATGGGGAGTCGACGAGTTGCAAGTGGTATCAGTTCAGGATACCGATAAGAGAGCCGGATGCAAAGGTCGGGAATATCAATGGATACCAGTCGATACGATTCATGAGAATGTTCCTGAACCAGTTCGAAGAGCCTGTGATATTGCGTTTTGCAACGTTGGACCTGGTGTATTCGACCTGGCGCAAATACAGCGAAGAACTGCTGCAGCCGGGCGACTATACGACCGGGACGAGTGAGAACACGAGTTTCAATATAGCGACGGTGAACATTGAGGAGAATGGAAGCAGGGAGCCTGTGCCCTATGTGTTGCCGCCGGGCATTGAGCGAGAGGAGTGGTATTCGAGTGGAAATAGCTATACAAAGCTGAATGAGCAGTCGATAGCACTTGATGTTGACGGGTTGGCGAGTGGAGATGCACGAGCCATCTACAGGTCGACGAGTTATGATTTGCGTCACTATGGACATTTGAAAATGTTTGTGCATGCCGAGAAGAAATACGCATCCGACCAGATGGAGGATGACGACCTGGTGGTGTTTGTGCGGTTGGGTACGGACTATACAAGTAACTATTACGAGTATGAGTTGCCACTGAAACTCACGCCTTGGTATACACCGAGTGACGACCCCTACGCCATTTGGCCGCGAGAGAACAATGTGGACATCGACCTGCAGAAGATGACAGAGATAAAGACGAACCGCAACAGGAAGATACGCAGTGGAGAGAGCGGCTATTCGCCGACGTTGCTCTATAGTGAGATGGTAGACGGAAAACGGTACACGGTGCTGGGAACGCCGAACCTTGGAAAGGTGAAGGTGATAATGGTGGGCGTGCGCAATCCGAAGAAAGAGTCGTTGTCGGATGGAAACAATATGCTGCCGAAGTCGGCGACGTTGTGGATAAACGAGTTGCGGTTGACAGACTATACGAACAAGGGAGGCTGGGCTGCAATGGCAATGGCGCGGACGAACCTGGCCGATTTGGGCAATTTGTCGGTCTATGGGTCGTATACCACGGCCAATTTCGGTAACCTGGAGGATCCGCTTATCAAGGAGGAGTTGATGAACACCTTTACTTTCCAGACAACTTTGGACATGGAACTGAGCAAGTTCTTGCCGGAGGAGTGGGGGATGCACATACCATTGTATCTGGATTACAGCAGAGAGGTTGGAAGTCCGGAGTATAATCCTTACAATCCCGACGTGCTGCTGTTTGACGATTTGGATACGTACATCGACGAGGCGGAGCGCGACAGTGTGAGCCAGATGACACAGCGGCGGAAGAGCACGACGAACCTGACACTGGCGAACGTGAGGAAAGAGAGGGTAGGGAAGGAGAATCTGAAACAGCATTTCTACGACATAGAGAATTTCTCATTCTCGTATGCCTATAGCGGAGAACGAACGAGTGACGAAGACATAGCAAGCTATAGCAAGGACCAGCATCGCGGGGGATTTACTTACAACTACGGCCTGCAGCCAGAGCCTGTCAAGCCGTTTGACAAGGTGAAGTTGTTCAAAGGCAAGGCATGGAGGATACTCAAGGAGTTCAACTTCTACTATCTACCCAAGAGTTTGAGTTTCTCGACGGAAGTGTACAGGGACTATGAAGAGACCTTGTTGCGCAACAAAAGTGCGGCATTGGTTATTATCAAACCCACATATTTCAAGCAGTTCACATGGCAGCGGACCTACGGGATGCAGTATGATCTGATGCGGACATTCCACATACAGTACTCTGCCAATGCGAATGCGCGAATAGAGGAACCTATTGGGCGCATAGAGACGGCTTCGGCCAGCGACTCGATATGGAGGTCAATTGCGCGAGGGGGTACAATGCAGAATTTCCAGCAGTCGATTACCGCAACGTATGAATTACCTGTCAACAAGTTGCCTTATCTGGAATTCCTGCGTGTGCCTTTGAGCTACCGGACCAATTATGTGTATCAGGGCACGACTCAAGCCCTGCAGAGTATGGGGGCCATGTTGCAGGGGTCGTCGGAGATGCAGGTGTCTGTCAATGCCAATAACCTGACGGCATTCTATAACAAGTTCAAGCTGTTGAAGGAGGCTAATGCGCCGAAAGGAAACAAAAAACAACCTGCGAGAAACAACAGGACGAAACCCAAACTCAGTGCACAGGACTCCTTGGCAATGGCTGACAGTTTGCGGAATGTTCGCTTCAAGGAGATATTGAAGGAGGTGGGATATTTCGGATTGCGTCTGGTGACCTGCGTGAAGGACGCAAGTATCCATTACAGTGTGAACAATGGGTCGCGACTGCCCGGCTATATGGGAGAACCTCGATTTGTCGGCCTCGATCCGCAGACCTATTGGAGTCCAGGTTTGGGGTATGTGTTGGGTTATGACATGGATGTTGCGGATGTGCTGTTGCAGGATGACTTGCTATCGAGAGACACTTTGTTCAATACGCCTCACGAAATGACGACGAATCGCACGTTGTCGTTGCAGGGCAATGTGGAACCTATCCGCGACTTCAAGATTGCCATCACGGCCACACAGACCTACAACAATAGGGAAGAGTATTACTACAAATATTTGTCCGACAGAGATTATGTGGATGGGCCGTTGTCATATCGCATGACGGGAAGTTATAACACCACGACATGGAGTTTCCTGACGGCATTTGCTGATGGAGACGAATTGTTTGCCCGCTTCCTTGAGAACCGTTCGATTGTGGCTGCGAGACTGTCGGCTGCCAATGCAGATCCCTACAGCGACCAAATGGTGCTCGACACCATGAACGGGCAGTATTTCCCTGCTGGCTATAGCGCCAATTCGCAGACCGTGCTTCTCACGTCGTTCCTGGCGACCTACCTGGGAAAAGATGTCAAGAACTATGGCTTTTCTCCTTTCCAGTCTTTTCCGTTACCCAACTGGAATATTACCTACAATGGCTTGAACAAGATACAGTTCCTCAAGAAATGGTTCACCAATATTGCCATCTCGCATCGCTATTCGTCGACCTATACGGTGGGGAACTTCTATACCGATGCTACTCTTTCGGGAGTTGAAGACTATGACTATGGTTCGGAGAGTGTCCTCAACAGCACCGGCGACTATGTGCCGCCAGTCAGCATGGAGGGTGTTCAGATCACCGAGCAGTTCAACCCGATGATTCGTATTGCGGTGAATATGGTCAATAGTTTTCAGTTCAATTTCTCGCTCCAGAAGAACCGCACATTGATGCTTTCCTTCTCGAACAATCAGCTCACAGAGACCACACGCAGTGGTTTCACCCTCGGGGCTGGCTATAGTTTCAAGGACATCGCATTCGACGTGAAGTTTGCCGACAAGACGCACAAACTGAAGAGCGACCTGGTGGTGAAGCTCAACATAACCTATAACTCCAATAAGACTACCATTAGGAAAATCAATCAGAATATCTCCCAGATATCGTCAGGAAGTTCGGTGTGGATGGCGGAGCTCAATGCTGAGTATGCGCTGACCTCGTCGCTCACCCTCAAAGCCTTCTTCCAGACCAATATCAACACTCCTTATATATCCAATTCTTATCCCAATTCAACAACCAAAGGTGGTTTGACAGTCAAATTCTCGTTTTAAATGAAAAAGGACAGGTTCCATAACTACGACGATGAAGTGCGCGATTTGGTGCTCGACTTTGAGAACACGGTTCTTAAAGGGAAGACACAGTTTTTTGATGTTGACGAGCTGGAGATAATCATAGACTATTATTTTGAAGTCAACGACCAACAGCCCCTGGAACGTGCTGTGGCGTACGCCGAGGAACTCTACCCCAACAGTACCCCCATACGTCTTCGCCGGGCGCACCTCATGATATCCCACGAGCAGTATGCGCAAGCGCTTCAGGTGTTGAACCGCATGCGTCAGGCGGAGCCGGACAATACCGATGTGGCATATTCGCTTGGGGTGGCCAATGGTGCTGTCGGCGAGTCGGAGAAGGCCATTGAATATTTCAAAGAGGCGGCCCGCGACGGTTGGATGCTTGGCCGTGTCTATTCCAATATGGCGGAAGAGTACTACAAGCTGAAGGATTTCGATGCAGCTCTCAATTTCTACCGCAAGGCTATGGAAAGCGACTCGTTCGACGACGTGACGATATATAACTACTATGATGTATCCTATGAGACCGGACGCATAGAGCAGGCCATTGATTTCCTTGGCTCTTTTGTGAAAACCAATCCATATAACAAGGAAGCCTGGTATTGCCTGGGATGTGCCAATCGCGACATGCAGCTGTATGAGAAGGCTGTGGATGCATTTGAGTTCGCCATTGCCATCGACAAGAGTTATGCCGAAGCTTATGTGGCCCTTTCACAGACACAGGATTATATGGGCAACACCAGCGAGGCGGTGACCACTATGTTGCGTGTCCTTGATTTCAGCACAGACCGAGCAAAGGTCTATCGCACCATCGGTAACCTCTATGCCAGGGAGTCCAATTTTGATACCGCCATGGCCTATTTCAAGAAGGCCACGGACGAAAATCCCCACGATGCAGAGGCCTATGCTTCTCTGGCTCTTTGCTACATGGAGACCGGCGACAAGGCCACGGCTGTTTCCAAGGTGAAGAGAGCCCTCATGCTTGCCGCGTCTGAGCCGTCGCCCGACATGCCCGATGGCAACCCCGAGGTGTTGTGTGCAGCGGGCATGGTGTTTGATTCTGTCGATGACTTCTATGAAGCCTCTCGCTATTTCGAGCAGCTTATCGTTACGGGGCTATGCACAGAGCCTCAGTGCCAGGTGTACACGCAGTTCCTTTTCAAGCATAAGGTCTATGATGTATTGATTATGTTTGCCGAGGAGTCGCTGGAAATCTATCCCCACAATCCGTTCTACAGCAGCTACCTGGCGGCGTCGTATTTTTATACCAACCGTTACAACCGTGCCCGCCGCATGCTTCCCGATGTGTCGCCGGCGTTGTTGTCCGAGCTGTGCCCGGAGATTATGGTCCATCCCCTGCTGGGTCCCCTTGTACCGGCCGATCCTTATTCAGATAATTCAGAAAATAAAAAAAAACAGTTATGAATAGTAAACGATTCTTTCTTATAGCAACGCTGCTCCTCCTTTTTGTTTCGCAGCCCCTTGCGGCGCAGGAGAGCGCCGGTATTGCCGAGGCTGTGCGCGGCGACAGCGCCTCCTCTGGCTGGGTGGCTTGGCTGCTGCATAAGTACGACCAGCACATGAATTATTGGACTGTGGGAGGCCTTATGGCCGTGGAGAGCTCCTTTATCCCTTTCCCGTCGGAGGTGGTTATTCCGCCGGCAGTCTATGTGGCTCTCGATGAAAACAGCCAGAGCGGTATGAACTGGTGGCTGGTGGTCGTTTTCGGCACCCTGGGAGCCTTGGTCGGTGCTTTTATCAATTATTTCCTGTCGCGCTGGCTGGGACGCCCCATCATCTATGCCTTCGTCGACAGCAAGTTGGGGCATCTGCTTCAACTTTCGGGGGAAAAGATGGAGCGGGCTGAAAAGTATTTCAATGACCATGGCGTGTTTTCCACCCTTGTGGGACGTCTCATCCCGGTTGTACGTCAGCTGATTTCTATACCCGCAGGCCTGAGCAAGATGAATATCGGCACTTTCGCCCTCTACACCACCCTTGGCGCCTTTATCTGGAACTGTGTTCTGGCGTTGCTGGGCTATCTGGCCCACCTTGCCGGCGACATCTCCGTTGTCGAGAAGTACAGCTCCGAAATCAGCTATGTCATCATCGGCATCGTTGTCCTTGTGGCTCTCTACTTCATAGTGCGCTATTTCATCAAGAAAAACCGTAAGAAATGATACCTTCCGATATCCGCTCCCAGTTCCCCATTCTCGACACCCAGGTGCATGGCCGCCCGTTGGTCTATCTCGACAATGCTGCCACCACGCAGAAACCCCTCCGTGTCATCCAGGCTCTCGACGGCTACTACCGCCATCTCAACAGCAATATCCATCGTGGTGCACACCATCTGGCAACCCAGGCCACCGAGCGCTATGAGCAGGTGCGCCGGCAGGTGCAGCAGCTTGTGAACGCACGTCATAGCCATGAGATTGTCTTTACCCGCGGAACGACCGAGAGCATCAACCTGGTCGCCTCCTCTTTCGCCAAGCGCTTCTTCCGCGGCGACGACGAAGTCATTGTCTCCGGCATGGAACACCACTCCGACATCGTCCCCTGGCAGCTTGCCGGTGCCACGCTGCGCCCCATTCCTTTCAGCGACGAAGGTGTGCTCGACCTCGAGGTCTACGAGCGCCTCTTTTCGGCCAATACCCGTATCGTCGCCGTCAACCATGTCTCCAACACCCTCGGCACCGTCAACCCCGTTGCCGACATCATTCGTATCGCCCATTCCCATGGCGTTCCCGTGCTCATCGACGGGGCCCAGGCCATCTCCCACCTTACGGTCGATGTGCAGGCCCTTGGTTGCGACTTCTACTGCTTCTCCGGCCACAAGATGTATGGTCCTATGGGCGTCGGCGTCATGTATGGCCGCGAGGAGATGCTCAACGAGCTTCCTCCTTATCAGGGTGGGGGAGAGATGATTGAGAATGTCACCTTCGAGCGCACCACCTACAACCAGCTGCCCTTCAAGTTCGAAGCCGGAACTCCCTCCGTGGGCGATGTCATCGGTCTTGGCGAGGCTATCGCCTTCATGCAGGAGGTGGGCATAGACAGCATCGCTGCCCACGAAGACCACCTCTTGCGCTATGCCACCGAGCGTCTGCACCAGTTGCCGGGGCTGCGCCTCTTCGGCACCGCTCCCTGCAAGACGTCGGTGCTGTCCTTCCTTGTCGGCGACGCCCATCCCTACGATATCGGCACCCTCCTCGACCAGCTGGGCATCGCTGTCCGTACGGGCCACCACTGCACACAGCCCATCATGGACCGTTATGGAATACCCGGCACCGTGCGCGCCTCTTTTGCGGTCTACAACACTGTCGATGAGGTCGATTCCTTTGTCGCCGCCCTCGAGCGCGTCCTGCCCATGTTGGGATAATCTATAAAGAATGATGTTATGTTGACAACCCTGCATATTGAAAACTACGCGCTGATCCGTCAGTCCGACATCTCCTTCGGCAGTGGCTTCGTGGCCATTACCGGCGAGACGGGTGCCGGCAAGTCCATCCTCCTCGGTGCCTTGGGCCTCTTGCTGGGTCAGCGTGCCGACACGGCCGTCCTTGCCGACAAGCAGTGCAAGTGCGTCGTCGAAGCTCAGTTCGACATCGCCGACTTGGGCCTCAAGCCTCTCTTCGACGAGGCTGATATCGACTACGACGACCACCTCATCCTCCGCCGCGAGATATCCCCGTCGGGCAAAAGCCGTGCTTTCGCCAACGACATCCCTGTCCAGTTGCCTTTCCT
>CAMNII010000051.1 GCA_946540435.1 uncultured Prevotella sp.
TGAACGGCAGCGTACAGACGGCCAAGGCTATAGCTAACGGCGACTATACCGACGTAAGCCTCACGCTGGAACAGGGCGAGATGGTATTCGTCGTCTTCCGACACGACAAGAAGGCGCCAGAGCCAGTGAGAGAGGTCGTCCCGATGGGCAAGATACCACTCGAGGACTGGACGCTGACGTTCCCTGAGGGCTGGGGCATCGGCGAGCCACTGACACTCAACGACCTGAGGGCATGGAAGGACCTGCCTCTGAGCAACGAGGGCAAGGCCTTCTCCGGCACCGCCACCTATCAGACCACCGTGCATCTGGACAGCAAGAAACGGAAGCTACACTACCGCCTGCTACTCGGCGACGTAGAGGAGATTGCCGTGGTGAAGGTCAACGGACACATCGCCGACACCCTCTGGGCCCGACCTTACGCCACGGACATCACGCCCTACCTGCGCCGCGGCGACAACACCATCACCGTCGAGGTGACAAGCACCTGGTACAACCGGCTCGTCTACGATGCCGGGCTGCCCGAGGAGCAACGCCGCACATGGGTCATCAACGGTCCGAAGGCCAACAGTCCCTTGCGCCCGTCGGGCCTGCTCGGTCCCGTGACCTTGGTCAGTGAGAAATAAGGGAAAGTTTTCATCCTTTTCGCTGTTTCGTACTTTTTCGCAACCTAAACAAACAGGCAACTTGTACCTGACCTACCTGTAATAAGGCCACAGCAACACCGTGGACGGACCATAGCAACACAGCGGACTGACCATAGCAATATGGAAAACATCCATGGCTCTGGTCACTGGTCTACCATGCATAGGCCAACAGTCTACCTTGCTTAGACCATTGGTCTACACGGCATAGACCACCCGTCTAAGCAGCATAGGACAACTCCATCTTCCTGAACCGGCAAGAGCAGAAGTGCCCTCAGCGCAGCGCATCCCCCCTTTGTCCTTTGAATGTTGTTCTGTTGCTTTTTTGTCAAGAATTAGAGAATTAGAGAACCGACGACTTTCCGAGAGAAAAGCCAAACTTGGTTGCTGTCAACTTTAATCAATGCAGCATATAATATAGTAATATAGGGATTGCTCTTCGAGCAAGAAATCTAAGAAAATCTGGAAAAAAATCATAGAAAATCTTTATCTTAGATTATATAACATCGAAAGGAGCGAAAACTTCCATGACGCCTCGGCGTCACAGATTTTTGATAGATTTTCAAAAGATTTTCTCAGATTTCTGCGCGAAGCGCATCCCCAACCTTTAAACTCTTAAACCCTTAAACGGCCTCTAAACAGAAGGCCCCCTCCCCTTCAGGGAAGGCCGTGAGGGCTTTCAACCCTCATCAAGGGGGGAAAACCATTAATAGGTCTTGGCTATTTGTTCCAAGGCCTGTTCTATCTTCTTTCGGGTGTTGAAGGCCGTGAGCCTGACATACCCTTCGCCCGAAGGGCCGAACCCTGCGCCGGGCGTACAGACGACATGCGCATTATAGAGCATTTGCTCAAAGAAACGCCATGAGGTCATCTTCCCCGGTGTGCGCATCCACAGATAGGGAGCGTTGTCGCCGCCATACACTTCAAAACCTTTCGCGATAAGTTTATCCTTCATGTAGTCGGCATTCTGCATATAGTAGTCTATCGTCTGCCTCACCTGTTCACGTCCCTCTGGGGTGTAGATGGCTTCAGCGGCCCGTTGGCTGATGTAGCTGGCACCATTGAACTTCGTGGTCTGACGTCTGTTCCACAGCTGGTTCAACGGGATACGTTCACCGCTGAAGGTAGCGACAGTCACCTCATGGGGAACGATGGTATAGCCGCAACGTATGCCGGTGAAACCGGCGGTCTTGGAATAGCTGTGAAACTCTACGGCCACGCGTCGTGCCCCTTTGATTTCATAGATACTGTGGGGAATATCATCGCGGCGAATATACGCTTCGTAGGCCGCGTCGAAGAAGATGATGGCATCGTTCTTGATGGCGTAGTTCACCCACCGCCGCAGCTCTTTCTTGGTAAGAGCCGTTCCTGTAGGGTTATTGGGAAAGCACAGGTAGATGATGTCGACGCGCTGATTGGGCAGTTGGGGAACGAAGTTGTTCTCGGCTGTGCAGGGCAGGTAGATGACATTCGACCACCGCCCGTCGGCAAAGGTTCCGGCCCGTCCTATCATGGCGCTGGAGTCTACATAGACAGGGTAGACAGGGTCGGTGACGGCAATCGTATTGTCCCAGCGCACCAGTTCCTGGAAGTTCCCGATGTCGCTCTTGGCACCGTCGTTGACAAACACCTCACTGGCGTCAAGATGGACGCCGCGCGGAAGAAAGTCGTTCTTCAGGATGGCCTCGCGCAGGAACTCATACCCCTGCTCGGGTCCATAGCCACGGAAGCTCTGCTCCTTTCCCATCTCGTCGACAGCCTTGTGCATGGCTTCGATGACAGCAGGACATAAGGGCTGCGTGACGTCGCCTATTCCAAGGCTGTAGACCGCAGCTTTGGGGTGCTGCACGCGAAAGGCGTTGATCTTCTTTGCCACATCGGCAAACAGGTAGTTATCGGGCAACTTGAGAAAGTGTT
The DNA here is from genome assembly GCA_946540435.1 of uncultured Prevotella sp. Taxonomy (GTDB): domain Bacteria; phylum Bacteroidota; class Bacteroidia; order Bacteroidales; family Bacteroidaceae; genus Prevotella. The sequence goes on from CAMNII010000051.1 coordinate 2,559, forward strand.
CGTTGATTAATGCCATATCTTTTTTGTTGTATAATCAGTTAATATCGGCTTCACCGTCGAAGACGATGGCGGCGGGACCCGTCAACAGTACATGGCTGTCGGCAGACCGCCATTCCACATGCAGCGTCCCTCCATCCATGACGACGGCTGTCTGCCGGCTGGCCAGTTGTCGCCTGGCAGCGGCCACCGCCGTGGCGCAGGCTCCTGTACCACAGGCCATCGTGATGCCGCTACCCCGTTCCCACACGCGGGTGCGGATACCATCGATGCCGACATGTGCAAATTCAATGTTGCAACGCTCCGGGAAAGCGGGATGTCGCTCAAGGCATTTCCCTGCTTGCACAATCCGGTCGACATCCTCGGTGAAGACGACATAGTGAGGATTTCCCATCGTGACGAAGACACCATCAGGCAGGTCGCCGGCAGCAGCCTTGTCATAGAAGCCGGCATCCTCGAAGGCCGGCACCCCCATGTCCACGGTGACGGTCTCTACACGGCCATCGGTGACAAGCAGCCGCAACGTTTTCAGTCCGGAACGGGTCTCGAGCAGCAGCGAGGTATTAGCGGTGAGCCCTCGCTCGTAGACGTATTTGCCGATACACCGTGCCGCATTGCCACACATCATGGCTTCGGAGCCGTCGACATTGAAAATGCGCATGGAGAAGTCGGCACGCGGGTCAGCAGGGCGTCCGATGAGCACCAGCCCGTCGCTGCCGATACCCGTATGCCGGTTGCTCCATCTGACAGCTACCGCCGAAGGGGTATCGATGTCGTACCGCGTCGCATCGACATAGATATAGTCGTTGCCGCAGCCATGCATCTTGGTAAAGGGAATCCTGCTCATCGGTCCTGACACTTGCTATTCTTTTGCAAAGATAAACACAAACGCCGGAAAAGAAGACGACAACGAGAAATAATCTTCAAAAAATATTTCCACTTCTTTCAATTCGTTCAAAATCATGACTGATTTGTGTTAGAGTGTAAGATATAGAAGTTTCAATCTGAAAGGAAACACACCGAAAGACGGTTTGCCAAAAACAAAAAAATGGCCCTGCGACCATTGTAAGCAGAAAACAGCGTAACTTTGTTGCTGAAAAAAAACACCTCGCCGGAAACAGTCTGGCGAGAACACTATCATCATGGAAACAAAATATATATTCGTTACAGGAGGAGTGGTGTCATCATTGGGGAAGGGCATCATCTCGGCCAGCATTGGCAAACTGCTGCAGGCACGCGGCTATTCGGTGAACATTCAGAAGTTCGACCCTTACATCAACATCGACCCGGGAACGCTGAACCCCTACGAGCATGGTGAGTGCTACGTGACGGTGGACGGCATGGAGACGGACCTGGACCTGGGACACTACGAACGGTTCACCGGAATTCACACCACTCGCGACAACAGCATCACGACAGGGCGCATCTACAAAGCCGTCATCGACCGGGAGCGGCGTGGAGACTACCTCGGCAAGACCATCCAGGTGGTACCGCATATCACCGACGAAATCAAGAGACGAATAACAGGCTCCCACCCGACGACAAAGGAAACGGCGGAGGATGGCCGGACAGGCCATGAGGACACTGGCCGCCGGCAGGACGGCAGGACGGAATTCGTCATCACCGAGGTGGGAGGCACCATCGGCGATATGGAGAGCGCCCCGTTCATGGAGGCTATCCGACAGCTACGGTGGGAACTGGGACGCAATGCGGTATGTGTCCACCTGACCTACGTGCCCTATCTGAAAGCGGCCGACGAGTTGAAGACCAAGCCAACACAGCACTCCGTGAAGGAGCTGCAGTCGATGGGCGTGCAACCAGACATCCTTGTCCTGCGCACCGAACGCCATCTGGACGACATGCTGCGCGCGAAGGTGGCCTCCTTCTGTAATGTCGACCTGGAATGCGTGATGCAGAGCGAAGACCTGCCCAGCATCTACGAGGTCCCCGTCAACATGCAGCGCCAAGGACTCGATGCGGCCATCCTGAACAAGATGGGACTCCCCGTCGGCGAGACACCAGCCATGAAGCCGTGGCGCGACTTTCTTGACAAGCAGCGACGCGCCGAGCGCGTGGTACACATCGCCCTGGTGGGCAAGTACGACCTGCAAGATGCCTACAAGAGTATTCGGGAGAGCCTCAGCCTGGCAGGAACCTACAACGACGTGAAGACCGTCATCCACTTCATCAACAGCGAAACCGTGAATGCGAAGAATGTGGCAGGCAAACTCGCCGGGATGGCGGGAGTCGTCATCTGCCCGGGCTTCGGACAACGGGGCTTCGAAGGAAAAATCGTTACCGCTGAATACTGCCGCACCCACGACCGCCCCACCTTCGGCATCTGCCTCGGCATGCAGACGATGGTCATTGAGTTTGCCCGGAATGTACTGGGCTACCCTGACGCCAACAGCCAGGAGATGGATTCCGACACGTCGGCCGGCGTCATCGACCTCATGGAGGAACAGAAGAACATCCGACAGATGGGGGGCACCATGCGACTAGGCGCCTATGACTGCGTAATAGCGAAGGGCAGCCGCACCAGCGAGGCCTATGGCGGCCTCACGAGGGTCAGCGAAAGACACAGGCACCGATATGAGTTCAACAACGCCTACAGGACGGAATATGAGGCCCGGGGAATGAAATGCGTCGGCGTCAACCCGGCGACAGACCTTGTGGAGATTGTGGAGATACCCTCCCTCCGGTGGTTCATCGGAACTCAGTTCCATCCGGAATACTCCTCTACCGTCCTGCATCCGCACCCTTTGTTCATGTCGTTCGTCAAAGCCTGCATCTGACATGGAAACTCTGAAGCATGAGTGCGGCGTAGCACTCGTCAGACTACTCAAGCCGCAAAGCTATTACACTGAGAAGTACGGCATAGCATCCTACGGCCTCAGCAAACTCTATCTGATGATGGAGAAACAGCACAACCGCGGACAGGAAGGAGCAGGCATTGCCTGCGTGAACATGGACGCAGCGGTGGGAACGGAGTATATGCTCCGTGAGAAGGCGATGGGCAAAGATGCCATCAGCGAGGTGTTCGACCATGTGACACAGGAATGGACGGCTGCCCAGCTATATATGGGACACCTGCGCTACAGCACGACAGGAAAGAGCGGCTTGCAGTACGTTCATCCTTTCCTGCGCCGTAACAACTGGCGGGCAAAGAACCTCTGCCTCTGCGGCAACTTCAACATGACAAACATCGACGAGATATTCACGAAGATGGTCAGACAGGGACAGTCGCCGCGCATCTACAGCGACTCTTATATCACCCTCGAGCTGATGGGCCATCGACTGGACCGGGAGGTGGAACGTCTCTTTGTCGAAGCCAAAGCAAAAGGACTGGAAGGTACCGACATTACCCATTACATCGAAGCGGGCGTGCAGATGGCAAACGTGCTGCGCACCACGATGGCCGACTACGACGGGGGCTACGTCATGTGCGGCATGACAGGCAGCGGCGAGATGTTTGCCATACGCGACCCTTGGGGCATACGGCCTGCCTTCTTCTATCGGGACGATGAGGTAGTGGCCCTCGCCAGTGAGCGATCTGTATTGCAGACCACCTTCGACCGCTGTTGCGACGAGGTGAAGGAGTTGCCGGCAGGCCAGGCCCTCATCGTGCATAGGGACGGCACTTCCACGTTGGAAACAATACTGAAGTCAGAGAAGCTGACGCGGTGTTCGTTCGAGCGCATCTACTTCAGCCGCGGCTCCGACCGTGACATCTACCGCGAACGGAAGCAACTGGGACAACAACTCACGGAGCCTATCCTCCGAGCCATCGACGGCGACACGGAGCATACCGTCTTCTCCTTCATTCCCAACACGGCCGAGGTGGCCTTTTATGGCATGATGGAAGGGCTGAGGGCGCAAGGATTGAGCGTGCGCAGCGAGAAGGTGGCATGGAAGGACATCAAACTGCGCACCTTCATCACAGAGGCCGGCTCGCGCAACGACCTCGCCTCCCACGTCTATGACATCACCTACGGATCGCTACGACCCTACGAAGACAACCTCGTCATCATCGACGACAGCATCGTCAGAGGCACAACCTTGAAAGAAAGCATCTTTAAGATTCTGGACCGCCTGCATCCCCGGAAGATCGTAATGGTCAGCAGCTCGCCTCAGATTCGCTACCCCGACTACTATGGCATCGACATGGCCCACCTGGAGGAGCTCTGTGCTTTCCGTGCCGCCATCAGCCTCATCAAAGAGCATGGCATGCAACGGCTCATTGCCGAGGTCTACCGGAAATGCAAGCAAGGTGTGAGGCAGGACGAAAAATCGCCCCACGGCACACCGCTGCCACCAGTCGAGAACCACGTCAGACGCATCTATGCCCCGTTCTCCGTAGAAGAAATCAACAAGACGATTGTCAGCATGCTGAGGCCCGATGGCATGCTGACACCTGTTGAACTCGTGTACCAAAGCATAGAGGGGCTGCACAGCGCCTGCCCACATCATGCCGGTGACTGGTATTTCACCGGAAGGTATCCCACCCCGGGAGGTGTGCGTCTGTGCAACAAGGCTTTCACAGACTATGTAGAAAACAACATGACCGATATCCTATGATGAAAGAAGCAAAACTGATACTCGACGACGGCACAGCGCTCCGCGGCTGGTCGTTCGGCTACGACGCTGATGCCGTGGGCGAAGTGGTGTTCAACACCGCCATGACAGGCTACCCCGAAAGCCTGACCGACCCCAGCTATGCAGGACAGATACTGGTGACGACCTATCCTTTGATAGGAAACTATGGCGTTCCCGAGACAGGAGGCAAACCGCTGCCACTATTCATGGAAAGCGAGAAGATTCACGTCAAAGGCCTTATCGTGGCTGATTATAGCGAGACATACAGCCACTGGAATGCCTGCGAGTCGCTCGCCGAATGGCTGAAGCGGGAAAAGATTCCTGCCATCACGGGCATCGACACGCGAAGGCTCACCCAGCGGCTCAGGGGGTCTGGCGTGATGAGAGGCCGCATCATCATTGCGGAGCGTTCAGCGTGTACTGATTACTCCGAACGCTCCGACTATGGCAGCGTCAACTGGGTGGAGCAAGTGAGCTGCAAGGAGGTTATTCGCTATAACGAAGGAGCCAGCAAACGCGTGGTCCTCGTTGACTGCGGTGTCAAGGCAAACATCATCCGCTGCTTGGTGAACAGAGGCGTAGAGGTGATCAGGGTGCCGTGGGACTACGACTTCAACCAACTTGACTTCGACGGCCTGTTCCTTGCCAATGGCCCGGGAAACCCGGAACAATGTAGCAAAACCGTGGAACACATCCGAACATTCTTGAACAATCCGGACATACGCCCGCTCATGGGCATCTGCCTCGGCAACCAACTCCTGGCAAGAGCTGCCGGTGCACAGACATACAAACTCAAATACGGACACCGCAGCCATAACCAGCCCGTGCAGCGTGTTGGCACCACACAATGCTTCATCACAAGCCAGAACCATGGCTATGCCATCGATGAGCACACACTGCCGGATGACTGGGAGCCGCTCTTCGTCAATATGAACGACGGAACGAACGAAGGCATCTGCCACAAGAGCCACCCATGGTTCGCCGTACAGTTCCATCCGGAAGCCTGCTCAGGACCCACTGATACGGAATTCCTCTTCGATGAGTTCGTTGCTTTGCTTAGTCGTTTGGGAGATTGGTCGTTTAGTCGTTTGGAAGAAGTAACTGACATTCCTGAACGACTAGATAAAGTCCTTCTTCTTGGTAGCGGTGCTCTCAAGATCGGGCAGGCAGGAGAGTTCGACTACAGCGGGGCACAGGCTCTGAAAGCACTGAGAGAGGAAGGCATACACACCATCCTCGTCAACCCGAACATTGCCACCGTACAGACCTCGAAGGATATTGCCGATACCGTGTACTTCCAACCCGTGACACCCGACTTCGTGGAACGCATCATCAAGAAAGAACGACCCGACGGCATCCTCCTCTCCTTCGGAGGACAGACAGCACTCAACTGCGGCGTGGAACTATACCGCAAAGGAGTGCTCGACAGATATGGCGTCAGCATCTTGGGAACACCCATACAAGCCATTATCGACACCGAGGACCGCGACCGCTTCGTCAGGCGACTCGACGAGATCGGCGTCAAGACCATCAAGAGCGAAGCTTGCACCAACACCGACGAGGTGCAACAGGCAGCACGACGGCTCGGGTTCCCCGTTATCATACGCGCCGCCTATTCCCTCGGCGGACTCGGCAGCGGCTTCTGCGACAATGCCCGTGAGCTGCAGCGACAAGCCGAGGAGGCATTCTCCTTCTCTCCGCAGGTTCTCGTAGAGAAAAGCCTGAAGGGATGGAAAGAGATAGAATACGAAGTGGTGCGCGACAGCTACGACAACTGCATCACCGTATGCAACATGGAGAACGTCGACCCTTTGGGCATTCATACCGGCGAGAGCATCGTCGTGGCACCCAGCCAGACGCTCACAAATGCCGAATACCACAAACTCAGGGCTTTGGCCATCCAAATCATCCGACACCTCGGCATCGTAGGAGAATGCAACGTGCAATACGCCCTCGACCCACTGTCAGAAGACTATCGCGTCATCGAGGTAAACGCCCGACTGAGCAGATCATCGGCACTGGCATCGAAGGCAACGGGCTATCCCCTCGCATGGATAGCAGCAAAAATAGCACTGGGATACGGACTACACGAACTCCACAATACCGTCACCAAGACCACCAGTGCTTTTTTCGAACCGGCACTCGACTACGTCGTCGTGAAAGTGCCACGATGGGACCTGACAAAATTCCAGGGAGTAAGCCGCGAACTGGGGTCGGCGATGAAGAGCGTAGGAGAGGTGATGGCCATCGGGAGAACCTTCGAGGAGGCACTGCAGAAAGGACTGCGGATGATCGGACAGGGCATGCACGGCTTCGTCGGGAACAACATCGCGAAGGATGCCTTCAGGACGACGGACGGCTATCAAGCCTTGCTGCTGACAGCATTGAGCCACCCCACAGACATGCGCATCTTCGTCATTGCCAAGGCACTGACAATAGGATATACCGTTGAACAAATCCATCGGCTCACAAAAATCGACCGCTGGTTCCTGCAGAAAATGAAACATATCATCGACATCGACAACGGCCTGCTGTCCTTCCGCTCATTGGCCGACATGGTGACATTCATGGAACCGCTCGAAATGATGGAATATGTCGAAGCACCAGAATTCATCAGCCTGCTGCAAGAAGCCAAGGTGTGCGGATTCTCCGACTTCCAGATAGCAAGAGCCATCGGACTGGGGACTGTCATGTCGATGGAGGAGGCCGGACTGCTGGTACGCTCATGGCGCAAAGAGGCAGGCATCATCCCCTCACAAAACCAGATAGACACCCTCGCAGCTGAATATCCCGCCCAGACCAATTACCTCTACCTGACCTACCTGTAATAAGGCCACAGCAACCCGCCAACAACTCCACAACAACCCGCCAACAACTCCACAACAACCCGCCAACAACTCCACAGCAACACAGCGGACTGACCATAGCAATATGGAAAACATCCATGGCTCTGGTCACTGGTCTACACGGCGTAGACTGCCGGTCTACCTTGCTTAGACCATTGGTCTACACGGCGTAGACCACCCGTCTAAGCAGCATAGGACAACTCCATCTTCCCGAACCGGCAAGAGCAGAAGTGCCCTCAGCGAAGCGCATCAAATAGGTAAGGGAACATCGAAAGACACGAAAAACACGGAACTTCCCATGACGCCTCGGCGTCACAGATTTTTGATAGATTTTCAAATATTGCTGTCCGGTAAAAACGGCCTGAAGGGCCAGAAAGATCTCAGCCCAGG
>CAMNII010000052.1 GCA_946540435.1 uncultured Prevotella sp.
AATGCAATATATACAGGGAATATCAAAGATAAAAGAAAAGTTTACCGGACAGCAACCATTGCTTTTGTGTCTGCCAACCATTGCCTTTGTGTCTGTCGACCCTTGCTTTTGTGTCTGCAAGGTCTTGCTTCGGGTTGGGATGCTTGCTTTGGCGGGCTATGGCGAGCAGCGTCATTGCCTATGCGTTTTAACTGTGTTAAAGAATGGTTTTCGTTCTCTGTCATTTCGTGTCTTACAGTTTCAATTTTTTTGTTGCCGATGAATTACGATTTGAACAAAAAAATGGGGCAAAAATAATAAATAGGTCAAGCGGAGTGTTAACAAATGTTTAATTCCGGCCCCTTTTAATTAATTTTTTTGTATAACCGCAGAAAAAGCCTTAACTTTGCACGACTTTCCTGTTGTCTAATCGTCAGCTACAGTTTGGGAATTTAGTTGTTGTTGATGCAGGAAAAAGGAAGTGAGTGTTTGTGAAACAGTAATAATAATAATAGTATAAAGAGAGAATTTATGAGAAAAAGACTAGTGTTGACACTCGCAGGGCTGCTGGTTTCCATCGGAACGCTGCTGGCCCAGACAAAGGTGTCAGGTCAAGTGGTCTTTCAGGAAGATCAGGAACCTGTCTTCGGTGCTACAGTCTCCGTGCAGGGCGCTAAGGTGAATGCGGTGACCGACATGGACGGTAACTTTTCGTTGACCGCTCCGGGTAAGAATCCTACCATCACGGTGAGTTATATCGGTTACGACTCGCAGACCCTTAAGGGAAAGGAAGGAATGAGAATTGAGTTGACAAGTAATGCCAAGGAACTTGAGCAGGTTGTCGTCGACGGTATGCGCGTGGTCGACAAGCGTCTCAATACAGGTGCAACGACAAAGATTGATGCCGAGAAGGCCAAACTCGACGGTGTGGCCGACGTAGCCCGTGCGCTCGAAGGCCGTGCTGCCGGTGTGAGTGTGCAGAACGTCAGTGGTACGTTCGGTACGGCTCCGAAGATCCGCGTGCGTGGTGCCACCTCTATCTATGGTAGCTCGAAGCCGCTGTGGGTGATCGACGGTGTGATCCAGGAAGAGTCGGTCGACGTCAGTGCCGACGACCTCTCGTCGGGTGATGCCGTGACGATGATCTCGAATGCCATTGCCGGTCTGAGTGCCGACGACATCGAGTCGTTCCAGGTGCTGAAGGACGGTTCGGCAACATCAATCTATGGTGCGCGCGCCATGGCCGGTGTGGTGGTCGTCACCACCAAGCGCGGTCGTGCCGGACACTCCACCATCAACTATACGGGTGAGTTCACCCATCGTCTGAAGCCCAGCTACCGTAACTACAACATCTCGAACTCTCAGGAGCAGATGGGTATCTACAAGGAGATGGCTGCCAAGGGATGGCTGGAGTTCTCGGCACTGGCCAACGGATCGACCTCCGGTCTGTATGGTAAGATGTATACCGAGATGGCCCGCTACAACGAGACGACGGGACAGTTCGGACTGCCCTATACCGAGGCTGCTATGAACGCCTACCTGAAGCAGGCTGAGTTCCGCAACACCGACTGGTTCGACCTGCTGTTCAACAACAACATCATCCAGAACCATGCCGTCAGCGTCTCTACCGGTACCGACAAGGCCAGCCTCTACGGCTCCGTATCGGTGATGCAAGACCCGGGATGGACGAAGGACTCGAAGGTAGACCGCTACACGGCCAACATGAACGCTTCGTACAACCTCTCGAAGAAGGTGACGGTGTCCATCCTGACCAACGGCTCATACCGCGACCAGAAGGCTCCCGGTACGCTGGCACGCTCTACCGACGTGGTGAGTGGTGCCGTGAACCGCTCGTTCGACATCAACCCGTTCAGCTACGCCATGAACACCTCGCGTACGCTCGACCCCAACCAGATCTATACCCGTAACTACGCTCCGTTCAACATCTTCGACGAGCTGGACAACAACTACATCGAGCTCTCCATCGCCGACATGAAGTTCCAGGGCGAGGTGGCCTACAAGCCCATCAAGGGACTGGAGTTCCACGCACTGGGTGCCTACCGCACACAGAAGACCTCGCAGGAGCACTTCATCCTCAACCACAGCAACCAGGCCGAGGCCTACCGCGCCGGTGTGGGCGACCCGAACATCCAGAACAGCAACCCCTATCTGTATACCAATCCCGACGAGCCCAACTCACTGCCTATCTCAGTGATGCCCGAGGGCGGTATCTACACCCGTAATGACTATATGGTGCGCCAGCTCGACTTCCGCGGCACCGTACAATATAATAAGGTATGGAACGACACCCATATCATGAACCTCTTCGGCGGTATGGAAGCCAACAAGACCGACCGCGACCAGATGTACCACTCCGACTACGGCGTGAACTACGATGCCGCACGACTGGTGACCATCACGCCTGAGTTCTTCAAGCAGGCCAAGGAAGAGGGTACCATCCTCTCCAGCTTCTCCAAGTCGTGGACACGCAACCTGGCCTACTTCGCCAATGCCAGCTACTCCTACAAAGGACGCTACATCGCCAACGGTACCATCCGCTACGAAGGCTCCAACAAACTCGGAAGAAGCCGCAGCGCACGCTGGCTGCCCACATGGAACGTGTCCGGTGCATGGAACGCCCACGAGGAGACCTTCTTCCAGAAGTGGATGGAGAAGACCAACGGCGCCCTCTCTCACCTGACCCTCCGCGGCTCCTACTCGCTGACCGCCGACCGCGGACCCTCGTCCGTATCGAATGCCATGCCTATCTACTACTCCACCAACGCATGGCGTCCGCAGGGCGACCAGATGGAGACCGTCATCGTGCTGAGCAACATCGCCAACACCGAGCTCACCTATGAGAAGAAACACGAGCTGAACTTCGGACTCGAGGCCGGTTTCCTGAAAAACCGCATCAACCTCGGTGCCGATATCTACTGGCGTAAGAACTTCGACCTCATCGGCTACACCCAGACACAGGGCGTCGGCGGTATCATCGACAAACTGGCCAACGTAGCCTCCATGGACTCACACGGTGTGGAGTTCACCCTCTCCACCCATAACATCCAGGCCCCGAAGTTCAAGTGGGACACCGACCTGACGTTCTCCTATGCCGTCAACGAAATCACCGACCTGAAGTCGAAGTCGAACGTCATCAACCTCGTCTCTGGTGCCTCAAGCAACCACTTCCGTCAGGGCTACCCCGTGTCGGCACTGTTCTCCATCCCCTTCGTAGGCCTGACCGATGAGGGTATACCCCAGATCATCAACGAAGACGGTGAGGTGACGACAACAGACATCTACTTCCAGGAATACGAGAAACTCGACTTCCTGAAGTACGAAGGACCCACCGAGCCCACCATCACCGGAGGTCTGAACAACTTGCTCACCTATAAGAACTGGCGACTGAACATCTTCGTCACCTACTCCTTCGGAAACAAGGTACGCCTCGATCCTACCTTCTCGGCAGCCTACTCCGACATGAGCGCCATGCCGAAGGAATTCAAGAACCGATGGGTCATCCCCGGCGACGAGAAAGTGACCGACATCCCGGCCATCGCCAGCCGCCGCCAGTACTTCAACAACAACCAGCTGAGCTATGCCTATAATGCATACAACTACTCATCGGCACGCGTCGCCGACGGCGGTTTCATCCGCATGAAGGACATCTCGCTCACCTACGAGCTGCCGAAGATGTGGCTCCAGAAGACCATCGGCCTGAGCTCCGCCTCGCTGAAGATCGATGCCACAAACCTCTTCCTCATCTATGCCGACGACAAACTCAACGGACAGGATCCCGAATTCGTCAACTCCGGCGGTGTGGCAACACCTATGCCTAAGCAGTTCACCTTCACCGTCCGCCTCGGAATGTAAGAAGTAGAAACATTAACAACACGTTGAAAAATAATGCAAGTTATGAAGATATATAAGAAAATAGCCCTCCTGTCGGCCGTAGCCCTGCTCGGCTTCACATCATGTGGCGACGACTTCCTGGACCAGGTGCCCGACGAGCGCGTCGAAGTGCTCTCGCTCGACCAGGTCATACAGTTGCTCGGCTCCGCCTACTCCGCCTCAAACTACGGATGGCTCTGCGAGTGCTCCAGCGACAACATCATCGACATCAACGCACCGTTCTATGCCACACAGTCGAACGGCGACCGCATCCGCGTGCACTATAACCTCAACTCCTACGGACGTATGGACGATGAGATCTATAAGTTCGAGCCCGTACGCTCGTCAACCGACAGCGACTCACCATCGTCCGTATGGGAAAACTGCTATAATGCCATTGCAACCGTCAACCATGCCCTCGCCATCCTCGATAATATCAAGAAAGAAATGAAACCCGGCGAAGAGATGAGCCAGGAGATGAAGGCAGCCTATGGCGAGGCATACCTCAGCAGAGCCTACCACCACTTCATCCTGGTGAACATCTTCTCACAGGCCTATAAGGACGACGAACTCAGCAAACACGACATCGGTATCCCCTACACCACAACGGCAGAAGACGTCGTCATGGTGAACTACGACCGCGGCACCGTCACCGACACCTACAACAAGATCCAGGAAGACCTCGAACTCGGACTGAGCCTCATCAGCGACATCAACTACACCATGCCCAAGTGGCACTTCAACACCAATGCCGCCCATGCCTTCGCAGCACGCTTCTACCTCTTCAAGCGCGACTACGAGAAAGTCATCGAGCATGCCAATGCCGTCCTCGGAGGCGATGAAGACTACGGCAACCTGCAGGCCAAGCTGATGAACTACGCCGACTTCGCCGATGCCACCAACTCCACCGACTACGCCGAGGTATGGCAAGGCCCGAAGCAGCCCAACAACCTCATGCTCCTCGCCACCTACTCCGTACAGTGGCGCCGACAGATCGGACGACGCTACGCCTGTGCAGGTGACGCCCTCCGCGACATCGAGTTCCACCTCGGACCCAATTGGCGCTGGTACCTCATGCCCACCGTAGGCGTCAGCGGCGGTACCTTCTATGACGGCACCTCCGACCACGGCTTCACCTCAGCACGCATCGCCGAGCGCTTCGAATACACCGACAAGGTGGCCGGCATCGGCTATGCACACGTCATCCGCCGCGAGTTCACCGCCACCATGCTCCTCCTCGAACGTGCCGAGGCCAAGCTGCTCAAGAAGAACCCCGACATCGAGGGATGCATCAACGACATCCTCGCCTACGACCTCAACCGCTTCACCTTCTCAGATGAGCGCAACTCGTTCTATCGCGCAGGTAACGCCCTGCAGAATCTCACACGCGCCATGATCGAGAGCTGGTATACCAATACCGCACACTGCAACACCTTCGAGAACTGGGACTTCACCCAGAACATGAGCCCCAGCTTCGTCATCCCGCAGAACCTCGTCGTCTACATGAACTGCATCAACGACATGCGACGCTTCGAGACCGCATACACCGGCCTGCGTTTCTTCGACCTGAAGCGCTTCGGCATCGAGTATAACCACGTCTACGGCTTCAACAACGACACCGGCGAATACCTCGAGGACATCCACCTCGCCTGGAACGACCCGCGCCGCGCCATCGAGGTGCCGCAGGAAGTACTCACCGCCGGACTGGCCTCATCGCAGACACCCGCCGCATCCAGCAACACTGGCGGAAACTACATGCGCTACGACGACTTTAAAAACGTGCATAACAAATAAAAGGAGGAACAACATATGAAATATACATTCAGAATAGCATTCATAGCCCTGACCGTGTCCATCGCACTCGGCATGGGATCGTGCAGCGACGACGAGTTCACCGAGAGCATCTTCGACGCAACCGAGTATCCCCTCGACCGCACACTCGCCACATTCCCCCTCGACACCTTCGTCAAGAAAAACTTCCTCGAACCCTACAACCTGCGCTACCTCTACAAGATGCAGGATGTCGGCTCGAACATGGAATATAACCTCGTACCCTGCACCTACGACCAGAGCGTCACACTGGCCGTACTCTGCAAATACCTCTGGTACGACGTGTATAAAGAATTCGTGGGCGAGGAATTCCTCAAGACATACAGTCCCCGCATCATCCATGTCATCGGCTCACCCGCCTACAACCCCTCATCGGGTACCATGCTCCTCGGAACAGCTGAAGGCGGACTGAAGATTACACTCTACAACGCCAATGCACTGCAGCCCAACGACATCGACCTGCTCAACGAGTGGTTCTTCAAGACCATGCACCATGAGTTCTCGCACATCCTCAACCAGCGCTTCAACCGTCCCACAGACTTCGACCTGATCTCCAACGGACTCTACAACAGCGTGTCATGGCAGGACACTCCCGACAGCCTGGCACTCTCGCAGGGCTTCATCTCACCCTACGGCTCCTCACATCAGCGTGAAGACTGGGTAGAGGTCATCGCCAACTACATCGTCAAGGATACCGTCTACTGGAACCAGATGATGGAGACTGCCAGCTACCAGTGGGAACTCGTCACCGATGTCGACGCCAACGAATGGAAAACATTCAACGGAAAAGTGAGTCAAGGACTCGCCGACCGCGACACCGTAGGCTACTACGTACGCACCTCCTCTACGTCAGGAGGTAACGACGCCACCTATGCTATCCAGCGTAAGGCCGTGCAGCGCGATGCCGACAACCACTACGTCGTTCCCGACGAGAATGGAGACATCGTCTACCTCCACACACAGGGCTTCATCGGCAAGGATGTCATCCAGGAGAAACTCAAGTACGTGCGCGATTGGCTGAAGGAGAACTTCAACTACGACCTCGAAGCTGTACGCATGGGTGTGCAGCGCCGCCAGTGGGTCACCGATGAGAACGGCGACTTCGTCCTCGACGCCAACGGACACTTCCAGAACAACCTCGTCTTCGTACGTCCCGACGGCACCACCCTACTCGACGACCTGAAGGCAGAAGTGGAGAAGTATAAAGAACTTCAGAAATAATGACGAACAACCCCACGACATCAACCCATAAACACGTAAGAACAATGAAGAATATGAAGAATATATTTTCCATGACGTTACTCCTCGCCGCTGCCATCGTCTTCACAGCATGCCAGGGCGAAGAGGCCGACCTCTTCGACAAGTCAGCAGCAGAGCGACTCAACGCCGTTGCCGACGCCTACACCGCCGTGCTCGCCGAGCCGGCTTCCGGGTGGATAATGGAGTACTATCCCACAAACAGCAACAGCAACCCCACAGGACTGGGATACCTCATGGCCGTTGACTTCCAGGAAGACGGCTTTGTCAAGGTAGGCATGCTCAACAGCCTCACAGGAGGAGCATACGAAGAAAACCTCTCCGTATGGGAAGTCATCACCGACAACGGACCCGTGCTGTCCTTCTCCACCTATAACGACATCCTCCACTACTTCTCCGACCCCGCCATCTACGACCAGGGTAACGGACTCTCAGGCGACTATGAGTTCGTCATGGTCGACGTACCCGAGGACCATCAGACCATCATGCTCAAAGGAAAGAAACGCGGCACCTACGTCCGGCTGACCCGTCTGTCCGACGGCACCGACTTCGAGACCTACCTGAAAGACGTCTACGACTTCCAGAACCGCATCTTCTCAGCATCAGCACCCAACCTCGACTATGTCACCCTCGACGGAAAGGTATACACCTTCGACGAGCCATCGACAACCCTGCCCAACATCTATCTGAAGGGCTACGACGCCATCGCCAATGAATACCGTCTGCCGTTCATCATCGGCAAGAAAGGTGACAACTACTTCCTCCGCTTCCGTACCACACTGAAGTTTGAAGAAGAAGGCAACGAAGACATCAAAGGCGAACAAGAGTTCACCTATGACCCGGCGAAAGACGTCTTCGTAGGCGTAGAAAACGAAGCCAACCAGATTTCAGGCTCCAACCCCTCCGAGTTCATGGCCGACGTCTTAGACTCACACCGCTCATGGGGCTTCAACTACGGAGCAGAAATGTCCGAGTCGGTCAGCGCACTCTTCACCGCACTCTATCAAGATATGTACAACAACTTCCGCGGAACAACATTCAAGCGCATCTCCATTACCGAAGTCACATCCGGCGAAGAGAACAAAGTACAAGTTGGCGTCGTCTATCGCGGTGTGAACAACAAAGGAAAACCCAACTCCACCGACTCGCGCGCAGCCTATAACTACAACGTCGTGCGCAATGCCGACCATTCATTGACGCTCACCTACGATGCACCGGCCAACGACGCCTCAGCAACGCTGTACAACAACCTGCCCACGCTGCAGGCCCTGCTCAACGCCCTGTCGAAGACCATCGCTGCAAAGCCCTATGAGTCAGCCTTCAACCTCACGTCGATCATCATCAGCGATGCCAACGATGCCAACTTCTGGTTCAAGGCCAATTATAACAGCTAAGCATCATACAAGAGACAGAATAGATTTTTTAAAGATTGTTTTTATTAATTTTAAAAGGAGTAAGTTATGAAGAAAGCTTTACTTACGTTAGTTGCTGCATTGGCATTTACTGGAAGTTATGCCCAGCAAGTAAAATCAGAGAAGATGAGTGTCAGCCAACTCGCTGAGCAAGCTGTCGTGGCACCCGTTGCCGCTGCACAGGGCGAAAACGTCGCCGCATTCAGCATGGCTCCTCAGAAGACTATTGCCAACGGCGTGAGCTATTCTCGCCCTGCAGGTACCTATTGGAGCTGGTGGGGTGAAGATCGCAGCCAGATGTACATCCCTGCTTTCACCACCGTGAAATGGGTCAACCAGAGCACCAACAAGAACGGTGCCTGGACACAGGAGTACGAAGATAAAGTCTACGAACTCGAAGCCGACGAGAACGGTGACTGCGAGTACGAAATCTTCAAAGTCAACAACGGATACATCAGTCCTTACGGTGTGCCGTACCTCACGTTCAAGGGCAACAAGTATATCTACGGTCAGGAAACAGGCTTTACCCCCTGGCTCCTCAACGGCGATGAAGACGCAAGTGTATGTAAGGCCAATGGTGCCGCCGGCTTCTACTACGGCTTCTCCGATGGCTGTGTCTTCGGAACAATGGACAACCAGCTGACTATCGATGGCAACACCGTTGATGTCGTGACCTATCGTGTCCGCGACTTCTATGAGAAACCCCTGGCTCCCCTCTGCATCAACAGCATCGAGTTCAACGTTGTCAGCTACAACGCCACCCTCGACATGATCCCCGAAGGAAAAGAGCTGAAGCTCCACATCATCCGTGCCGAGAAGAACGAGAACAACCACTTCACCGAGACCACCGATACCATCGCAACAATGACGATCACCAAGGACAACCTGACTGAAGAGACAGAGCTCAATGACGATAAGACCCGTTCTTTCAACCATGTGCTCGTCGAGAAGATCGAGAAGGATATCTTCGGTGTTGAATACACTGAGCCTGTCATCGTCAACGACCCCTTCCTCATCTCTATCGAGGGATGGAACCAGGAGGGTGTTGACCTGGGTATCTACATGATTGACGTTATGTCCACCGAGCGCGACTACTTCGCCAATGGCGGTGTCTATCCTACCCTGTACGACTACATCGATGCCGACGGCAACAAGTATGATGGCTACTGGCAGTATCGCTACGACACCAACGATGCTTCTCGCTGCCGTCAGTACAATGCTGCTATCTTCCTGAATGTCGTTACCGATATCGTTGACGTCGTCGACGGCTTCGAGACCATGACCGCTCCCGAGGAAGGTGGAAACATCTATGCAGATATAGAGGAGACCAATGACGAAGGCGAAACCGAGACCGTGCGGTATGGCACCGTACAGTTCCGTTCCACCAGACCTTGGATCACCGTTCCTGAGGAAGGTGGCGAAGGCTATGAGAACTACTACTTCGAGGATATGCCCGACTGGCTGTCCTTCGAGGAGAACATTGACACCTACTACAAGGCCGAGAACGACTTCACCAACCTGATCAAGATTGTTGCCGAGCCTCTGCCCGAGGGCATGGAAGGTCGTAAGGCCGAGTTCCGCATTGTCAGCGACAGCGGTGCCGACAGCGGCATCATCACCGTCATCCAGGGTAATCCCGTCGTTGATGGCATTGCCACTGTTACCGATGCTGCCAAGACCAAGAAGCACAATGCTGTCTACAACCTTGCCGGTCAGCAGGTCAGCAACCAGTACAAGGGTCTGGTCATCGAGAACGGCAAGAAGATTGTGAAGTAATCTCGCAAAGGCCGAAATTGCTTGCCGGAACTACCGGCTGAGCAATGAGCTATAAAAGAAATCGGCTGCTCCATCGCGGAGCAGCCGATTTCTTCTCTTTTTTATTGCTGTCCGGTAAAAACGGCCTGAAGGGCCAGAAAGATCTCAGCCCA
>CAMNII010000053.1 GCA_946540435.1 uncultured Prevotella sp.
CGAAAGACAACAGATTTACAGTCTGCCCCATTTGGCCGCTCTGGAAACCACCCTCGTTTTATGTCTTACGTGACGTTTCTCTTGCCGTCCCTACGGCTGTCCGTCCTTTTCCGCTGAGCCTCTTGTCGGATTCGAACCAACGACCCCGAGATTACAAATCACGTGCTCTGGCCAACTGAGCTAAAGAGGCAAATCCCTGCAGCCGTTTGGCATGCGTTTTTCGGACGTGTCGTAAAACGGCTGCAAAGATACGACATATTTTTCAATCCCACAAATTTTTTGGGAGTTTTTTTTAATGCTGGCGTATTTTTTCTTTATATTTGGCCAATTGCACCCTCATGGCGTCAACGCATTCGTCTATTCCCTGTTCAAAAGTGTCGCAGATTTTCTCTACGTGGAGTGTTGTTCCAGGGACGGCGACGTCGAGCGATGTTTCCTTATTCTGGGCTGTTGCGGGTTTGACCACTTTCAGTTGCACCTCTACTTTCTTAATGTCTTCGAGTGTTTTTTCTAACTTGGCGATTTTCTTTTCTGCGAAAGCCTGCAGTTTCTCGGTAGCGTCGAAGTGTATCGACTGAATTCTGATTTCCATATTATTCTCCTTTATTAAATTGTGAATAAATAAAGCGGTTAGCCTCTGGGATGTGCCTGTGCGTAGGCTTCTTTGAGCTGCTCGAAGGTGGTGTGGGTATAGATTTCTGTCGTGGCCAGGCTCTCGTGTCCGAGGAGCTGTCTGACGCTTTCTATCCCTGCCCCGTTGTTGAGCATGGCGGTGGCGAAGCTGTGGCGCAGCACGTGGGGTGATCGTTTCTTCATCGTGGTGACTGCCGACAGCTGTCTGGTGACGATCTTGTAGAGTTGTTCGAATGTCAGCCTGTTGCCGTGGTTGTCGACGAAGAGTGCGTCGGTGGTCCGTTGCACCTCATTGTCGCGTGCGCTGATGTACCTGTGCAGGCTCTCTGCCACTTCTTCCCCGAAGGGGATGATGCGCTGTTTGTCGCGCTTGCCGGTTACTTTCAGCTGTCCCTGTCCGAAGTCGATGTCGGCGTCGTTCAGTCCGACGATTTCTGCGCGTCGCATGCCTGTCTCATATAATATTATTATTAATGTACGCGCACGCAAGCTTTTAAAGTCGTCTTCCTGGCAGTTGGCGTCGAGCAGGCGGTCCATTTCCGATGCCTTGACGAATTGCGGCAGTGCTTTTTCCTTTTTCGGTCCGTTCACCTTTGCTGCCGGGTTGACGTCCACGGCGCCTTCCCTGAGGGCGAAGCGGTAGAACGAGCGCAGGGCGCTGAGCCGCATATTCACCGTTGCCGGCTTGATCTTATTGTCGATCATGACCTCCATCCAGTCGCGGATGACATCGGCATCGGCAGACAACCAAGACAGACCATCCCCTCTTTCTTCCAGATAGTCAGTGTAGTACTTTAGCACTTCACCGTATCTGTCTACTGTTCTCGGCGAGCGTCTCCGCTCATACCGCAGATAGTCGAGGAACTGGTCTATCATCATCGTTGCACCATCTATTTGAATTCGGCAACGAAAATACGGAAATTATTTGAAACTACCAAATATTTGCAAAGGAATTTTTATAATTCCTCGGCGTCGCGCAGTTTCTGTACGTAGATGGCGTGTTCCATCTTGAGGCGCTTCAGGACAGACGGCTTGTCATACTGCTGGCGGCGGCGCAGCTCTTTAACGGTGCCTGTCTTCTCAAACTTTCTCTTGAACTTCTTCAAAGCTCTCTCGATGTTTTCGCCTTCTTTTACGGGTACGATAATCATTTTTGGTTGTTAATAAATTAATTGTTAAACATGATGTTGTTTACCACTTGGACACAGAGGCCACAAATAGCGGGCGCAAAGTTACTGTATTTTTCTGAATTGACCAAATTTTTACCATCAAAATATGTCTTTCTCCTATCATTTTTAACGATTTCCATGTATCGGGCAGCCTTGCGGCTTTCTGTTTCTATGGTAAATATCTGCTATGAGGCTGACGAGGTTTCTGATTACTTTCTCGTCATTTTGTGTGTTCCCGGATTGCTATCCTGACGGAACACGATGTATTCCCTAAGAGAATACGATGTATTCCCTAAGAGAATACGGTGTAATCCCTAAGAGTTTACAGTGTATTCCCTAAGAGAATACAATGTGATCCCTAAGAGAATACGATGCCAGCAAGAATATAGCTACATGACAGGCTTTATTCCCCGGACACAATACCGATAAATCCGCACAATCCGATGATGATTTTTGAACATCTAAAGACACGAAAGACACGAAATTTTTTATGATGCCCTTGGCATCAGCATGGATTTTTGATAGATTTGACTTCGTCTTCCTCCTCCTTGCATGGCAAAGCTCAAACGAGTTTGGCTCTGCGCTTGCTTTGTTCGTCGGTTCTGCGCGGAGCGCATCACCTATCCTTTTCGTTTCTTTCGTTTCTTTCGATGTTCAAAAATATTAGATGTTCAAAAATCATCATCGGATTGGGCGGATTATGGCGTCACAGGTGTCCTCATAGTCCATAAAGTCCGTAGACGAAAAGGCGTGAGGACTTACTTGACGAGGTTGCCGAGAATGTCGCGGGTGAGTTCCTTGGTGATGGTGCGCGTGGCGGCTGAGGTGGCGTTTTTCACCACCTTGCCGGTGGCGGACGTAGAGGACTTGGTCTTCTTTCCGGTCACCTTGTCGCTGATCATCGTTCCGAGGACGGTGGCGACGGTGGAGGTGATGGCAGTGATGACGGCTTTCATGACTTTCGACATGATGCCGGGCTTTTTCTTTTCCTCCTTGCCGGCTTTCTTGTCGTCCTGCTGTTCCTCTTCGGCTGCCGACTCAGCTTCCTTCATCAACTGTTCGTAGGCGCTCTCGCGGTCGATCATCGTATCGTATTTCCCGCTGAGTCGGCTCTGTTTGATGATGTCGAGGCGTTGTCCTTCGGTGATGGCGCCGATCTGCGACAGCGGGAAGAGGATCTTCGCCCGCTCGACGAT
This sequence comes from uncultured Prevotella sp., assembly GCA_946540435.1. GTDB lineage: Bacteria > Bacteroidota > Bacteroidia > Bacteroidales > Bacteroidaceae > Prevotella. The sequence goes on from CAMNII010000053.1 coordinate 2,999, forward strand.
AGAGGGTGCCCCCTTGTCGTCGAGGAAGCTGACGAGTGCCTCGCCGGTTTCGAGGTTCATGATGGCCTCGTCGGTCTTGAATTCGGGGTTGGGGCGGAAGGTGTCGGCAGCGGTCTTTACGGCCTTCTGGTCTTTTGGGGTATAGGCGCGCAGGGCGTGCTGCACGCGGTTTCCGAGTTGTCCGAGGATATTCTCGGGGATGTCGGTGGGACTCTGTGTGATGAAGTATATGCCGACGCCTTTTGAGCGGATGAGTCGGATGACCTGTTCTATCTTATCGAGGAGGGCCTTGGAGGTATCGGTGAAGAGCATGTGTGCCTCGTCGAAGAAGAAGACGAGTTTGGGGTATTCCAGGTCGCCCACCTCGGGCAGTGTGCTGTAGAGTTCGCTGAGGAGCCAGAGCAGGAAGGTACTGTAGAGCTTTGGCTGCATCATCAGCTTGTCGGCAGCGAGGACGTTCATGATGCCTTTCCCGCCTTCGGTCTGGAGGAGGTCATAGATATCGAACGAGGGTTCTCCGAAGAACTGGTTGGCACCCTGGTTCTCGAGCTGTAGCAGTGCGCGCTGGATGGCTCCTACGGATGCCGTGGAGACGTTGCCGTATTTCACGGTATATTCCTTGGCATGCTGGGAGACATAGTCGAGCATCGACCGCAGGTCTTTCAGGTCGAGGATGAGGAGTCCGCGCTCGTCGGCGATGCGGAAGACGATGTTGAGGACGCCGTCCTGTGTCTCGTTGAGCTGGAGCAGTCTGGAGAGCAGCTGCGGTCCCATCTGGCTGACGGTGGCGCGCATGGGGTGTCCCTGTTCGCCGTAGACGTCGAAGAAGCGCACGGGGCAAGCCTGGAACTCGGGGTTCTCGATGCCGAACTCAGGCAGTCGCTTCTCGATGAAGCCGGTCATCTTTCCCACCTGTGAGATACCGCTCAGGTCGCCTTTCATGTCGGCCATGAAGCAGGGCACACCGGCCTGGCAGAACGACTCTGCCATCACCTGCAGGGTGACGGTTTTTCCTGTACCTGTGGCTCCGGCGATGAGTCCGTGCCGGTTGGCCATCTTTCCGTTAATACTCAGCGCTCCGTTGGCGCAATGGGCGATATACAGCCCCCGTTCTTTGTCGTACATATGATTGTTTCGTTTGATTGTTTACTTCCGAGTGCAAAAATACGATTTTTTCGTCATACCGCCAAAAAGTGAGGCATGATTTTTGGTGCATCAATCATATTACGGGATAATTCTTGATGGAGTCCCCCGATGTTTCCGCCACCTTTTTCCTTGCCATCCGTTATTGTCGCATGGCAAGGAATCCAGGCCGGGCGTCCTTGCTTTATTTACATAAATATATAGGAAAGATGAAAAAAAAGGAAAAAACATATCCTTCTTCAAGAATTTTTTGACTACCTTTGCAGCAGGTTTATATAAATCATCAGTTATTATGAAACGAGTTTTTAGACTATGGATGATGGCCGCCATCCTGACTTTCTGCGGCACAATAGGCACACAGGCTCAGGTGATGAAAGCGTCCGACCTGGAGAAATATGCCAAGGAACGCTACGGCGACAAGTGGCTCGACGCCGCCAAGAACCTCGCTGCCGAGCTGACGCTCGACAAGAACGAGAGCCTGACCTATCAGCAGGTCATTCCCGCCGAGGGAAAAACCAAGGAACAGCTCTACGTCACCCTGAACTACTGGGTATCAGCCACCTTCCCACCCACACCAGGCGGCGGCTCCACCGTCACCCTGAACGACAAGGAAGCAGGCTGCATCATCGTCTCGGCACCCATCACCGACATCGTCCGCCACACGGGAACCATCAACAAATACTCCGTGAGCATCACGCCCGTCATCCGACTCGACATCAAGGACGGCCGCGTGCGCGTCACCTACACCGTGCAGAGCTACGACATCCTCGCCGACATCAGCGGCGGATGGCTCAGCCCTGTCGAAAGGGACATGAGCACCTTCGGCGACTCCAAGCGGAAGAAGGGCGACATGACCAATGCCTACCTCTGGGACGAGCAGTGGGAGATTGCCCGCCACTATCCTTTCGTGAAGAAGGATGCCCAGAAGCGCACCTGTGCCAAGGCCCTCGTCATGACCCATGCCTATAGCAATGCCATCATCGACAAGGTGGAGGAAGCCATCAAGAACGGCATCGTGGGTAACGACGACGAAGACTGGTAGACCAAAAAGAAGACCGTATCAGAAAAGACATGAACAAGAATGGACTATGGATGCTGGGGGTCGCCATGACCCTCAGCATCATTATGGGATGTAGCCATACCGACTACCGACAGGTCGACGGCACGCTCGACGGCCCGCTGCCGGCCGACACGGCACCGGCAGAGGTGATGGATGCCATCACCAACGCACAGCGCTATCACCAACACGACATCATGGGCGACACCGCCAATGCGGTATGGGTCTTCAGCCTCGACGAGGTAGACCTGCCGAACGACAGGGGTGTCGTTGACCAGCGGAGCACCGCAGGCTACGGCATCGTCGTCATGAAAGGCACCGTCACGACAACATTCCCACACATCCGCAACGTGCGGCAGCCACAAGCCGCCTACGATGCCGCCACAGGCAACCTGTGGCTCACCAGCAGCGTCATGGAAGGCACCGGCGTACAGGTGGAACGCCTCTACCGCATACGCTTCCACGACAACGACAGCGCCTATATTGCCGGCACCATAGAACCCTACGACATGCAGCAAGCACTCTGCCAACGCCTGTGCTATAGCATCGACGGCGAGCAAGTGACACTCTACGACGGCCACCGCCTCATCGCCACTGCCACGAACACCGTCAGCGACATGGGCGGCTTTGACGACGAGCAACCCCTGTGGATCGGCGAGCAACTGGCGTTCGACCTCAGCGGCAACGCTCCCGTACTGCTCGTCACCCCGGGAGTGAAATTCAATACGGGGCTCGTGCTCCTCTACGACGACATGCCCACCCTCCGCGCCACCCTGTCCATCAGCGACGAAGGCATGACAGAGGTTACTGACATCACCCTACAAGACAATGAATAAGCATAAATTCGTATGGCTGGCCGCCACCCTCATCATCATCGGGGGTTGCGCCGTTGCACTCCACCTGCGTCAGGCAGAGAAGCCTGTCGAGGCAGTGCGCATTGGTATTACTTGGCGGGCCGACACGGAATCAGAGTTCTACACCAATGTCGTGCGAGCCATCGAGGAGGCTGGTGGCACACCAGTGCTCTTGAAGCAAGTAATGCCCAACAGTTATCAGCTGGCCGACGGCACCCTTCTGCCGGCCTACACCGACGAACAGGGCATGCTGCTGCCAATCTATGCCGAGCAGGTAAAGACGCTGCCCGCTGACAGCTCAAACGTCAGGGAGACCCTTGGCACCGTGAGCGCCGTGGTCTTTACCGGCGGAGAAGACATCTCGACAACGTTGCTCAGCACACCTGAGCCGTGGCATGGCATCGAGGCCGAACTCGACTATAACGCCACACGAGACGTCTCCGACTATCTCACGATGGCCTACTGCCTCGAACAGGACATGCCCGTCATGGGCCTGTGCCGTGGCATGCAGATGCTCGGAGTCATCTCAGGAGCAACCATCATCCAAGACATCCCCACCTATATGGCCGCCCAAGGCATCGACTATGAGTACACGCACCGCAATGTGGCCGACCCCGGCACCTACCGCGACTATGCAGCCCATCATGTCGCGGTGACCACCCATGAGTCGCTGCACTATCAGCTGGCAGCCACCGACAGCATCACGGGTGCCCCCTCGTGGCACCACCAGTGTGTGGGCAGCATCGACGGCACGCCTCTCACAGCAACAGGAGTCACCTCGGCCCAAGGCATCGACATCATCGAAGCCATCGAGCGTACAGACAAGACCTTCTGCATCGGCCTGCAGTATCATCCCGAGGCTGCCCTTGTCAAGCACCTCGACAACGACCCCAATGCTTCGCTGTTCATGAGCTACGATGAGGCGCTGCGCTATTTCAAGGTGCTGGTGCAGCAGGCCAGGAAATGGAATGAAGAGAAACATAACAGATAATGTCTGAGAAACAAAAGATATGCTGGTCGCTGGCCGCCCTGCTGGCCATAGGTTGTTTGGCATTGTCGGGATTCTACTCATCGGGTAAAGACCACTTGGCTGAACAGCAACTGCCGGTACCTCCTGCACCCGACTACAGCGATGCGTCGCAGTGGTACGCCATCGACAGACAGGGGCTGGCCGACATCTTCTATGTCATCTCTACCGAGACCGGCGACCATGAGCTCAGCGACGGCACCTTATGCCATTATGCCGACACCCGCGCCGACAGCCTGCGACAGCCCATGCTCGCTGAGATGAAGGGAGTAGCCGAACTGTTAGCCGGGACGCTGAATTTCTATTCGCCCTACTATCGGCAGTGCTCACTGCAAACCTTCACCAGCAACAGCCTCATCGATGCACGGCTACCCATAGCCGTCGACGACGTGAGCAGGGCCTTCGCCCACTACCTGAAGCACAAGAATCATGGACGCCCCTTCATCCTGGCCGGATTCAGCCAAGGGGCCATGATTGCCCTGCAGCTGCTGCGCGAGATGGATGACACCACCTATCATAAGATGGTGGCAGCCTACCTCATCGGCATCAGCATACCCCAGGAGGTAGTCGACAAAGATGGCGGACGACGCATCCGTCCAGCCCGGCGAGCCGACGACACGGGAGTCGTCATCAGCTATAACTCCGCACGTGACAGCTCCTGTGGTATATGGTCCCGCAGCGCCTTTGCCATCAACCCGGCCAACTGGCGCACAGATACAGAACCGGCATCCTTCTCTACAGAGCCATCGCCCCTCGTGGCACTCGACCGGCAGATACCCGAGAAGTTCTCCGTACAACTCGACACGGCCTCCAACCTGCTACTTGTCGACGGATATACCGCCACCGACTACATGGTCCCGTTCATCGGCCGCGAAGGCAGCTACCACTCACGGGAAGTCTGGCTCTACCGCGACCAACTGCGCCAGAATATTCAGACGCGCCTCGAGGCTTTCACCGATGCACATTAAAATCATAAGATAAAAAACAGCAAAAAATGGGGAAAAAGACACTTTGGATTCTCGCCGCCATCCTGACCATCAGCGGCGCATGCTTAATCACCTGCTGCAACAATAACGACGACAACCTTGCCGTCAGTCCGACCGACGACAGCAGCCAGTTCGTCACCTTGACCGATGCCGTGCCCGATGCCATCCTGGAGATTCGCTACTTCGGCACCTATAACTTCGTCGGCACCCGCATCGACGGCTACAAGGAGCCTACGGCCTTGATGACCCGTCAGGCTGCCAAGGCGCTGAAGGCTGTAAGCGATGACGTCATGGCTCAGGGCTATCGTCTGAAGATATACGATGCCTATCGCCCGCAGAAGGGCGTCGACCACTTCGTGCGCTGGGCAGCCGACCTGACGGCTACGGAGATGAAACCTTACTTCTATCCTGACCTCGACAAGAGCGTTCTCTTCGAGCAGGAGTATATCTACGAGAAGAGCGGCCACACCCGCGGAAGCACCGTTGACCTGACCCTCTTCGACATGCAGACGGAGAAATCACCTCAGAAGAAAATACCCAAGAATAATGAATAAGACGAAATTCTGGATGCTGGCCGTCATCCTCACGTTCTGCGGCCCGTCGTTGCTCTTCTCATGCAACGACGACGAGTCTGCCACGACAACAAGAAACTATTTCACGCAGTGGAACACCTGTGAGGCGCTGAACGCCCTGCAGGAATACGTGGAAGACGTGACATCACCCGACTCGAAGAACTTCATCAAGGAGGAAGACCGTATTGCCACCTTCGACATGGACGGCACATTCGTCGGAGAGCTCTATCCCAGCTATTTCGAGTATAACCTGCTGGAATACCGTGTGCTCGACGATGAGACCTACCGGAACATCGCCCCGGAAGACGTCAGGGAGACGGCACAAGAGATACGCGACTTCGTCAGATACGGCAAGGCCCTCCCCGCACACTTCGACATGAAGCACGCCCAGGCAGCAGCCAAAGCCTATGCCGGCATGACACTGGCAGAATTCGATGCCTATGTGAAGGCCTACGCCACCAAGGATGCCAACGGCTTCCAGGGCATGACCTACGGGCAGAGCTTCTACAAGCCCATGCTCGAGGTCTTCGACTACCTGAAGGCCAACGGCTTCACCTGCTATGTAGTCTCAGGCTCCGACAGATACATCTGCCGGGCGCTGGTCGACGCCATCGGCATTTCGCCCAACCACGTCATCGGCATGGACGTGAAGCTGCGCTCCAGCAGCCAAGGCACGGAGGCCGGCGTCAACTACACCATGGGCAAGGAGGAAGACATCATCCGCACCGACGAGCTCATCATCAAGAACCTGAAGACCAACAAGGTGCTGCAGATCAATCAGGAGATAGGCAAGGTGCCCGTTCTCTCCTTCGGCAACAGCGGCGGCGACTGCGCCATGCACAACTACTGCCTGAGCAACCCCCTCCGCTCGGCAGCCTTCATGCTGATTGCCGACGACGACAGCCGCGACCACGCCAACCGCGACAAAGCACTCTCGCTGGGGCAGCAATGGCGCGAAGCCGGCTACCATGTCATCTCCATGCGCGACGACTTCAAAACCATCTATGGCGATGGCGTCGAGAAGACCGCCTTCACCTTCCCTGCCGACATCCGACCCCTTGCCGAGTGGCAGGCCGGACGGATTGTCAGCAACGAGGAAGTAGAGGCCTTCGGCGGCATCGACAAATGCTTCGCCGCCGACCCCATCCCCGACGGCGTATGGCAGCGCATGCAGGGAAAGACCTATAAGGAAAACCCGTATATCGGACGCGACGACCTCCGGCATATCCGCGCCCTACACTGGGACTACGACAACCAGATGCACATCGGCGAGATGATTGTCAACAAGGAGATTGCCGACCGCGTGGCCACCATCCTGCGCAAGCTCTTCGATGCGAAGTATCCCATCCAGCGCATGCTCCTGCCCGACGTCTACGATGCCGACGACGAGACACAGATGCGCGACAACAACTCATCATCATTCTGCTACCGCGCCATCGCCGGCACTACCAAGCTCTCGAAGCACGCCCGCGGACTGGCCATCGACATCAACACCCTCTACAACCCCTACTACAAAGACCGCGCCGACGGCACCCGCT
>CAMNII010000054.1 GCA_946540435.1 uncultured Prevotella sp.
ATTACCATACAAAATGGAATAAAAAAGTGGCAATACGACTATATGGATCTGAAAGGTATGTTATAGTATGAGGGACAGACACATGGGGAAATACCCCAAGTGCCTGTCCCTCATACTACTTTGAGAGAGGATTCTTATTACTTCACCACCTTCTGGCAGATGATGATGGGGTAGCACATCTTATAGCCGACATTATCGAAACTGGACGTCTCGTACACCTTCTCGAGGTGTTTCATAGGATTACTCCAATCGCCGCCCTTGCCACGAAGCCACTCGGGGTAGTATCCATCGCCTACGAACTGGTGGTTATCGATAATGGTGATGGTCTTATCCCAGAAACGGGTCATGGAGACATTGCCCGTAGCGGGTTCTACAGCGAGTGCCGGACAGTCGAACATCGACTGCAGGTCGCCACGCTCGCCATAGACGTTGCTCGTTCCGTCGAGTTTCTCCTTGTCCACATCGCTGAGCGCACCAAGGTACAGGATTTTCTCGTTGCAGCGGGCTATCTCATCGACCTTACCGTCCTTGTCGCCGGTATCATGCTCAATGATGATGCAGCCCGTGGCATAGGTGTTCAGGCCGTAGACGCCGTTCTTCAGGAAGGAGGCTCCGATGGTGCCGTCGGGCTTCTTGCCGGGGATATCGGCCAGATTCTGTATCATCTTATCGTATTGGCTGTAGTAGGGCACCGTCCAGCCCTGCGGTGCAAAGCCTCCCCATCGGTGCAGGCTGTTGGTGTAGTTGGATACCAGATACCAGTCCACGTTCTGCGTTGCGTCGGCATATCTGCTGAATACCGAGAAGGCGTTCTGGTGGTCTTTGTCGTAGGGCACCTTGTCCGACATCTGCGGCGTGCCGTTCTGGTAGGAGCGTGCACGGTAGAGGTCGCGGGTGTAGATGTAGTCGTTGATTTTCACCAGCGGGAACACCAGGTCCTTGCCGTTGTCCTTGCTGAGCAGGTTATAGGGCTCGGCGGTTGTTGTCAGGTAGTCCTCATCGCTGAAGTTCTCGTCGGGGAACAGAGTCAGGTGATTGCCTCGCAGGTAGGCCACGTTGTAGCCGCCCAGCTCGGTGTCCTTGATTTGTGTGATGAGCGGTGTACTCGGGTCATCGACTTGTCCCCAGCTGACGTAGTAGGGATAGGTCACCTCGTCGCCGCAGAAGATGCCGAGGTTGTAGCGGCACTTGCCGTTGACAATCGGATAGACGACGTTGACACGCTTGGTGGGGTTGATGAGCGGGATGAACTCTGAGCAGACACGGGCCACGTGCTGGCCGTTGCTGAGATAGACGTCCCAGACGAGCGACTCCTTGGTGTCGGCCTTGGTCAGGTCGATGATGGGGTCGATGATGGTTGGCGGGGTGTTAATCTCGCTCTTGGGCTTATACCTTTTAATGATGCTGGGGTCGGCCATGAGTTTGCGCTCATACCACTCCTTAAAGGCCTCATAGCGGGCCTTGCCATCCACGCCATCCTCGTCCTCGGTAAGGGTTTGGTCCACCAACTCGTAGAGCGGCACAAGGTTTTCCTCTTTTGCGAAATCCACCAGCACCACATTCTTCAGGGCATCCTCACGCTCAGATTCGCTGCTGCCCGTGGGCATGAGCGACTTTTTCCAATTATCGGCAGCAGCCTCGTACTCTCCAGAGGTGTCTTCAATCTTTACGTTCAGTTCCGAATCATCCGTCAGATTATCCTCAGTACCTGCACCCTGACGGGCCTTAGTCATCTTGCCCAGCACAGAGTTCAGTGCCTGGAAGGTATCGTCATCCCTACCGCCACCGAGCAGTTTGTAGTCAAAGAAGAAAGCATTCTGGTTCTTCGACTGGGCTTTGGCCATCTGGGCCTTGGTGTTCGAGTTGACATCGCTGGAGAAGGGGCCGCTATAGGTCACCTCCAAGGCTACGCTGGCATTGTAGGCCGTGGTAATCTTCGACGTGTTGGCAGTCACCTGTGTATGCAACTGTCCACCTAATTTGCCACCCACCACGAGGTGAGTACCGTAGTTCATCACCAACTTGGCAAAACCCTCGTCGGTAGCGGGGTACTTGACAATCTCTCTGCCGCGTCGGGTGGTAGGTAAACCGTTGATGTCGTTGTAGGCTCCGTCGGTCATATATTCAAAGATCAGGTCGTCCTGCGTGCCGTTGAGCACAGCAGTACAGGTAACGGCGTTGATGTCCATCCAGGCAAACTCATTGCTTTCCGTTTTCTTCTGTCCGGCATTGAACTTGGCATCGACCGTGACACTCAAGCCCCAGTTCGACGCCGAGGCGTGCATCGATGCGTTCAGTTTGCGGGCCATCTCCTCAACACTGGCGCCGCTTTCCTCGCGCTGCTCCACCTGAAGAGAGCTGAAATCATAGATGAGTGTCTTTTCGTCGTACATCTTATTGACTTGTAGGATAGGGGCCTTCATGCAGGCGAGTTCGGCATAGCCGTCGAAACAGTTATAGCCATAGCCGATACCGCGTGTGATGTTACCGTTCTCAATGTCCTCGACAGCGTTGGTGTCGGCACCGCGCTTCTGCGTGATGACCTGCGTGATGTTCTTCGACGGATCCTTGGGGAAGGTAATCTTCAGTGTGGCCTGACGGGGCGACTGTGTGCGGTTGTCGAGGGTCACAATCTTCAGCAGAGCGGAACCCGTGCCTTTCTTGGGATAGACGTAGGCAGGCTGGTCCGTGGTCTCGTCGTCCCACTCTACGGTGGCCTCCCATTCGGCATCGGCATCGGTCACGAGGTTGAAAGACGTTGAGTAGCTGTAGGCCTCTAACTGTCCTAACGTGGTTGGATTGATGTCAATCTTCGCCTCCTTGATGCTGTAGTTGTCATCATCGGTACAGGCGACAAAGAGACTACCCATGACCACTGCGGCCACGAGCGTCGGAATGTGTTTGAATGCTTTTTTCATAATTGTCATATTTAATGTTTAATATATAATTTTTAATCTTTAATCTTCAATCTTCAATCTACCTCACTGCTTTCTGACAGATGATGACGGGATAGCAGAGATAGTTGCTTGGCCAGCCATATTTGTCACGACTCTCATACTGATATTTGATATAATTGATAGGATCTCCGTGATCCTTATAGTTCTTCCATTCTCCCTTGTTGCGCAGGTTCTCAGGCCAGTAGCCGTCGCCGTTGAACTGCGTGTAGTCTAGACAGGTGGGTGCCTGTTTCTTGTAGTAGGTCATGGCAACGTTGCCCGTAGCCGGTTCCACGGCAAGTGCATCGCAATTCAAGGCCGTGGTCAGCTGGTCCCACATGTTATAGGTCGCGTCGGACCCCTCCAGCTTCGCCCTGTCGGCATCGCTGAGTGCGCCGAGGTAGAGCATGTTCTTGTTCACCAGTGCCACGCGTTCGGGCTTGTCCTTGTCTTTCGATGGATAGCCCACGATGACGCAGCCTGTTGCCTGGGTATTGAAACCATAGATGCCACCTGAGAGGAACGAGGCGCCGATGGTGCCGTCGGGCTTCTTGCCTGGGATGCCGGCCAGGTTGTCAATCATCTTCTGGTACTGGCTGTAGTAGGGCATGGTCCAGCCCTGTGGCGCAAAGCCGCCCCAGGCGTGCAGGTTCAGGCTGTAGTTCGATACCAGATACCAGTCAATATTCTTGCTGGGGTCCGTATTTCTGTAGAAGGGCGAGAACGCATTGATGACGCCCTTAGCACCCTGCGGCAGTTTGTCGGACATCTGTTGTGCGCCGTTCTGATAAGTGCGAGCACGATAGAAGTTGCGGGTGTAGAGATAGTCGTTAATCTTCACCAACGGATAGACGATGTCCTCGTTGTTGTCCTTCAGCACTAAAGTGAATGGGTTGGCTTTGGTCCTCAGGTAGTCCTCGTCGCTGAAGTTCTCGTCTGGGAACAGCGTCAGGTGATTGCCGCGCAGGTAGGCTACGTCGTAGCCGCCAAGCCTCGTGTCACTGATAGGGGTTATAAAGGGTGTGCCAGGATCATCCACTTGTCCCCAACTGACGTAGCAGGGATAGGTATAGTCATCGCCACAGTAGATGCCAAGGTTATAGCGCGTCTTGCCGTTCACCACGGGATAGACGACGCTGACGCGCTTCGTGGGGTTGATGAGCGGGATGAACTCAGAGCAGATGCGGGCCACGTGCTGGCCGTTGTCGCTGTCGATATAGACATCCTGAATCAGTGACGTCTTGCTGTCGGCGTTGCTCATGTCAATCATGGGGTTGACGATGGTGGGCGGAATGAGGATGCTACTCTTGGGCTTGTAACGGTCGATGACGCTGGGATCGGCCATGAGTTTCGTCTCATACCACAACTTGAAAGCCTGATAGCGGGCTTTGCCATCAACTCCGTCTTCTTCCTCGGTGAGGGTTTGGTCCACCAGTTCGTAGATGGGCACGAGGTCATTGTCGTCGCGGAACTCGACGAGCACCACGCATTTCAGTGCCTCCTCAAGGGCTTCGGCAGTGCCGCCCTTAGGCGACAGCGACCTGATCCAGGCATCGGAAGCAGCCTCGTATTCTGGTGACGTGTCGTCAATCTTCACGTTCAGTTCCGCTTCGCTCACCTCGTCGTCCTCAGTGCCTGCACCCTGACGGGCCTTGGTCATCTTGTCCAACACGGAACTCAAGGCTGTGAAACTGCCGTCGTCATGACTCCCGCCGCGCAGCTTGTAGGCGAAGTAGAAGGCAGAGTGATTCCTCGACTGGGCATGAGCCCACTGCGCCTTGGCCTTGCCTTCGGCATTGATAGAGTAAGGGCCGCCATAGGTTGCCTCAAGCGCTGCACTGGTGTTATAGGCTGTCGTAATCTTCGACGTATTGGCAGTGACCTGCGTATGCAGCTGGCCGCCCAGCCTGCCGCTGACCACGAGATGGGTGCCGTAGTTCTTTACCAACTTGGCAAAGCCCTCGTCGGTAGAGGGATACCAGACGTCATCCTTTTGTTTCTTTTCCGACCATCGTTCCATGCCGTTGATGTCAGCGTATGCCTCGTCGGTCATGTAGTGGAAGATGAGGTCGCTCTGCGGGCCGTTGAACGACGCCGTGCAGGTGGTGGCGTTGACATCCATCCATGCAAACTCGTTGCTGGCTGTACTCTTCTGGCCGCCGCTGAACTTGGCATCGACGGAGGCACTCAGTCCCCAGTTGGAGGCTGCCGCGTGCATTGTGCCATTCAGTTTGCCTGCCAGTTCGTCAATGCTGGCTCCGCTCTCCTCACGCTGTTCCACCCTGACCGTGCTGAAGTCATAGACGAGTTCTTTCTCGTCGTACATCTCGTCCACCTTCAGGATGGGAGTGGTCAGACAGGCCTCCTCAGCATAGCCGTCAAAACAGTTGTAGCCGTAGCCGATGCCGCGTGCCTTGTTACCGTATGCTATATCCTCGCTGCCGTTGTCGTCGGCACCTCGCTTCTGCGTGATGGGCAGCGTGATGTTCTTCGACGGGTCCTTGGGGAAGGTAATCTTCAGCGTGGCCTGACGGGGCGACTGTGTGGGGTTGTCGAGGGTCGCAATCTTCAGCAGAGCAGAACCCTTACCCGCCTTTGGATAGACGTAGGCGGGCTGGGCGTTCTTCTTGGCGTCCCACTCCATGGTGGCCTCCCACTCGGCATCCGCATCGGTCACGAGGTTGAACGGCGTGGCGTAACCGTAGGCTTCCAACTGTCCAAGCACTGTCTGGTCGATGTCGATCCGCGCCTCCCTGATGCTGTAATGGTCATCGTCGGCACAGGCGGCAAGCAGGACCCCCATGGCCATTGCAGCCATGAGCGTGAGGATGTGCTTGAATGTTTTTTTCATCTCTTCAATTCTTCAATGTTCAATGTTCAATTACTTAACGGCATTAGTCATGCCCCAGTGATAGAGTTTATCGTTGAGCCATTCTTGGTTCTGCTGTATTTGATAAGTAAGATATAAAGAACTTTCGAATCTGTAGCCTTCAGCAAAGAAATTGGGGTTTAAATTGTAGATACGGCCCCAATGGTAGAATGTCGTTCCGTCATCAAAGGCTGAGAGAGGTTGCCTGGTATCCTTTACCCGCTTCACGGCGAAAGGTACGAGCGGGTCGCGGTACATATCGAAAGGAACCGTTCCTTCCGCATCCGTATATTTACGTCCTGACTCGTAGATGAGGCGCATGAGGTCAGTGAGGTCCTCGGTATCTGTACGCGGTCCAGTAGTGGCGGTAACCATAGGCGGGAATCCCTTGGAGACATCTAATTCTGCCCAAGGCAGATAAATCCATTCGTCATAGGCAGAGTAAGTGTCCACCTTGCTTTGGTCGGCCAGGTCTGAGAGTAACATGCGTGTCTTCAAGCCCTTGGTGTAGGCATCATAGAAATGCCATGAGAAATCACGTTTTCCTGCCTGTCCGGCAGCCGTCTGTTCTGCAGTATAGTCTGCCACGAGACGCAGCACGCAGAGTTTGCCGTCGGTGTCCTTATAGACCGTACTCATGTAATTATTCTGTATATAATGAGCCTTAGTATCTGCAGTGAACTTGTGCAAGGTGTCGCGTACGGCAATGATTTCCTCCATAGCCACGCCTGCGTAGTTCTTGATGTTTTCCATAGCATACGTTCGGGCATTTTCCTCCTTATTCCAATGCAGCAACGCATCGTGGAAGCCGACCTCCATGACAAAGAGCATCTGCATGGCAAGTTGCTTCTTAGGCACATTTTTCAGTTGGTCGCCCACGGCGTCACGGTCGAAACTGACAAAGTAGGCATACATGTAGTCTTTGTATTTGGTGAGTTCAACATCGCTTGTCACATGGGGTATGCCCTGTACACAGATCCAGCGGCAGCCGTTCTTGTCAAACAGCACGTCGCCACAGAGGTAGTAGCCGTGTTCGTCAAAGATACCGTCGAGTGAGTTGCTTGGCGGCGTGTCCTTCAGTGTCTGCACCGTCATGTCACTTCCTTCCACCACTTGATTATAGAGGAATTCGTCGGTGCAATTGGGCATCCGCTTGTGTACGTCGTAGCCGCCGGCCTCATTGCCCTTGGCCAGCGTGGCTCCGGAGGCGTAGCGCACCACCCAGTAGCGGTCGCCGGCACCGACGACGCCCGGGTCGTCGATATAGCCCTTGTCGCCTATGAGGGTATTGATGTCGAAGGCTTTGCTTTCCCAGCGGCTGGTGGCCTTGAAGTCGTGCTTGGTCTTGAGGTTCATGCCGTCGTAGCGTGTCACCTCCAGCGTGACGTCGTTGCCCGATAGAGTGCCCGACTTCCAGAGCATGCTCAGTCCCTTCGTGGCCAAGTGCTGCTTCATCTCTTCGCGGTTGAGACCGAAGATACCCTTGAAGAGACCCTTTTTCTCCCATTCCTCACCCAACCTGTCGAAGTAGGTGTGGTCGTGGTACTCAAACCGCTTCTTGAAATCGAAGTCCCAAAGGTATTTCAACTTCTTGTAGCCATCGTCCTTAATCAGGTTGTAGGCCCACTGACGGGCATCGGTCATGGCATAGAGCAACTCGGCCAGATCGACCATGTATTCCTGAGAAGATACCAGGTTCTTAGGTAAGTTGAAGGTCACTTTCGAGCCGTCTTTCAAATACTTGTTTTCCTTGGGCAGGATGTTCTCATTGGGCAACTTGCTCACGCTGATCCAGTGGCTCTCGCCCTTACCGGCGGGGTTGAAAGAGGGACGAATGCAGACCCAGTATTCCGTTTTTCCGCTGCTGTTGGTCTTGGTCACCACATCGCCGAAGCGGTAGTAAGCCGTACCGGAGAACGAGGCGTTCTGCCCCATCTGCTCAGGGGTCTTGTAGACAATCTGCGAGAGACCCGGCATCTGCTTGATGCTGACATCGACGGTGGCGAGTGACGCACCGCCCGTCTTGCGGTAGGTCAGCGTTCCCACGATGTCGTTCTGGTAGGTGTAGTCCGCCGTCTCGGTGGTGATGTCGGCACCCAGGAGGTCGGCAGCACGAGCGGCGGCACTCTCTTCGTCGGTGCAACTCACAATGCGGATGGCGCTGTTTGTGCCGTCGGGCTGTCCGATGGCGGGTTCATACGTGGCATTCTTCCAGTCGTCGGGCATGGGCGTATCAGAGAGTTGGCCCACTACGCCCCAGAACACGGCGGCATCAGCCATATCCTGTTCAACCTGCTCGTCGGTCTTTCCGTTACTCGGTTCATTGTTCTCGTCTTTGTCATCATCCTTACAGGAGGTGACGCTCAAGGCGAGGCTGCACACCAAGGCGGCCATCAACCAGTAGTTCAGTAGTCTATTCATATCACTTATCATTTATCACTTCTCACTTCTTACTGCCTGGCAGCCATGGAGACAATGGTGTATTTGCTCTGCTGCTTACCATTGTCGGTAAAGGTAATCTCACGGCTGGTGATGCACTGATTAGTCCAACGCTCCGGATTTTTCTCGGCATCTCTCTTAACACCAATTTTTGGATGTTGCAGGTAGTTCTTGGTGAAGTTTAATATGAATGCAGCCGGTTCTTCCTGTATATCAGTAAAGTCATGCTTCCAATACATGGCCAGTTTCAAAACATGGAAGGGCTTGTTGGTTTTACCTGGGTATAATTCTTTATTGCCTTGCATCTCATATACGCCCAGGTCTTGCCACTGGAAGTGAGAGGGACTCAGTGTGGTCTGCGACTCTTCTTGTTGAAGCAAGGGTAATATAGTTTCGTTATATTCCTGATTATCGGGAAGAAGCATCAAGTAAGGCACCCAGTGGTCAGTTGATTCTATCAAATGAGTGCTATAACGCATCTGGTCTGCCAGCAGATACATGACTGGAGCATACTCGATGATGTTATAGTCGTTAGGTATGTTGTTCGAGTATTCTCTTAGCCAATCCCATTCAAATGACGCGATAAGTTTGCCGCCACCCAGAATACTTGACTTATTTACATCGGTAATCATATTTTGGGAAGGGAAAAGGAATCTAATCAGATTGTTTCGTATGTCCTCACTCTGTGGCACGACTTCGAGTGCCTTCTCCCTGTTGACGTCGTTCATACGATCGAGCAAGTCTTTCCAAACATTGTCGTTAAAGACTATATTGACAACCCATTCCTTCAAAGTCTCGGCTGAAGCCATATTGTCACTATACACCGTGTCGGCAACCGTCTTGCCGTTTTTCATCTCAATGCTCTGGAACTCAAAGGTCTTCGTTGCATGGCTGGCATTGTCGTTGAACGTCACGAAGCGTGCCGTCTCGTCGATGTCATGGTTGGAAGCACAGACATAATAGCGGTTGTTGTACTTGATGATGTCGCCTAACTGGTAGTAGCCCTTCTCGTTACCGTGCTCACCGGCTATCTTCGGCTCGGTGCCCTTCAGCGTCTCCTCGGTCATGTCGAGATGGTCCACATCGCGGTTATACACGAAGACATCCTCGCAGTTGGGCAGTTTCTTGAACGTGTCGAACTTGGTGGCGTCGGCACCCTTGGCCAGCGTCTCACCGGTGGCGTAGCGGGCCACCCAGTAGCGGTCGCCGGCACCGACGATGCCCAGATCGTCGATGTAGCCTTTCTTCATGAGAGAGTCAATGTCGAAGGCTTTGCTCTCCCATTTGCTGGTGGCCTTGAAATCATGCTTGGTCTTGAGGTTGGTGCCGTCGTACTTATAGACCGTCAGGGTGATATCATTACTACTTATGGTGGCATTGCCATAGACCATGGCAAAGCCCTTCTGCTGCACATGCGCCTTCAGAGCCTCATGGCTCAGGCCGAAGATGGCCTGGAAAAGGTCGACGCCCTCGTGGGCTTCCCAGCCGTTAGCCACACGGGTGAAGAACCACTCGTTGTTGTATTTGAAGTGCTTCTCGTAGTTGAGACCGTTGAAGTACTTCAGTTTCTGATAGCCTTTGTTCGTGCCCAGGTTGTAGGCCCAGTCGGCAGGACAGGTCATGGCAAAGACCATCTCCGCCATGTTCTGCATGTGGTCGGAGTTGTAGGGCAGGCTCTTGGGCATCTTGTGCTTGAACTTGTTGCCGTTGACAGTCTTTTCTTGTGACTTCACATAGTCGGAAGGCAGTTTGCTCAGCGTCATCCAGTGGCTGTCGGTCTTGCTGGCAGTACTGAGGCAGGGACGCACACAAATCCAGTAGTCGTATTCGCCGTCCTTGTTCAAC
>CAMNII010000055.1 GCA_946540435.1 uncultured Prevotella sp.
GCTATTGACTACCTACCACTCAAAAATACCCTGCAAAATGAGCTATACGCCAAAAGAATGATCTTTTGTTTCAATTCTTTTGCCCTTTCAGGGCGTAGAATGGATGCGCACCACGTACCCAGGGCGCTGCCCTGGGCTGACATCTCATTGCCCCTTTGGGGCGCTCTTATACAGATTGTTATTTACTACCGAAACTTCAATGAAATAAAAAAAGAGTTGGGTGTCGATTTCCCTTATGGAATAAGGAAGTTGATGACTTCAGGCTCGACGGTGACGGTGAAGGCTCCTTTGGGTGTCTTTATCATCTGTCCGTCGATGCTGACCGGTGCTTGATGAATGTCTTCTATCGTAACCTTGCTTGTGCGGTACGGGTGGACACTGCGATGGTTGAGCAGCCGTCCTCGGATAAACATGATGATGCCGTCGAACAGTTGGAGAATGGCCGGTTGATAGACAACCGACACGTCGAGCATGCCGTTATACGGCACGGCGCTTGGGGTCTGTCCGTAGCCGCGGGCATTTCCAATACATATCGTCATCACTTTGCGTTTGATGGTCTCCGTGTTGATTTTCAGGTGCATGGCGTAGTCCATCCGCTGGAAGATAAGCAGGATGAGTGAGAGGACAAAGGACAGTGTCCGTGAGCCGAACATGTAGTGGCGCGTTTTCCTGCGCAGGTCCATCGTTCGTGCAACAAGTCCTATGTTCATGCAGTTCAGGAAGTATCGGTGACAGGCTTCGTCGTTGCTGTTTTTATATCTCACACATCCCAGGTCGATTTTTCTTGTGCGTTCCTTTTTCAGTGAGGCAATGGTGGTGGCGTAGTCGTCCTCGCTGATGTTCCAGAAGCGGCTGAAGTCGTTCATTGTCCCATTGGGGATGACGCCCAGCCGGATGTTTTCCCGTTGCTCATTGTCAATCTGCATCATGCAATTCACGGCATCGTTCAGTGCTGTGTCTCCTCCTACGATGACGATGTTGGTGTAACCGTTGTTTACAAACATCTTGACCAGCCGTTCCACACTGTCTCTCGACTCGCTTTGAACGTGGTCGTATTCAATGTCGTTATCTTTCAGGCATTGTTCTATTTTCTTCCAGAACTTGTGTGGCCTTAGTGCGCCGGTCTTTGGGCAATACACCAGTCCCCATTTCTTTTTCTCTGCTCTCATAGTGTTTCGGCAAGATTGTCTGTGATTATAGCTATTTTCTCCGGCATGGGGAGTTCTCCGTCAATCCAGTGGATGTGTGTTCCGCGTCTCTCCATTCCTCGGAACCATGTCATCTGGCGTTTGGCAAACTGATGGATGGCAATCTCCAGTTGACTGAACATCTCGTCGAATGTCAGTTTCCCCACAACGTATTCCGTTACATACTTATACTCCAACCCATAGTAAATCAGGTCGTCCGGGTTTACCCCCGATGTTATAAGCCGGCGTATTTCGTCGACCATACCGTTGTCCAATCGATGGCGTAACCGACTGGTTATCCGTTCCCGGCGCACCGTTCTGTCGACGTCAATTCCGAATACGCTGCCGCTGATGGCAGGCATTTCTCGCAGTTGGGTGGGATGTTCAAGGTTGTAGGTTTCTATCTCAATGGCTCTGATTGCTCTTTGCGCCGTGTCCACATCTGTGGTGTTGTGCATGTGTGAACCGTTCCGGCGTTTCAGTTCGATAAGCATGTCTTTCAGCTCACTCAGTGTGAGAGACTCCAGCCGGGTTCTCAGCTCAGCGTTTTGAGCTACAGGCGAAAGCCGATATCCTTTGATGACGGACTCTATATATAGTCCCGTACCGCCACAGAGGATGGGGGTGGCATGCCGTTCTGTTATTTCCTGATAGGCTTTCTGAAAGTCCTGTTGGTATCTGAAGAGGTTGTATTTCTCCCCGGGTTCACAGATGTCGATAAGATGATAGGGGATGGACTTCCCGTTGACGGTGTATTCTTCGAGGTCTTTCCCTGTCCCGATGTCCATACCGCGATATACCTGCCTGGAATCGGCACTGATAATCTCAGCGTCCATGCCGTTCCTGACAAGGTTTTCAGCCAGTCCTACCGCCAAAGCGGTTTTTCCGCATGCTGTCGGTCCGAGGATAGTAATCATCATTGTCGTGATGTTCAGAGGGTGATTCCCAGCGTTGCGATGATGCCTTTAGCAGCGTAGTAGTTGTTGCTGATTGGCAGTTCGTATTTGGCGGTAGCCGACAGTCTCTGTTTTCCGATACGTGTCTCTATTCCTCCGCCTATATAACATCCGAAATCCATGGGCAGGATGCTGCTGGAGTCGTTTTGGGGCAGGAAGTGGCTACTCCCGTCGATAGAGCAGATGGGAGCTCTCAGCAGCAGTCCTCCGCAGATGATGGGTGTAAGTCGGTATTGGGGGACTATGCGGTAGTTGACGCCTATCTGTGCATTAAGGTCATAGAACGTCATTTTGTTGAACGGCGTCTCCACCAATACCTGATTGACAGTAGTAAGGTGTGTCCCGTTGTCCGCTTTACCAATGTTAAGCATCAGCAATGCCTGCATGGAGAAGTGGTTGTTGACACGAGGGAACAGCCATTCGCCACCTATTCCCAGGTGCAGTCCGCTAATTGATGGGTGCGTAGGCATACCGAGGTCCACGCTTCCGAAGTATGCACCGCCTTCTGCATAGAGATGGAGGTCTACTGCTGATGACTTTGCGGCGTCATACTCAAAAGCATCGGCTTCCGACTCGGGGAAGTACTTCTTGTTGTATTTGCGGGTGATGCGGACGAGGTTGTTCGCTGTGATGGGCTTGTTCCACAATTCCTCTTTTGCCTGGTCGCTTTCAGCGAAGATGGCCATCGCCGGTTTCAGTGCCTTTAGCTTGATGTCGAAGGCATCGTCGGCATCGTAGTACTCCAACTCACCCGGCGACTTGGCAACACCTCCATAGAGCACGTTGGCGTCGAGTCCTGTTTCGTATTTCAGGTGGACGCCGGGATCTTTGAGCACAGCCAGCTCTCCTTTCTCATTGACAAAATAATAGGTTACGTCAGTCCATGTGGTTTCGTATCGGTATAGGCTGATGCCTCCTTGTACTAATACTTCAGCGAATATCCATTGGTCTTGGTTGTTGACGGGAAACTTTCTTGATACAAAGACCACCTTCTTGTCTGCCAGCCGGTAACCCAGGATCTGTGTGGGCATATAGCTTTGGAAAGTGTCGTCGCCATTGGCTTTGAATACACAGAAATGTGCAGATTTCTCCCTTGACTGGAAATCAATTGTTCCGTTGATGGTATCTCCCTCGAGTGTGATGATATATCCGCGGATCATATTTTTCTGTGCACATACACAGATTGCCATCGATAGCATGACTGTAATCGTCATGATGCGTTTCAGGTTGTTTCGCATATCTGTTAGCGTTTAGATTGTTGTTGTTTGTTGATGTTGATTGTTATTCTCCTACGAACTGTTTGATTCGCTGCTCTTCTTCAAGCTTGCATACCAGCAGCGTCTCGTCTTTCATGGCGACGATATAGCTGTCCAGCCCTTGTATGACGACTTTCTTTGCCGCGGTAGCGTGCACGATGGTGTTTCTTGAGTCATAGAAGTCAATGTTGTCGCCGATGGCAACATTGCCATAGAGGTCTCGGGAACTCTGCTGGAGCAGTGAGCCCCAGGTGCCGAGGTCGCTCCATCCGAAGTCTGACGGGCATACGAATATCTCGTCGGCTTTCTCCATGATGGCATAGTCCACGGAAATGCTCTCGCATTCCGGGAAGCGCTCGTCGATACGTGCCTGTTCTTCTGGAGTGCCATAGATGGGCATCATGTCCTCGAATACTTTGCTGATGGCAGGCTGATAGATGCGGAATGCGTTGACGATGGTTCCTACGCTCCAGATGAAGATGCCTGCGTTCCAGAAGTAGTTGTTCTGTTTGATATACTGTTTTGCTGTGTTCAGGTCGGGCTTTTCCCTGAATGAGTCCACACGGAAGATCTCTTTGTTGCGTGGCGATGAGTCCTGCAGGTCAGCCTGTATATATCCGTATCCCGTTTCCGGTCGTGTAGGTTTCATGCCGAGCGTGACGAGGGCATCGGTCTCGCTGGTGAACGACAGGCATTCTCTGATGACCCTTCTGAATTCCACAGGGTCGGTGACGATGTGGTCGCTGGGTGTGACGATGACGTTAGCCGTTGGGTCGATACTCTTTATGCGCCATGATACGTAGGCTATGCAAGGAGCCGTGTTTCTTCGGCAGGGCTCGAGGAGGATGTTGCCAGTAGGTACTTGTGGCAGTTGTTCGTGAACGATGTCGAAGTATTTCTTGTTGGTCAGCACCCAGACGTTTGCCGGGTCGCATATGTCGTCAAATCGTTCTATCGTCAGTTGCAGCAGGGATTTTCCTACTCCAAGTACATCGATAAACTGCTTTGGCTGTTCTGTCGTACTCATCGGCCAGAAGCGGCTGCCTACGCCGCCTGCCATGATTACCAGATGGTTGTTAGTCTTTGCCATTGTTTCTTATTCGGTTATAGGGTTATGTTCAATATTACTTATTCCTTCTTGAATTGCATGTTTCTCATCTGACGGGGAACTCAGCCACTCGCAGAGTAGTGCATCCGTAGGGGATGAGTTCGATGGGTTCGGTTGCGTCTTCGTAGTCAGGACCTTGCTGTGTGAAATAGCTGATGGGACCGCACGATGAGCGTACCATCGTCCAGTCTTTCATCTTCACGGCCTTGACTCTGAGCATGACGGGTGCATGGTCCACGTTCCATGGATAGATGGCTTGCAGGCTATTGTCGCTTCTGTCGGTAGCCGATGATGGTTGCCTGACTACCTCGACGTGTTGGGCGGGGTGGTCGACGACGCTGCGTCGAAGTCCGTAGTTCCATGGTGTAGAGCTGGTAACTTCGTAGTACCAAGGGCCATAGTGGTCGGCGCGTTCTCCTTCGAAAGCCTTCTTTGTCCATGTCTCTTCCATTTTCAGGGCGTAGACCAGCGGTCCGCGCTCGATGCATGCGCCGCCTTCGTACCATCTGCTGCTTCTTACTTCCATCGGCAGTCGCAGGCTGATGATGTCGCCGTCGTTCCATTCCCGGTTGATGACGACCGTTCCTCGTCCGTCGGGTTCTGCTGCCAGCGGTTCTCCGTTCAGGAGTATCTGGGGAGCTGTGCACCAGGATGGAATACCCAGGTGGATGGGGAATATAATGGCCTTGCGCTCTTTGTGGCGTGTTTTCTTCGTTTTCTTGGTGTTGTCGGTGGTGATGGTGAACCTGATTTCTTCTTCGAACGGGTAGGAGGTCTCTTCACGGATTGTCACTGTCTGTCCGTTGCCTACCTTTGCTGTCACGCTCGAAGGACCGTAAATCAGTGCGGCAAGTCCGTTGTCTGTTGTTGCAAACCATAGGTTCTGCACCAGTTTTGGCCATGCCTGATGCATGTTGCATGTACAGCAGGGGTATCCGTTGAGTGTCCCGAAGAGGATGTCGGTGTCATCGTGGGGCGTGGAAAAGGTTCGCCAGGCTGGTGTGATGCTTATTTGGTTCACCTGCTGGAAGTACTGTCGGGCTGTGAAGTCGTCGTTGTGTTGCGTGGGCAGTGCGTTATATGCGATGCGTTCGAGCTGGTCGGCCCATTGTCGGTCGCCTGTTATTTCGAGCATGGTTTCCAGGGAGAACATCATCTCTGCTGCCGTGCAGAGTTCTGACCCCACGGTGGGAGACCCGTAGCGAAGCAGTTCGTCGCCTCCCCATAGACCTGTCGGCAGACCTATTGTGTTTCTGATGGTCTGCATGGCGTGTCTGGGTGCTTCGAGATATTTCTGTTCTTTTGCCTGTTGCCAATAGACGATGGGTTCTTTGAATCCTTGTCCCAGGTTTACGCAGTGCAATGAGAGCTGCCGGGCGAGTTCGTCGCCATTGGTGAATATGCCGGTCCAGTCGTGTGTCTGCTGGTGGATGAGTCTGGCGATTTCCAGCAGTTGGTTGTCGCCGGTGATGTTGTAAAGCCAATATACTACCTGTAGGTTATCACCTCCGCGTCGCTGTCCCCAGAAGCTCCAATGCCCCAGTGGTGTCTTGGGCAGTTCCTGCAGCTGGTATCTGAAGTAGCGGGTGAGGAAGGGGATGACGCGTTTGTCGCCGGTGGCCATGTAATATTGCTGCATGATCTTCAGCATCACCATGCGCGGCCACCAGTCCTGAGCGTTGTCGCGTTGCAGTCCCGGCTCGTAGCTTCGGTCGGTGGTGGGTCCGAACTGTCCGTTTTCCTGTTGTGAGGCTAAGGTCCACTCTATCCATGGCTGTACCTTTTCTTTCAGTTCCTTGTCGTTGAGAATGTAGGCCAATGGCAGAAGTCCGTCTATCCAGTATGGGCCGCGTTCCCATGCGTCGCCGTCGCCTCCCAACCAGCAGTTGCGCGTTCCGCAAACTTTCTCGTAAACCTCGTCGAGGTGGCCGGTCAGTCCGTTCTTCATCTTGTCGAGCTGCAGTCTCAGCCAGCCTTCGGCGCGTATCTGTCCGAGGGGCAGTTGCATATAGTCTTTCTGAGCGAGCGGTGCCCGGTTTTCGATGTATCCGTTGGCGTTTTGCGCACCGACTGTCATTGTCCATGTGCAGAGCAGTAGTATGGCTTGGCGTATCCTCATTGTTTCTTGCGGATTAGATGGTTATTATGTGATGCGAATAGGTGCGGAG
Source organism: uncultured Prevotella sp. (assembly GCA_946540435.1). GTDB lineage: Bacteria > Bacteroidota > Bacteroidia > Bacteroidales > Bacteroidaceae > Prevotella. The sequence continues at coordinate 6,676 of CAMNII010000055.1, forward strand.
CGTGTTACATTTTCCACTTCATGCCTATCGTCGGGTTGACGAAGAACGACTTGTCGTTGTAGGTGTTGAAGATGAAGTTGTTGCTGATTTCCCATTCTGTCCCTACAGAAAAGTGGGGTGTGAAGTTATACCATAGTTGTGGCTCGGTGAGGAAGACAAGTTGTCCGTGGTGGTTGGCTTTCTCTCCTCGCCAGAAGTCCATGAAGCCGGAGAAGGTGACTGCCTTGTTGGCGAACGACAGGCTCCATACGCCAGTGAGCTGGGCGCTGTTGTAGGCGCGTGTGTTGTCGTAACTCTTGAAGAACCGTTTGTACATGAGCTGTATGGCGTAGGTGTTGCTGAAGTCGCTGTTGTGGCCGTTGTATGCCGGTCCGATGAGTGCTGCCTGCTGGAAGCTTCCGTGGCGGTTCAGTCCGCCGTTATATTCCAGATGAGCTGCGAAAGGCGACTTTCCGTCGAGGCGGAATTCCCTGGCGATCTCGGTGTAGGCGCCTTCGGTGAAGTGGCGGCTGAGGTCTATGTCGACGAAGTAGAACCACGACCCCCAGTTGTCGGCTTTGAACTGTTCGAGGGTCAGCGTCACTTTCTGTCGCCCGTCTTCTTCGTTGCTGTAGATGTTACGTCCGAAGTCGTAGTGCATTTGAATGTTCTGTGCGTGCATCGCTGTTGCGCAGAAGGCTATCAAGGTGCTGAGGAATAGTCTTTTCATTGTGATGATGAGTTGCCTGTTTGTCTGTTTATAATTTCAGTGATGAGCCGTGCGGCGTTATCAGGTGCGATGTTGCTACCCAGCCGGCGACGTACTTCTTCGTAGCCTGCAAGCTGTTGGCTGCAGGCTGTGGTCTGTTGGCCGTCTGTTGCAGGCAGCAGCCTGGCGAGTTCTTCGCGTATGTTTGCGGCGCTGAAACGGTCGGCAAAGAGTTCTTCCACTACTTCCCTGTCGGCAATGAGGTTGACGAGTGAGATGTATCTGCAGCTCATCACGTGGCTGAAAGCCCAGCGGGCGAGGTGGGGCAGGGGCGTCTTGTAACATACTACCTGCGGCACAGCGAAGAGTGCCGTCTCGAGTGTTGCCGTCCCGCTGGTGACGAGTGCCGCTGCCGCATGTCTCAGCAGTGGGTAGGTCTGTTGCATGACGAGCGTGGCCTTTGCACTTCCGATGTATTTGTGATAGTATTCGGTGCTGATGGCCGGTGCGCCGGCTATGACGAGCTGGTAGGTGTCGGCGAAGGGCTCTGCGGCTTGCAGCATCACGGGCAGGTTGTCTCTGATTTCCTGCAGGCGGCTGCCGGCGAGTAGTGCGATGACGGGCTTGTCGGCATCCAGCCTGTTGCGTCTGGCAAATGTCTCAAAGTCCTCGTCATAGTTGTTGAGGAAGGTCTCTACCTCGTGGGCTGTGGGGTTGCCAACATAGTGAATGGGGTAGTGGTGTTTCTTCTCAAAGAAGTCGACTTCGAAGGGTAGGATGGAGAAGAGCTCGTCGACGTCGCGGCGGATGTTCTTGATGCGGTATTCCTTCCATGCCCATATCTTCGGCGCTATAAAGTAGTAAACAGGGCAGATGCCTTTTCTTCTGACGTACTTTGCGATGTTGAGGTTGAAGCCCGGATAGTCTACGAGGATTACGGCGTCAGGTTTCCATTCGGCTATATCGGCTTTGCACGTCTTCATGTTGCGCAGTATGGTCGGCAGGTGGGTAAGCACAGGACCAAAGCCCATGAATGCCAATTCGCGGTAGTGTTTCACGCAGGTGCCTCCGACGGCAGCCATGAGGTCGCCTCCGAAGAACCTGAATTCAGCCTGCCCGTCGTATGTGCGCAGGGCCTTCATCAGATGAGAGGCGTGTAAGTCGCCGGACGCCTCGCCGGCTATGAGGTAGTACTTCACTGTCGTCGCTTCTTGCCATTTCGTAGAGGCAGTGCTGCCGGAGTGTCATCCGAGCATGCGCTGCAGTTCGTCCATATATCCGTATGCCGTCAGGTCGAGGGTGGTAGGGGTGAGTGCTACATATCCGTTGTTCAGTGCCCACTGGTCGGTATCCTCGGCGTCGGGTTCGTCATTGCGGTAGTGTCCTACCATCCAGTGTATGTTGTGTCCGCGCGGATGTCGTTGCGTGACCACTTCGTTTACCCATTTGCCCATTGTCATCCGGCAAATGCGAAGTCCTTTGAATGTCGGTGCCAGCGGGAAGTTCACGTTCCAGCAGATGCCACGCGGCATGCCTTCTTCCAGGGCTTTCTTTACCAGCATGCGTATGTATGGGCGCAACGGTTCAAAATCGGCATCGGCATGGAAGTCGCATAGCGAGAATGCTATTGACGGGATGTATTTCATGCATCCCTCCAGTGCGACACCCATTGTTCCAGAGTAGTGGGCGTTTACCGTTGAGTTGTCGCCATGGTTGATGCCGCCGATAATCAGGTCGGGTTCGCGTTCGCTGCAGAACTGGTCGTAGGCCAGTTTCACACAGTCTACGGGTGTGCCGTTGCAGGAGTACACCGTTATGCCCTCGCCCATGTTGTCGCGTCGTGTCAGGATGAGTGGTGTTGTTGCCGAGAAGGCACAGCTGAATCCCGACCGTCCTGAGTCCGGTGCGCAGACCAGCAGGTCGCCCATGTCGCGCAGCATATCCACCAGCGAGCGTATGCCTTTTGCTTCGTACCCATCGTCGTTGGCAATCAGTATGAGGGGTCTTTTGTTCATGTTTGCTTTATATATATAAATAATGTGCAAATTTACGAATAAAAACTGATATCGCCATCGTCTGAAAGGAAAAAAACTCACTTTTTGCCTCCTGCAGAAAACGTGACGTGACGGTTTCTGTCGTTTGCGGTTTTGATAAATATTTACAAATGTGACCATCCGGTTCTCCTCTGTTCCTGTGAGTATCCAGGAGTCCTGGCCACAAAAACCGGTGTCGTGTGAGAAAACATTCGCCCTCATCCGTCTGCCATAGAATGACTTCACCGTTCTCTGAACTTACGTGTTTCTCCCCGCCATCCTGCTTTTCTGGCATCGGCGAAAGAAGGCTGTTTTTGGCGTTTTGTAAGTAATTGATTTGTAGATGAAT
>CAMNII010000056.1 GCA_946540435.1 uncultured Prevotella sp.
GCTGAGATCTTTCTGGCCCTTCAGGCCGTTTTTACCGGACAGCAATAAAAAAAAACATCAAATAATCAGGGAACATCAAAAAACACGAAAAACACGATTTTCTTATGATGCTTCCGCCGTGCAGGCCGCCGTAGGGGTAGTAGTGGTTGGTGCGCTCCACGACACCGTCCTGCCGCACGATGCGCAGAGAAAAAACTCCCAAACTCCCAAACTCCTTAGAACAATAACAAATTTCTATGGAGTAAAGGAGTAAAGGAGTGGCTGCGCGGAGCGCAGAGAAAAAACTCCCAAACTCCCAAACTCCTTAGAACAATAACAAATCTCTATGGAGTAAAGGAGTAAAGGAGTGGCTGCGCGGAGCGCAGAGAAAAAAACTCCCAAACTCCCAAACTCCTTAGAACAATAACAAATCTCTATGGAGTAAAGGAGTAAAGGAGTGGCTGCGCGGAGCGCATCAATATTAATGGGATTGCCTAACGGCAAGAAATCTAAGAAAATCTGGAAAAAATCATAGAAAATCTTTATCTTAGATTATTCAAGTTTCTGAAGTATGATAACAATCTGTATAAGAGAGCCCCAAAGGGGCAATAAGATGTCAGCCCAGGGCAGCGCCCTGGGTACGTGGTGCACATCCATTCTACGCCCTGAAAGGGCAAAAGAATTGAAACAAAAGATCATTCTTTTGCCCTTTCAGGGCGAAATATACGATTGTCCACGTACCCAGGGCGTTGCCCTGGGCTGACATATAGCGGCCCTTTCAGGGCGTTAATTACTTCCGAAACTTCAATTAGATTATATAACATCGAAAGAAACGAAAAACTCTCATGACGCCTCGGCGTCATAGATTTTTGAAAGATTTTCAAAAGATTTTGGATAGATTTCTGCGCGAAGCGCATCCCCCCTCTTCTTTCGTTCCTTTCGTGTCTTTAGATGTTCAAAAAAACATCAAATAATCAGGAAACATCGAAAGGAACGAAAAGAACGAAAGGGATGTGCGTAGCGCATCCCTAATTCAGTCCTTTTAGTCCCTAAAGTCCGTAGAAAAAAATCTTTCGATGTTCAAACCATCCACGTCAGGATGACGGACTTCGCTATCTACTCGTCTACTCGTCAACTTGTCAACTAACTACTCGTCTACTTTCTCCAGCATACTCACCTCATCAGGGCTGAGGTGTTCGACCTGTACGTCGATGATGCTCATCGGTGACGAGTGCGAGCCGGTGATGGCATTACCATTGAGGTTCCGACGGCACAGTTCATCCCATTTCGATGACACCTCCTGCGTGGCATCGTCGATGAAGACGTTGTGGACGGTGCTTCCCGGGTTCACCTTTCTGAGGAAGATGGCGGAATAGCGTCCCATATGCTTCACGAGTGTTGCCTTTGCCTCGTCGGTTGTTGCTGCGACGAAGGAATACTTCTGGAGGGCTGCCATGTGGCGATAGACGGAGAATCCCTCGAGTGCGCTGTCGAGTTGTTGCTGAATACGCTTCTTCAGCCGGTTTTTGAAGGAGAGTATCTTTGCCTCGTCGATTTCGTACTCGCCATGCAGGCACTCGTAGAGGTGGATGTCGCTGGTGAGCTCGTCGGCATGTGTCTGGAAGTAGCTGTCGAGAATGTCGTTGTCGAGCAGGGTGAGGAAGGGCACGTCGGCGTCGGGCGTCAGTGTCTGGATGTTCTCTTTCTCTTCGTCGTACCATGCGGTGAGGTTGTTGACATACGAGTTCATGGAGTTACGGAGGGCATAGAGTCTGTTGCCCAGCGTGGTCAGATGGTCGATGATCATTCCTGCCACGAAGGAGCGCAGCTTCAACTCGTTGCACTGCCGCTGCAACATTCCCATGTGGCGCGACACTTGCTGTATCTGTGCATCGATGGCGTCTTCGAGTTGGCGTCGTTGTTTCTTGCGGCTCTGGTAGTACACGTAGGTGAGGAGGAATATCAGCACGGCTACGACGGCTACGAAATAGGTCACCTTCAGGAATGCCTCCATTCCGATGAGCCGGGTGAGCATCGACCAGTCGAAGCGCAGATAGGTGAAGAGTCCGTAGGCAAGGAGGAGTCCCAGTGTGGCGCCTCCTATTTTGATGAGTTGCCTGGTGGTGATTTTGTCGAAGGCGTCGAGGCGTTCACCCTTCTGGTCGGTGAGCCGTCGCTGCCGTTCCTGTGCGCTGTTCCTCTGCTGTTGGAGATGGTCATACATATCGTCGGTGATTTGTTCGCGCAGGGCGGCATCTTCGAGTGTCTGCACTACCGTCTCGTATTGTGCGTATGCCGAGTTATACATCGCCACCAGTCTTTCCTGCTCTTTTTGCTTGGCAGCAATCATCATCGAGATGATGGCCATCTTGATGCGGTTGTCGGTGATGTCGAGTGCGACGCGATGTCGTCCCTTCACGCCTTTGACTTGGATGGAGAGGTCGGCGACCTCGGTGATGACACATGCATAGTGTGTGAGTGCGGGGTCGCAGAGATAGGCATAGGGTATGTAGCAGTATCCCTGGTGTCCGAAGTGTGTGCCCCATGAGTTTCTCACGAGGAAGAGTTCGTTCTTGTCGTCGTATCCGCAAACCACCATGGCGTGTATGTATTGTTCCTCGGACTGCAGTTCTTCTTTCGTCGGCATGGGCACTATTCCCGTGCTGTCGATGTGATACAGGAAGGTGTCGAAGAGGCGTGTGCCGAACACGACGGGGTATCCCTCTGCTATTGCTGAGCGTATGGTGTCGCGGTTGACGGCGATGTCGGCCCCTAACGGTATGTTCTTTGCCGTCTTTATTTTCCGCATCTCGGCATCGGCATAGGCCTCGGGTGCCGGGCGCTCGTTGTATTCGCTTTCGGTATACGGGCATTTCTCCTCGGTGCAGATTCCTTTCCCGTGGACGCTGCGCACGACATCGGTGATGGCAGCCCCTTCTTCGCCGAGCCGCCCGTGTTCCTCACGTACATTATAATATATGAATCGTTCGCTGAGGTTGGTGTCGGTCTTGTCGTTCTTCTTCAGGATGTATTCATAGACGGAGGTGACGGCGAAGGTGGAGCAGGCGCCTACCTGTCCCTGGTCTTTGACCTCGGTGAAGTCGGGCGAGAGGTCGATGTTGTCGACGGTTGTCGGCGTGGGGATGTAGTCTTCCTCGAAGGGGTCTTCCTTGATGTCGTCGTCAAGGAATTTGTATTTCCTGAATTCGTTATCAACGACGACCTCGTCGGAGTGGCGGTTGTCTTTCTGGTTTTTCTTGATATTCTCCAGCTGTTCCGTCTTCTGGCGTATGTAGTCGGAAGCCTGTCGTATCTCTATGCGCAGGGTCTTGATGATGTCGGCAGGCAGGAACACGTATCCGTCCTGTCGTTGCGGGGCACGGATGTATGCCTTGTCGATGAGGGGGATGGCGGTGTCGGGGTCGGTCTCGATGTTTCCTTCTGCGTCTGCCTTGAAGGTCAGCAGCTGGTTGTTATGGTCGAGGAAGTAGTCGATGGGCTCGCGATAGAGGTCGATGAAGGTAGGCTGTTCCTTGTCGTAGAGTGTGCCGGCCAGCGAGTCTTCGTCCATGACGAGTATCTGTGCGAGGACGGCGAACTTCTCGGGCAGCGACAGGTCTGGGTCGTCGATATATGCGGTGAGGCTCTCCTCCAGTTCGTTGAAGAAGGTGTCGACCTGTTCCCGCAGCTTCGGGGTTATCTCTTCTATGGTGTGTCCTTTGTCGAGTTCGGGCTGCACACAGCTGTTGAAGAAGTTGCTGAAGGGTGTCGTGCGGCCGTCGAGGGCCTCTTTGGCCCTCTGTGCCGCCTTGTTCACGTCGACGTCTTTCTGTGTCACGTTCTCGCGTTCCATGACGCGGAGATAGGCTTGATGCAGGAGGTAATGGCGGAAGTAATACCTGTCGAAGGAGATGCCCGAGATGCCGATGCCCACCACCTGGTCTTGTCCGCGGCTGTCGAGTGCCACTGCCGGGGTGAACAGCCGCTGGTAGCTCTCTATACATACCAGTGCGTAGCTGCCGATGATGCGTGCGAGGGAGTTCTGGGTGAGGTTCAGCGCCACGCCATCCTTATTACGGTTCTGCATGAGGATGACGTGTGTCAGGCAGGCACTGTCGCGCTTTACCCTGAGCAGGCCAGCGACGACAGCCCGTGCATGCTCCTGGTGCTCGTCGAGGGTCTTGTCGAGGGTGGCAAGGAATTGCTCATCGGTGCAGAAGGCCTTATACATGTCGGGGGCGAGCAACAGCACCTCGATGTCGATGCGCCCCACTCCACCTTCGATGAGTTTCGCCAGATGCATGACCTGCTCGGCCAGTGTCAAGTCGTCGGCCGGGAGTACCAGTGAGAGCAGCAGGTTGTCGGTAGTGCTGTCGGCCTGCAGGACGACGTGGCTGTCGTACCAGTTTCGGAAGAAAGACTTGATCTGCTCGTCGCGGCGGTCGCCGGTGATTTCGGCCAGCGGCTGCTCAGTCACCTGATACAGGTAGTCGTCGTCGGCATGGAAGTCCGTCTCGTCGGGCTCTTGCCTCTCGATGGCAGTCACCTTGACGGTTTCGGCGTATTCCTGCCAGCGGAGGGCACAGAAATACTTCTGTGCGTCCTCGCTGCCGTATCTCATGACGTATTGCTTGACGGCTTTGGCTGTTGATGCCAGTTCGCCAAGGAAAAGATAGGTGTTATGCCTCATAGGGATGGTATGCGTTTACGCTTGGTAGGGGTGTCTGTTTTCTTACTCCAATGACTTCAGCACGTAGTTCACCTCGTCGGTAATCTGCCGCTGGATATCCTCGTATCCCACGTTGCCGAGGGTCTCGCGCTTGAGGTTGATCTGCGAGACGTTGTCATAGTAGTAGTCGGCATCGCGCACCTGGCGCAGCGTCTCCTGATACTGGTTGTCGCCGATGGCACTGATGCGTTTCTGCAGTTCGTCGACATAGCTGCGATGGATGTCGTCGTTCATCATCTTCTGCTTGAAGAGCTGGAAGGCTGTGGCGCGGTCGCCCGACTTCGGATGCTCCAGGTCTACCCAGAAGTTCTGCAGTGCGCGTGAGCTCTCGTTGTAGTCCTGATACTGGTAGCGTCCTTTCTCGTTGCGGATCAGTTTGAAGATGAGTCCCTTTACCCACAGCTGCAGGGCGTCGCTTGCTGCCTCTGTCGGGAAGATGCTCCATCCCTCGCGGTCCATGCGTGCCTCGATGATGGCGTCGTAGCTGATGTCCCACCGTGCCTTGTTGGCATGTTCCTTGTAGGATTCGAGTTCGAGCATGGCACAGGGTGGTATCGGACCGTTCTTCCGGTAGATGATGATGGATGTGCGCGAGCCGATGTTGCAGAGGTCGGGCTTATGGTTGGCATTGACGTGCTTCGAGAGCAGCTCGGCGGTGAGGACGGTATGTGCCTTGTCGTAGACGCCGACATAGAAGTAGTCTTGTGCGTTGACGGCAGGATATTTCCCAAGATGGTCGTAGTTGTAGCCGAGCAGCGGTGCCGACTTGCGCACGGCACGGTCGAGGAGGTTGCCGAGGCTTTCTTTGTCGAGTTGCGACAGCACGTCCTCGATGGTCTTCCCTGCCCATTCCTTGGCGTCGTTGAGGTTGGCGGTATAGTCCAGGAAGGTCTTCTCGAGTGCCTCCTCGGTGAGTCCTGCCATGGCAGGCACGTCGGCCTGCTGGAGGAAGTACGACACAAGGCTGTCGTCCTCGGCCACGCGTACCTGGTTGACGAAGCTGCCCGTGGTGTCGATCTGGAAGATTTGCTCGTTTGACTGCAGGCGCTGCATGGACTCGGCGATTTCAGCCTCGAGGTCCTTATAAAGGCTGTCGAGTCTGACGGCGATGTCGTGGACGGTCTTCAGCTGCTTGTCGAGTTCTTCCTTCAGTCCGCTGTAGAAGTTGATGGCGGCCTCGCGGCGGAAGGTCTCGCGTATGTTGACGGCGAGGTTCTTTGCTGCGCCTGCCACACTCTCTTTGTATTCCTCCTGATGGTTTTTGCCGAACCACGGTTTCTTATATCCTGCCAGTGTCTTCTTGGCAGCGATGAGGGAGCCTTCGAGAATGCTCTTTCGCTCTCTGAAGTCGTTGAGCTCGGCCTTCATCTCTTTGTCGCAGGCTTCGATTTGCGACTTGATGGCAACGAGGATGTTCTCGGTGTCTTTCACGCCGTTGGGCTGGTTGAGATGTTCCTTGACGAAGGCAGCGAGGTCGGCAAACACTTTCTCGCTGAGGGCCTTCACCTTGTCGGGATAGGCGCGCACGTCGTCGGCCTCGGCAGCAGCCTTTCTCACCCACTGGTCCACCTCAGCGTCGGGAGCCTCGCAGTTGAGGATCTCGGGCATAGCCTGCCGCGGCACTTTCGGGAACATGTAGTCGATGACCTGGTCGTGGCCGTTGTTCTCGCGTATCTCCATGCGGTTTATCCAGTTGGTAGCCAGATCGGTGGCGTCGGCCTTGGCAGCGATGAGGTTGCTGATGATGCGCTGGGCGGCCTTCATGGCATAGAGGTGTCCGAGGGCTGTGCTGTTGACGGTGATCTCGCAGACACCGATGGCTGTTGCCCAGGCCTGCTTGCCTGCCACGTCGAAGTCGCCGCTGTCGATCTGCTTCTCCACGTTGTCCATCGTGCTGGAGTTCGAGCTGGAGATCTCTCCTGCCTCGGTGACCAGTGAGAGACTGAGCATCTGACTGATCTGGTCGATCTTCGTCAGCGTGTCGCCGTTGGCATTCTTATTGTCGATGAGCATAAAGCTGTCGTAGGGACGCTCGTTGGTAGTCCATTTCTCGTTGAGGTTGTCCACATCGAAGGCCTCGCGGTCCATCGGGGCATACATCAGCCAGTCCAAGTCGCGCAGGGCGCCATAGGCATTGGCCCGCACATTGGGCATCTTCGACTCGTCCATGGCAAGGAACACGCCGGGCAGCACGCCGTAGCCATAGATCTTCGGCTGGCGCACGGTGATGGCTTTGCGGATGAGATAGGCAACGTTGATGAAGGTGCCGCAGCCTGTGCCACCGCAGAGCGAGAAGATGATGTGCACCTCGGGTATGGCATCGTGGGCAGAGGCATAGCGCCCGTTGTCCACATTCTCCATTTTCCTCATCTCGTCGAACTTGGCATTGATGGCTGTCTGGATATCTTTATGGTTGCACCAGAAGGCAAAGCGTCCATTGCTGCGCACCTGTCCGGCGCCGTTCTTCATGCTGTTCAGGGCCCGGCTGTTACGCTCGCCAGGGAACCACGAGAGATACTCTGGATTGTTGCGATAGAGCGGACGAGGGTCTTCCACGTAGATGGCCATCTGTTCATGGGTCTCCAGTGCCACGACACGGCCGTCCTTCATCATCAGCTTCTTGTCGTAGGCTGCGCGGTCGGTGTCGATACCGAGGAATTGGATCATGGGAGGCACCTCTCCGTAAGTCTCGACAAACATCTTCTTGGTGTTGAGGATTGCACTCATACCGGTTCCACCCAAACCGATGTACAAGCATGGTTTAATTGTTGCTGCCATAGTTATTCTGGTTTTTATTTCGTTATGTTTATTCTCCTATTTTCATAAAACTCGTCTACTCGTCTACTCGTCAACTAACAACTTGTCTACTCGTCAACTCTCCTACACCACCGTGACGACGACCTTCATGGGCTTGTCTACGCCCTCGATGGCGACCTCGTCGCCCACGTTGGCCACGAAGTTCTCCACGAAATACTGTGCTCCTGCCAAGATGCGGATGCTACGTCCCTGTGGAAGGATGGTGACGGGAGTCTCCCAGCGGTCGTCCACCTCGTAGCCCACCTCGCCGCAGAACAACCTGCTCAGGGCCGATGTCTGCGGCTGCTTGTTGCAGAACACCACCTGCCGGTAGCCGCGTACGCGTACATTCTTATAATAGGCAGGGTCGCGTTTGTCTTCCAGCGTCAGGTAGCGGATGCCGTTGAACGTAGGATAGGACATGCGCTTGAGCAGCAGGAACCACACGAGCAAGAGGCCAGCGACGATGATGCACAGCCAGAAGAGAATGGTGGCCAGTGGATTCCAGTGGCGGGCATAGCGGCTCTCTATCTTCAGTTCGTAGTCGGAGGGCTGCGACTGGTTCACCCGGTCGAGCTCATGGGCACCCGCCGTCGCCACCGTCAGGCAGTGGCGCCCTGTGGGAGCATCGCCGGCATAGACCAGCCGGAGGATGGTGCCGTCATTGCCGTCGGCACTGATGCGGAAGGTGCCGTCGGTAATCTCGCGGTCGTTATAGTACAAGGTGTAGTCGGCAGCATCCATATCCGTCTCCACCGTCATATCGAGATAGGAACGGGAAGCGAGCGCCTCGTCGTTGAAGGCGGCCTGCAGGTCGAAGACGAGGGTGTCGGGGCTGCTGGCCTTCCAGAACAGGAAGGCAGGGTGATAGGAGGCCTTTCCCATGTCGCCGCCATCGGTCACCTTGGTGTTCAGCAGGCGCTCGGGCTTGTTCTGCACCAGCACGCTGATGTCGGGGTTCTGGATGACATAGTGCTCACGGTCGGCCTTGACGGAGAACGTGAAGCGATACTCCGGCTCGTTGCCAATGGCCTCGCGGAAGTCCTGCAGGCTCTGGCGTGCCACCACATGGAACTCGGCCAGTCCGTTGTCGAGGATCTGTCCGTCGGTGGCCTCTACCGTGAAGTAGGGGTCGCTGCATTCAATCTTCAGCGGCAGTCCGCGCTGTCCGTCGGAATGGAGGGCCACGGGGTTGTCGAGCTCACGGGTGTTGACGATAATCTCGTTGCGGTCGAAACTCATGAAGTGGTCGTGCACGATGCCCATGGCATGGAAGTTGCAGCTCTGTCGGATGGCCTCATCGATCTTCGGATTGTGGGCATCCTTGAACAGCTCTACGAAATAGGCATGGGAGTCCTTGAACTTGCCACACCACTCCGCTATGCGTTGGCAGACGGCGTCGGTGCCCTGTCCGGGGATGTTGTCTTCGCCGTCGGTCATCAGGTAGACATAGTTGTAGCGGTTAGAGTCGATATACTCCAGTGCACGGTCCCACGCCCCGCAGATATTCGTGCGGGTGACCTTATCGGCATGGGCGCGGATGGTCTTCTCTATCTCTGCCCATTGCTTCTCGCTGTAGTCGCTGCCATCAAACTGATAGACCTCGAGCGGCTTGTCCTGGAAGAGCACGATGGTGACGTCGCCGCCCGACCGCTCGGCCAGGTCGTCGTGGAGGAACTGCAGCGACGAGTCGAGGATATCGTTGTAAATCATCGACTTCGTACAGTCGAAGATATAGATGAAGTTGCTGCGTTTCACTTGCGACTGTGCCAGCAGGGCTGCGGTCGAGAATATAATAGTCAGTGTTAGGCTCAGTAATCGCTTCATAGTTTCGTATTGATGGCTTAAAATAATGACAGAAAGATATAACTTTGCAAATTTAATAAGAATAATTCAATGCGACAAACAAAAAG
>CAMNII010000057.1 GCA_946540435.1 uncultured Prevotella sp.
ATATACAGGGAATATCAAAGATAAAAGAAAAGTTTACCGGACAGCAATAGTTTTTTTTGAACGTAGAAAAAAGAGCGCGGTTTTGCGGGTGCAGATAAAAGAAAGAGCGCCCGTCCATGGGTGGACGGGTGCTCTTCTTGAGTGTTATTTCTGTCAGGTGATTACTTCACAATGACTTTCTTGCCATTGACGATGTAGACACCCTTCTGGGCTGCGTTGACGCGCTGTCCCTGCATGTTGTAGATGACGGCGTTCTCAACGTCGGCGTTCTTCACGCCGTTGATAGCAGTGGTATTGCCATCGCTGAAGGGCAGGAAGTCCTTAGCAAGAGCGTCGGAAATGTACTTGGCTGCCATGTAAGCCTTGTTGGCGGGCAGTGAGGTGAGGACGACCTTGTAGAAGCCGATACCCTTGCTCTTGTTGCCCAGTCCGTAGAAGTCGCCTTCGGCAACGGCCTTTGGAGCCTGGAAGCCTACGAGCTTGTTGTTGTCGAAGTGGTTGGTGCTGTTGCCGATGGTCAGGGTGATGTCGGCAGCGCTGCTCTCGAGGACGACGGCAGCTCCGGCGGGCACTTCCTTGGCATTGGTGTCGAAGAGGACGACGGTGCCAGTCTCTTCGTCGTAGTCAGCAACCTTGACGACGGTGTTCTCGTCGGCAGTGAACGACTTGTTCTCGTTGAAGTAGGTAGCGTAGTACTTCTCGCCGTCGGCAGAGACGCCGGTGAGGGCTACGGTCTCAGGAGCGACAGGATCGGTTCCGAGGTACTTCAGACGGAAGTTGTCGATCATGATCCAGTTGGTGTTGGTCTTGGCACCGGTAACCTTTGCACCTACGCGCAGCTTGCCATCGGTGACGGTGACGGTGATGACATCGCTCATGAAGCCACCGTCGCACATCTGGCGGCTCACCTGGTTCACACCGTCGATGACGAAGTAGTCACCGAACTGACGTGTGGCGCGGTCGGGTGTGCTCTCGGTACGATATCCTGAGTATACAGAAGGCATCTGTACAACCTGGTCGTTGGCATAGAACCATCCGTAGTTCTTCAGCTCGCCAGCGAGGTAGGCGTTGAGGTCGTCAGCGCTCATGCGGTCGCCGGGAGTGGGTACGAATGCACCTGCTGCCTGCATCTGGTATGTTCCGTTGGGAACTTCGATTTCCTGATAGATATCGCAGTTGCTTAGGTTCCATGTCTCGAGGACGCGGTTCTTGTTGCCTGGCCAGTCGCCACCGATGTTGAAGCCACCGGCGTCGCCTTCGCGCTTCCAGGAGTCGTTCTTCTCGTCGTTGAATGCGAAGCTGTTGCCGTCGATGAGCCATGTGGCGTTGACGGGAGCGTCGGCCTTAGCGTTAGCCATAGCGGCGAGACGGTCTTCCTTGGTGATGATCTGCCACTTGCCTTCAACGTTGTTGGCGATGAGTCCGTTGGCGTCGACACCGAGTTTGAAATCACCGCTGGTGATGGTGTAGACATTGGTGTAGCCTTCAGCCTCGGTGGGTGTGAATACCCATGTGGTCTTACCGGCGCCGGTGTCCATGTAGAGGTTGTCGGCGTTGATGGACTGGTTGTTCTTGAAGTGCGGGTTGATGACGAAGCCGTTCTCTACGCCATCCACGGGAACGAGTCCGACGAGCATACCGTCGACGTCAACCTGTGCGCGTGTGGTCCAGTCGTTAGGATTCTTCTCCATGTTGTTGTTCTGGAGCCAGAGCTTGCTGTCGATGTTGTAGAGGAAGAATTCGCCTTCTGCGGGAGCGTTACCAGCGAAGAGGTCGCCAGTGATGGCAACGATGTTGTTCAGCTGGGTGTTGCCGGCGATGGTGACGACGAGCTTGTCGGTAGAACCTGTCCAGGTGTTGCCGTCGAAAGCGCCGTTGTCAGCTGCGTTGCCTGCGTTCCACTTGCCATTGTTGAAGATGAGCTTCGAGATGGCGTCGGTTCCTTCAGCAGCCTCGAAGGTCAGCGTGCCGCTATAGACGCGGAGCTGCGGGCCGTTGGCGGTGCTCCAGAAGCGGTTGGGCGTGCCACCGGTGGCGGGCGATACGGTCAGTGTGATGTCGCCGCTCTTGATGACGAGGTCCTCGGTGATGTCACCGTCGTGTGAGGTGTTGGTCGATACGGGCACTTCGTACTTGTTGAAGTCGAAGCCTTCGAACTGGCGAGCCTCGCCGATCTTCGAACCGGCCGTGAGCCACTCGAAGTAGTAGATGCTGTGCTTCTTGTTATTGGTCAGGATGCTGGTGACGAAGGTGTAGTTCTCGGTCAGCGGGCTGTAGGAGATTTCGGGGTTGACGATGTTGCCATCGGCGTCGACACCGAGGAGGTACATGTCATAGGAGCCTCCGTATACGCCATACTTCTGCGGCAGGGCGAACTCATAGTTACCCTTGGCATTCTTCGTACCCTTGATGAAAGCGTCGGGCAGGTATGCGCAGAGGCCTGCGATGTAGAGGTCTTCTCCGTTGATGCCTACCTTCACGGTGCGCTCGACAGCCTCGCCGTTGCTGTTGACAGCCTTCAGCGGCATTTCCTTGGTCTCTACGCCATCAGGAAGCACGATAGGCTCGGGATCTTCATCATTACCGATGGTCATGCCTGAGGGGAAGTAGGGATAGTAGAATCCGAGAGCGTCCTTACGGCCGTTAGCGAGAATCATGTTGTCGGAGATGAAGAGTTTTGCTGCCTCGTCGTAGGTGAATACTACGTCTTCGATACCGCTGGTGTAACCCATCAGGAAGATGCGTGTGCCAGAGGCGTTCTTACCGACATACTGTGCCATGGGGAATACGGCCTTGTCGCCGGTGATGGTACCCTTGATCCAGCCACCTTCTACTTGCGGGAGGAGATCCTGGATGTATACGTCGTTACCGTCGAAGCCTACCTTCACGGTCTTGTCAAAATCTTCTGAAGTTCCTCCAGAGACAACCTGGCGGCCTTTGCAGGGCATTTCAACGACCTCGAGGCCATCGGGAGGCGTGGTGGGATCGGGAACGATTCCCAGTGTGACGCCATTGTAGAATGCGATGTCGTCGATGGAGAACTCATTGAGGTTGATGAGCATCGAGCCAGACATGGAGTATATGTCATCTTCGGGATCATAGGCGAATGTACCCTCGCAGGTGCTGCTGGTTCCGTTGTAGGCCGAGTAGAAATAGTTGTTCACTCCGTCGGTGCCGAAGTAGGTCACGGGCACAACGACGTTGTTGCCGTCCTTCGTACCTTTCACCCATGCCTCGGGAACATATTTGCAGAGACCCTGGATGTAGACGTCGTTGCCGTCGATACCAACCTTGACGGTGGTGTTGTAGGCGACGCCCTCGTTGCCGCCTTCATACTCGGTGGCGGCGAGGGGATAGTCCTTGGTCACCAGTCCGTCGGGAGCGACAACGGGATCGGGCAGCGTGTAAGCACTGTATACCGACTCGTAGTCACCGCCGGCTGCACCATACTTGTAGGAGGTGTTGTCGTCCGACCATGCCACGGTGAGCGTGCGTGTTGCACTCGTTCCGTTGAGCGAGATGGTCTCTCCGTCGATGGTGTAGGTAACCTCAGTGGCGGCCTCGTCGGTTGTTCCTGCGAATCCGGCATCAGCGTCTTCGGTGACGTCAGCCATGGTCAGATAGAGACCATAGTTATAGGATGCGCTGTAGTAGAGGAACTGTCCGAGGGGTACGGTGATGGTGTTGCCATCCTTTGTTCCCTTTACCCATGCGCCGTTGGCGTATTCAGATACGGGGTTCTGGATGTAGACATCATTGCCGTCGTAGGCGATGCTGATAGAACCGCTCTGGTCAGCCAGAGAGTAGACACCTTCAGAATACTTGTGGCACTTACCTTTACGCACGAGTTGCTTCACTTCAGCTCCTGCGGGAACTTCGGTGATGATGGCGTTGTAGTCGCCCTGCACCTTGCTGGGTGCTTTCTTTACTTTGTTGCCTGAAACCTGTCCGGCTTTCACGGTGGTCAGCTCAGCTTTGGGAGCATGGAAATAGACCGGCTGTGCTTTGTTGCCGAGGAACTGCGACACGTAAGGCGTCACAGCCACAGGTTTCTGCGCAAACGTTACGGTGGCAAGCAGTGTTGCCAACGTCAGCAAAAACATTTTTTTCATGTTCATACAATTAATTAGTTAATAATATAGAAAAGTAATCTTTCCTTTTAAGTTTCGGTTCTTTAGATAATTCCCTGCAAAGATATGAAAAAAGTAAGAAACTGTCAAAAAAAAAGGCGAAAAAGTTGCGATAAGCATTAAAAAAGTATAAAACTTCTTGTTTTTCGTGCTGTTTTCTTTTGCCGTTACCCCCGCAAGAAGCCCGTCGGCGGGCATCCTGCGGGGGTACCGGCAAGAGGCAGGAAAGCCAGTGGGGTGTTATCTGTCGGCGAGAGGGGTGTAGTCCTTTGTCCCGAGCACGTTCATATAGGCAGGCCGTATGATGCGGCGTCCCTCGAAGTTCAGCTCCTCGATGCGGTGGGCGGTCCATCCTACGATGCGTGCCATGGCGAAGACGGGCGTGTAGATCTCTTGCGGCAGGCCGATCATCTCGTAGATGAAACCGCTGTAGAAGTCGAGGTTGGCACATAGGGGTTTGTTGCCTTTGCGGAGTTCGGAGAGGCACTTGATGCTTTCCTGCTCGATGCGTCTGAGGAACAGGTATTCCTCTTCGCGCCCTTTTTCACGGGCCAGTTCTCCGGCGAGGCGTTTGAGCTGCACGGCGCGCGGGTCGCTGAGGGTGTATACGGCATGGCCGATGCCGTAGATGAGTCCTGTCTTGTCGTAAGCCTTTTTGTTGAGCATGCGTCGCAGGTAGGCGTCGATCTCGTCGGTGTCGGTCCAGTCGCTGATATGTTCTTTCAGGTGGTGGAACATGTTGATGACCTTGATGTTGGCACCTCCGTGGAGGGGTCCCTTGAGCGATCCTATTCCTGCTGCGATGCTGGAGTAGGTGTCGGTGCGTGTGGAAGAGGTGACGCGCACGGTGAATGTGGAGTTGTTACCGCCTCCGTGTTCTGCCTGTGTGATGAGCAGCAGGTCGAGCGTCCGCACGTCGAGCTCGGTGAAGTTATCGTTTTTGAGCATGTAGAGGAAGTTCTCGGCGATGGATGCTTTCTCTTTCGGGTGTCGGATGTGGAGGGAGCGTCCTTGTTCGGAGTGTCGGTAGATGTTGTAGGCGTAGGCGATGATGGTAGGGAATTTCGAGATGAGCTCTATGCCTTGTCGCATGAGGTTGTCGCGTGAGATGTCGTCTGGGTTGGCGTCGAAGCTGTACATCTCGAGCACGCAGCGTGCGAGGATGTTCATGATGTCCGAACCCTCGAGGTCGATGATATGTACGATGGTGCGGTGGTCGAGCGGCATGTTCTCGTTGATAAGCTCTCGGAAGGCGGACAATTCCTCTTTGTCGGGCAGCTCGCCTGAGAGCAGGAGGTAAGCCACTTCTTCGAAGCCCAGTCTCTTCTCTTTGAGCAGTGGTGTCACCAGATCGTTGAGTTCGTACCCGCGGTAGAACAGCTTCCCTTCGGTGGGCACGAGGGTGCCGTCGGCGTCGCGTTCGTATCCTACGACGTTTCCGATGTTGGTCAGTCCGACGAGCACGCCAGAGCCGTCGTCGTTGCGTAGTCCGCGTTTCACACCGTACTTGCTGAAGAGAGCATTGTCAATCTTGCAGCAGTTCTTTGCCTGGTCGCTGAGTTTATAGATGAGATATTCCTTATTCATAGCTGTTGATTTTTTCCGTGAGTTTGTCGCCGAATGCTTGTGTGCCGAGGGTCCGTCCCTGTTCCATGAAACGGGCCAGGTCGGCGGTGGCCTGTCCTTCTGTGAAGTTGTCTTCCAAGGCCCGTGTGATGAGTCCGGCAGCCTCTTTCCATCCGATGTATTCAAGCATCATCACTGCAGAGAGCAGCAATGACGAGGGGTTGACGATGTCTTTCCCGGCGATGTCGGGAGCGATGCCGTGGGTGGCTTCGAAGATGGCATGTCCCGACTGATAGTTGATGTTTGCGCCTGGTGCGATGCCGATGCCTCCCACCTGTGCGGCTAGCATGTCGGAGATATAGTCGCCGTTGAGGTTCAGCGTGGCGATGACGTCATAGCTCTCTGGTTTGAGCAGGGCGTTCTGCAGGAAGGCGTCGCAGATGCAGTCGTTCACCGTCAGCCGGCCGTCGGCCAGTTCCTGTGCATATTCCCGTTGTGCCAGTTCGTAGCCCCAGTTCTTGAACCCTCCCTCGGTGAACTTCATGATGTTTCCTTTGTGTACCAGCGTGACGATGCCTCGTCCGTGAGCGAGGGCGTAGTCGATGGCGCTGCGGATGAGTCGTTCCGAACCTTCGCGTGACACCGGCTTTACGCCATAGGCGGCGGTGTCGGGAAAACGTACCTTGGTGACCTTCATCTCCTCCCGTAGGAAGCGTCCGAAACGTTCTGCTTCTGCGCTTCCTGCCGGCCACTCGATGCCGGCATAGATGTCTTCGGTGTTTTCGCGGAATACGCACATATTAACCCGCTCGGGATGCTTCACCGGCGAATTGATACCACGGAAATAGCGTACGGGGCGTTGGCATACATACAGGTCGAGCTGTTGCCGCAGTGCAACGTTCAGGCTGCGAATGCCACCGCCAACGGGTGTCTTCAGCGGTCCCTTGATGCCGACGAGTGCATTGCTGAAACAGTCGATGGTGGCTTGGGGCAGCCATTCGCCTGTTTGCTCGAAGGCTTTGCCCCCGGCTAATACTTCCTTCCATTCGATGTGTCGTTTCCCGTTATAGGCTTTGGCCACGGCGGCATTGACTACTTGCTGGCAAACGGGAGTAATTTCGCTGCCTACGCCGTCGCCTTCGATGAATGGTATGGTGGGGTTCTCTGGGACGATGAGGTGTCCGTCTTGCTTGGTGATGAGTGACATGGAGTTGAGCGTTGAGGGTTGAAGGATTTCTGTTAGTGCTTGGTGAGGTAGTTGAGTGCGCTTCCTGCTTTGAACCATTCTATTTGGAGGGCATTGTAGGAATGCTCCGCGACGAATGACTCAGTGGTGCCGTCGGCATGGTGGAGGGTCACCGTGAGGGGCACGCCCGGCGTGAACGTCTGCAGACCGCTCACCGTCAGGCGGTCGTCCTCGCGTATGCGGTCGTAGTCGCTCTTGTCGGCAAAGGTTAGTGCGAGCATTCCCTGTTTCTTCAGGTTGGTCTCGTGGATGCGTGCGAAGCTCTTGGCCAATACTACGGCGACATTCAGGAACCGAGATTCCATGGCGGCATGTTCACGGCTGGAGCCTTCACCGTAGTTATCCTCTGCTACGACGACAGTCCGTCTGCCTGCTTCCTTATATGCCTTGGCCGCTGTCGAAACGGCGACATAGTCGTTGGCCAGTCTGACGCTGTTGCTCTTGCCGTTGAAGGCGTTCACGGCACCCATGAGCAGGTTGTCGGAGATGTTTTCCAGATGTCCGCGGAAACGCAGCCATGGTCCGGCCATGGAGATGTGATCGGTGGTACACTTGCCCTGCACTTTGATGAGCAGCGGCATGTCGGTCAGGTCGTTGCCATCCCACGGCGCGAAGGGTTCGAGTCGCTGCAGCCGTTGTGAGTGCGGGTCGATGATGATGTCAGCGTCGCTGTTATCGGCTGGTGTCTCGGTCTGTGGCTTGAGATATCCGTTGGCCGGTGCCTCGGCACCTTGCGGCGGCGTGAGCATGACGGCCTTGCCATTGTTGTTGAGGAGCGTGTCGGTGCGCGGGTCGAAGTCCAGACGGCCTGCGATGGCAAGGGCGGTGGTCAGCTCCGGCGAGGCGATGAAGGCAAAGGTGTTGGGGTTGCCATCTGCCCGACGGCGGAAGTTTCTGTTGAATGAGGTGACGATGGTGTTGCGACGTTCCGTCGGCATCTCGTCGCGGCGCCACTGTCCGATGCAGGGTCCGCAGGCGTTTGCCATGATGATGGCTCCGATGCGCCGGAAGTCATCGATGATGCCGTCGCGTTCCGCCGTAAGCCGTATCTGCTCTGAGCCGGGGCATACGATGAGCCTGCCTTTTGGTGTGACTCCCTTCTCGTAGGCTTCGCGAGCCACGGCGGCGGCACGGCACAAGTCTTGGTAGCTGCTGTTTGTGCACGACCCGATAAGACCCACCTCGACGGTGCGCGGGTAGTCTTCGCTTGCTATTTTCTCTGCCATCCGGGGCAGCGGCGTGGCGGCATCGGGCGTGAAGGGACCGTTCAGATGCGGTTCGATATCCGACAGGTTGATGTCAATGACCCTGTCGTAGTATTCCTCGGGATGGCAGATAGCCTCGTCGTCAGCCCGTAGGTCTTCGGCCACCAGCTGTGCAGCCATTGCTGTCGCTTGGCGTCCGGTCTGGCAGAGGTAGTCGGCTGTGCGCTGGTCGTAGGGGAACAGGCTGCAGGTAGCCCCGAGTTCAGCACCCATGTTGCAGATGGTAGCTCGTCCTGTTGCCGACAGTGTGCCGACCCCCTCTCCGAAGTATTCGATGATGGCATTGGTGCCACCTTTCACGGTGAGCATGCCGAGCAGTGTCAGGATGATGTCTTTCGGTGCACACCATGATGAGAGGCTGCCGGATAGCCGTACGCCGATGACGCGTGGTACCCTCAGTTCCCATGGCTGTCCGGTCATGACGTCAACGGCATCGGCACCTCCCACGCCGATTGCCACCATTCCCAGTCCTCCTGCGTTGGGCGTATGGGAGTCGGTACCGACCATCATTGCCCCCGGTAGGGCATAGTTCTCGAGAACGACCTGATGGATGATGCCTGCTCCCGGCTTCCAGTAGTCTATACCGAAGTGTCGGGCTGCCGACCGCAGGAAGTCATATACCTCTTTATTCTCACGATTGGCTGTTGCCAGGTCTTCTTTCTCTCCGCGGCAGGCACGTATCAGGTGGTCGCAGTGTACACTGGTAGGCACAGCCACCCTTTGCTGCCCGGCGTTCATCAGCTGCAGCAGTGCCATCTGTGCCGTGGCATCCTGCATGGCCACACGGTCGGGTCGGAAGGTGACATAGTCAGTTCCGCGGCTGAAGGCAGGCTGCTGTCCGCAATCATAAAGGTGGGAAAACAACACTTTCTCACTGTAGGTCATCGGCTTGGTATGCCGTTGCCTCAAATCCGTCAGTCTGTTTCTGTATGCGGTGTAGAATAACTCCGCAGCATTGGTGTCTTTATTCATTTCTAATAGGCGTAATCGTTATCCGCCAACAAAGGTAGGAGTTTTATTTCGATTTCGAACATTTTTATCCAAAAAAGTTTATTGCTGTCCGGTAAAAACGGCCTGAAGGGCCAGAAAGATCTCAGCCCAGGGC
>CAMNII010000058.1 GCA_946540435.1 uncultured Prevotella sp.
CATGTCAGTTTTTTTATTGGCAAATGGATGACCGGTTATTCTTTTCCAACGATGATGACGACGCGGTTGTCGTCGTTGTTGGCAAAGGGCTGTACGGTGTCACCCTTTGAGGAGGTGGTGATGCGGCTGGCATCGACACCGCCGTAGACGAGCTTGGTCTTCACGGTCTGGGCGCGGCGCTCGGCGATACGCTTGTTGAGTGCTGCTGTTCCCGTGCCCTTGTCGGCATAGCCGGTGACGGTGAATGTGGCGTCGGGGTTAGCCTTTGCGAAGTCTACCACCTCGGCAATCTTTGCCTGCTCACTGTCGTCGATGTCGGCTTTGTTGATGGTGAAGTATACATTCTTCTCGATGGTGGCGGGTGCCTTCACCTCTTCTTTCTTGGGCTGGGGAGCGGGAGGCGTCACCACGGGCTTGGGCTCGGGCTTGGGCTCTGCTACGGGAGCGGGCTTGGGCTCGGGTGCGGGAGCGACATATTCCACGGTCTCGGGAGCCTCGGCTTTCTTTTTCTTGAATCCGAACTTATAGCTTATGCCAGCCATGGCGTAAGGCCACCAGCGGTTTTTGTTTACGGCGCTGTGCTGGCGGTTGCGCATGTACACCGAACCAGCTTCGATGTTCAGTCCCCAGTGCTTGGCGATGTCGAACTCGATCATGCCGCCGCCTTTCCATCCGGCGTTCCACTTCTCATAGCCAGTCACCTGTGTGCCGCCATAGGTGTCGAGATAGGTGTGTGGCGCGGCCAGCTGCCAGGGCATTCCGAAGACGCCGATGACGTTGACGGCATTGTGGCGGTTGGGGAAGAGGATGTTCGAGAAGTTGAGCAGCAGGTCGAGGCTCAGGTCGAGCATCTTGCTGTCGTACTTATCGGCTTGTCCGGGGATCTCGGCTTTCCACATGGTGCCGGCGGCGGACAGGCGTGCACCGACTTCGGGTAGGAAGAAGCGGCCGATGGAGAGGGCAGCCTCGGGGCTGAAGGTGCGGTCGGGGAGTGTGCCGCTGTAGTTCTTGATGAGGCCTCCCTGGATGCCGATGTAGTTGTAGGGGTAGAACTCGTAGTCCTTTTCGTTCTGTGCTGACAGTGTGGTGGCGACGAAAAGGGCCACGAGTGTCAGCATGCTTTTAATTGTCTTGTTCATACGCTTGTTGTTTTATGGAGTTTTTTTGTCAATCCGTTTAGTGAAGCCGTTGCAAAAGTACATACTTTTTTTGATTTCACAAAGGATTTGCATGAAAAACACCACTTTTTTGTTGAATTATATCCGACTTTTTCTTGCCAAGGCATTCCTCGGACATATCCAATCCTGCCCTTTTTGGCAAGGTGGAAATGTTCAGCGTCTCCTCTACAGCAGCTGGGGCAGGAAGGAGGAGAAGATGAGTACGAGCAGGCCGATGACGAGCACGCAGATGGTGCGCCGCGAGCAGCCTTTCCACTCCTTGAGGATGATGCCCCAGACGTTGGAGAAAACGACGTTGAGGGCCATGAGGATGCAGAAGGCGAGTGTCGTCAGCGTGGGTGATGAGGTGAGGAATCCTTTTCCTACTGACAGTCCGAAGAACTGCGAGTACCACAGCAATCCGGCCAGCAGGCAGAAGAAGAGGTTGTTGCCCCATACCTTCGTCTTGCGGTAGTCGCCCCAGGTGCCGTTCTTCTGGTTCTGGTAGAAGCAGTATACGGCATTGGTCAGGAAGCCTCCGAAGGTGACGAGGAGGGTGGCGGGCAGCGTGCGGAACATCGGGTCGGTGAGTTCTCCGAAGTTGATGTCCTTGCCGAATTCCAGTCCTACGTTGAAGCATCCGCTCATGAAGCCTGCCAGCAGGGCGATGGTGATGCCCTTCGGGAAGTTGAAGTCCTTGACGGCAGCCTTCTTCTCTTCCTCTGACAGTGATGCCGCCTTCATCGACCCTGCCACGCCGATGATGGCGATGCCGGCGAGGGTGACGGCGACGCCCATGAGTACGGCAAAGGTGAGCGACTCAAGGGCGTTGAGCTCAGGGAAGAAGATGTTGAGCAGCACGGGACCCATGATGGTTCCCAGTGCTGCGCATGTGCCGAGTGCGATAGACTGTCCGAGTGCTACGCCGAGGTAGCGCATGGAGAGTCCGAAGGTGAGTCCGCCGACGCCCCATAGGATGCCGAAGAGGATGGTCATCGTCAGTTGGAAGGACGGGGCATTGGCGAAGAGCGAGAAGAGCGACTCTCCCTGGGGCACTGCCAGCAGTGCTCCGAGGAAGGGTAGCAGTAGCCATGCGAAGATGCCCTGTACGATCCAGTAGCTCTCCCACGACCAGTCTTTTATCTTGTTGATGGGAACGTAGCTGCTCGACTGGCAGAAGGCTCCCACGGCAATGATGAGCAGTCCGATGATGATTTCCATTGCTTCTTATCGCTTGACGGGTTATCGTTTGCTGGTGACGTCGCGCTCGTATTTCTCGATGTCGGCGATGAAGTCGGCACCCACGGGGCGGTTGTTCTTCATGTTGAAGTAGTTGTAGACGTCGCCGAAGGGCATGGACTTCATCTCTTCGAGCAGTGCCAGGCGCTGGAAGCCCTGGTCGTTGTCTTCGTACTTACGCAGCAGGGGCAGCGGCTCGAGGAGTGCCTGCAGGAGGCAGCGCTGTGTGGCGCGCACGCCGATGACGTAGGCTCCTATGCGGTTGATGGAGGCGTCGAAGTAGTCGAGTCCGATATGTGCGCGGTTCAGTGCGTCGGCACGGACGAGTTCCTTGAACAGGTCGAGTGTCTGGTCGTTCATGATGGTCACGTGGTCGGAGTCCCATCGGATGGGGCGTGAGACGTGGAGCATCAGCTCGGGCACGTAGAGGAGCAGCGAGCTGACCATGTCGGCAACGTTCTCGGTGGGCTCGTAGTGTCCGGTGTCGAGGGTGTAGATGACGTTGTTCTTCGAGCAGTAGCCGGCATAGAAGTCGTGGGAGCCTGCCGTGAAGCTCTCCATGCCGATGCCGAAGAGCTTGGCTTCGAGACAGGTCTTCATGTGTGGCAGCTGCTCGCTGAGGATTTCGTCGAGCGACTCTTTGAGGATCTGGCGGTAGCGCAGGCGCTCTACGGTGATGTCCTTCAGTCCGTCGTGCACCCAGATGTTCATGATGGCGGGGTCGCCCTGTGCCTTACCCATGGCGTCGGCGATGCGGCGGCAGCGCTTGGTATGCTCTATCCAGAAGTCGCGGATGGCCTTGTCGGGGTTGGCCAGCGTGAGGTATCCGCTCTTCGGGTGGGAGAAGCTGGTGGAGTTGAAGTCGAGTTTCAGATTGTGCTCCTTGGCCCAGTCTATCCATCCCTGGAAGTGCTTGACCTCAACCTGGTCGCGGTCGACGAAGCCTTCGCTGAAGTCGCCGTAGGTCTCGTGGAGGTTCAGGCGGAAGGTGCCTGCCAGGAGGGTCTGCACCTGTTCGATATCCTGTCGCACCTCCTCGATGTTGCGTGCCCGTCCGGGATAGTTGCCGGTGGTCTGGATGCCGCCTGAGAGGGCGTCGTTGCGCTCGAAGCCCACGACGTCGTCGGTCTGCCAGCAGTGCAGCGAGATGGGTGTCTTCTCAAGGGTTTCAATCACTTTGTCGGTGTCGATGCCGAGGGTGGCATACCGTTCGCGAGCCATTTCATAGGCTTTTGTAATCATTGTTTCGTTCATACTGGTTTATGGTTTTGTTTTGTTATTTGTTGTTCTTGCGGGATGCGATCTGTACGGTCAGGTTGCCATAGGCCGTGGCCTCGGAATAGCCACAGCTGACGGTGCAGCCGCAGGCCTCGGCGGTGAGACGGTTGAGGAGCTGGTTGCGCGACCCTCCGCCGATGATGTAGATGCCGTCGACGGGGTAGGGCGACAGCTCCTTGAGCCATTCGTACACCTGCTTGTAGCGCTGTGCCAGCGAGTCGAAGATGCAGCGCACGAGGGCTGCGCGCGTCTCGGGCATGGGCAGTCCCTGGCGGTTGAAATAGTCGCTGATGGCCTGTGTCATTGATGGCGGGTTGGCGAAGCAGGCATCGTCGGGGTTGAAGGTGTGGGGAGAGGGCGGACATTCGCTGGCACCGCCGATGAGCTCGTCGTGCGACGGCTTTCCCCATTCCTCGCGGCAGCGTTCGTAGATCCACATGCCACAGAGGTTCTTCAGGAAGCGCGTGGTGCTGTTGAGTCCGCCTTCGTTGGTGAAGTTCAGCTCGTACGACCGCTCGTTGATGATGGGTTGCGGGGTGACGATGCCCATGAGGCTCCAGGTGCCCGAGGAGAGGAAGACGAGGCCGGCAGGGTCGGCGGGGACGGTGGCTACGGCACTCGCCGTGTCATGTCCTGCCACGGCCACGACGGGAATTGCCGTCTGTCCGGTGATGCGCTGCACCTCATCGGTGAGGGTGTCTACGACGGTGCCGGGCATCGTCATCGGTCCGAAGTGGGAACGTGTGAGTCCCACGGTGCGGAGCAGGTCTTCATCGAGGTCGTGGGTATGTGGGTTGAGGATCTGCGAGGTGGAGGCCACGGTGTATTCGCAGATGACCTTCCCGGTGAGCATGTAGATGAGGGCATCGGGCATGAAGAGTATCTTGTCGGCCTGAGCCAGTGCACTGTTGCCGTCCTGCCGCATGGCGTAGAGCTGGAACAGCGAGTTGAAGGGCATGAACTGCACGCCGGTCTTCTCGTATACCGTCTCTTTCGGCAGTGCTTTCTCGAAATACGTATCCATGACAGTTGCCGTGTGTGGGTCGCGGTAGGAGAATGGGTTGCGGAGCAGCTGCCCGTCGTGTCCCAGACATACGAAGTCGCAGCCCCAGGTGTCGATGCCGATGCTGCTGAGGGTGATATGCTGACGTGCAGTGAGTTGCAGTGCCTTGATGATTTCGTGGTAGAGGGCATAGATATCCCAGTAGAAGTGTCCTGTGGCCTCGATGATGGGGTTGTCGAAACGGGTGAGCTCTTTCATCTCGATAGCCCCGTCGTGCTCCCATCCGAGGATGGTGCGGCCGCTGGTAGCTCCGAGGTCTACGGCCAGATAGTAGCATTGTTCGTTGTTCATATTCATGATATTTGTTAGTGTATAGGCCTGACGGCATAGTTGCTGCAAATTTACAAATAAAAACGCAGAACCATCTTTGTTTTTTGATAAAAAAACATTTATAAATGATTATTTTTTTTATGATATTTGTTTTTTGTGATGATGTTTCTTTGTCAACTCGTTATTTTGTGTTACCTTTGCACCCGCTTTAGAGAGTCGCAATCAAACAATTCAATAAAATATGACTTCTTTGACGTTAGCAATCGTTATTGTGTTTTGCATCGGCTATCTCTGTATAGCCCTTGAGAGTTTTACAAAGGTGAACAAGGCCGCCGTGGCCCTGCTGATGTTTGTGGCTTGCTGGACCCTGTTCATGATCGACCCGGGACAGTATATCGTCGGACTCCTCGATGCCACCAAGGCCATGCAGGTGAGCGAGGTCATCGAACATCATCTCGGATCGACGTCGACGACGCTGTTCTTCCTCATGGGAGCAATGACCATCGTCGAGATCGTTGACCAGAACGGAGGGTTCAACTTCGTGCGCGACACGCTCCATACCAAGAGCAAGCGGGCGCTGCTCTGGCGCATCGCCTTCATGACGTTCGTCCTCTCGGCCATTCTCGACAACCTGACGACGTCGATCGTGATGATTATGATCCTGCGCAAACTCGTCAGCGAGAAGAGCGACCGCCTCATCTATGCCGCACTCGTGGTCATCGCAGCCAACTCCGGTGGTGCCTTCTCGCCCATCGGCGACGTGACCACCATCATGCTGTGGAACAAAGGACTCATCACGGCTGCCGGCGTCATCAGCGAAATCTTCATACCGTCGCTCGTGTCGATGGTCATCCCTGCCTATCTGCTCTCGCTGCAGCTCAAGGGTGAGCTGACATTCACCGCTTCGCAGCAGCAGACGGTAGCAGCCAGCGACTTCACCACGGCACAGCGTAAGATCGTGTTCCTCCTGGGCGTGGGCGGACTGATCTTCGTGCCCATCTTCAAGAGCATCACCCATCTGCCGCCGTTTGTCGGCATCCTGCTGGTGCTCGGCGTGCTCTGGACCGCAACCGAGATATTCTACCGCGGCGTGAAAGAGCGTAAGGAGGAGAAAGGGGCCATGCAGAAGCGCGTGACACATATCCTCTCGCGCATCGACATGTCGACCATCCTCTTCTTCCTCGGCATCCTCATGGCCGTAGCATGTCTCGAGACCATCGGCGTACTGACCATGCTCGGCAAGGGACTCGACGTGGCCTTCGAGGGTAACCACTACCTCGTGACAGGCATCATCGGCGTGCTCTCCTCCATCGTCGACAATGTGCCGCTCGTGGCCGGATGTATGGGAATGTATCCCGTTGCCGAAGTCGGCGACATGGCGGTCGACGGCATCTTCTGGCAACTGCTGGCCTACTGCGCCGGCGTGGGAGGCTCGATGCTCATCATCGGCTCGGCAGCCGGCGTGGTGGTCATGGGACTGGAGAAGATTACCTTCGGATGGTATATGAAGAAGATTACATGGGTGGCCTTCGTCGGATATATCGCCGGCATCGCCAGCTATTGGGTGCTGCGCACATTCATCTTCCCGACACCACTCTGATAGGCTGTACGTCCACCAACACTCCTGAACGATGAAACGACGGATTGCCATCATCCTGATAGCCCTTGGGGCAACCATAACGGTCGGAGCACAGAACGAGTCTGTGTTCGACCGTTTTTTTGCTTCCGCACAGCAGTTTGCCCATGCGTGGCCGAGAGAGAAGGTTTACCTGCACTTCGACAATACCAGCTACTACCAGGGCGACACCATCTGGTTCAAAGCCACCGTCGTCAATGCCGCGACGCTGCAGCTGAGCCCCATCAGCAAACCCCTCTACGTGGAACTCGTCGACCAACTCGGCAACGTCAAGGAACGGCAAATAGTCAAGCTCGACAACGGAACAGGACACGGGCAGATATCCCTGGCCAACGCCTTCTTTACCGGATACTACGAGATACGGGCCTACACCAAGTGGATGCTCGCCTTCAGCGACGACCCGCAGTATTTCTCGCAGACCTTCCCCGTCTATCGCAAACGCCTGTCACAGGATGAGCCGCGCTCGATAGCACGCTACAACATGGATGCAAGCATGAAACAGCGACCCGTCGACAAGAAGAAAGGACTCTCCGTGCGCTTCTTCCCCGAGGGCGGCAACCTCGTGCAGGGCATACCATCCGTGGTCGGTATCGAGACCCTCGACCGAGACTCTGGATGGGTGAACATCACGGGAACCCTCGTCGCTGCCGACGGCCGCCAGCTGGGACCCGTAGCCACCGTGCACGACGGCATCGGCGCCTTCCAGTGCCTGCCGGAGGAGAAGCCTTCCAAGGTGGTCTTCGAATGGAAAGGCAAGAAGCAAACCTACGAACTGCCAAAAGCACTGCCGCAAGGCTACGTGATGCGGGTGAACAGCCGCATGGAGTCGTTCGACATCAGCGTGACACGGTCGGCCGGCATGCCCGAGGAGCCGCTGGCACTCTTCATCTTTACACAAGGCGTGCCGCAAAGCTATGTGCCCGTCGACTTCACGGCAGGGAATACCAAACACGTGAAAATACTCACCGATGAGCTGCCTGCCGGCATCGTCCGCCTCGCTCTCGTCAATGGCAACGGACAACCCGTGGCCGACCGCTTCACCTTCGTCTATCCGGAGGACATGCCGCAGGTCGAAGCCCGCATCGACGGCACCGTCTTCCAGCCCTATCAGCCGCTGCAGACCGTCATCCGACTCGTCGACGGCAACGGACAGCCTGTGGCCGATGCCGATGTGTCGGTATCAGTCCGCGACGGCATCGAGAGCGACTATGTCAGCGAACAGGACAACATCTTCACCCATCTGCTCCTCACCAGCGACCTGAAGGGATATATCCATAAGCCCGCCTTCTACCTGGCCAACAGGTCGGCGGCACGACGGAAGCTGCTCGACAACCTGCTACTCGTCAGAGGGTGGCGGCGGTACGACGTGGAACAGGCTTTCGGCGTGAAGACCTTCACGCCACGCTATATGCCCGAGGACCAGCTGACGCTCTACGGACAGGTGCGCTCGATGCTCATGAACCGTGAACAGGCCAACCTCGGCGTCACCATCCTCTCGCAGAACGACACCATACCCTTCGCCGGCACCACCACCACCGACTCGCTGGGCTATTTCAGCGTGCCCCTCGACGACTTCTATGGCACCCTTGAATCGCTCATACAAACCAAGAAAGAAGGAAAACAATTTAATAGGAATACGCGCGTGAGACTCTTCCGTACCTTCGAGCCGCCACTGCGCCAACTCGACTATTGCGAACTGTCGCCCGCATGGGATAACCCCTCCGACACCCTCGCGCTGAACCAGCAGCTCGACTCCCTGGCCAAGGTGGGAACGGAACACTATGATGCACAGATGCTCGACGAGGTCGTCGTCAAAGGAAAGCACCATGGCAACCTGCTTAAGGAGACGGAGGCCTTCGAACGCGACATCATCGCCTTCTACGACATCCGGCAGATCGTCGACCGCATGCGCGACGAAGGGAAATTCGTACCCGACGACTTCGGCAACCTGCTCTATATCCTCAACCCGAAGAAGATCAACCGGGAAGGCAGCACCTATGGCGTGTCGAAGATACGGTTCAGCGTCAACGGGAAGCTCATCGGACAGGAGTTTATCAACAGAGGAACGATGGAGATGATGGAGACGGCCATGCTCTATAACGACATCGACGGAAGAGACTCCTATGCCTATAGTGCCGACAGCTACCGCGTAACAGAAAAAGAAGCCGACGACTTCTTTACCAACAGCCAGACGGCAGAGCAGGATACCACCGACTTCACCATGCTCAACGAGAAATACGTGCGCTGCGAACTCACCATGCGGCCGCTCTGGCAGGCACAGGTGAACTACAAGCCCACCCACGGCATCCGCCATACCGACATACAGGGCTACAACCGCCCGGCGGAATTCTATGCCCCTGTCTATCCCGATGGCATCCCCGACTTTCCCGACGACCGCCGACGCACCCTCTTCTGGAGTCCGTCGCTGCGTACCAACAACGATGGTGAGATTGTCATCGACTGCTACAACAGCTTCAATCCCACCTACGTCATGGTGACGGCTGAGACATTGGT
>CAMNII010000059.1 GCA_946540435.1 uncultured Prevotella sp.
GCCCCTTTGGGGCTCTCTTATACAGATTGTTATCATACTTCCGAAACTTGAATTAAGATACTTAACCATAAGAAAACGCCGCTGCTCGTTGAGAGTAGCGGCGTTCTTGATTATAGGTACGGATAGTACTGTCTACTATTTCTCCTGAACGAAGTTGGTACCAATATAACCGTATTTCCAATAGGTATCGATTGTTAATGGAACTGTTCGTTCTTTACCTGTCGTGTTTGGTTCGACATCGATAATCAGACGGTAGGTTGTCATCGCATTGATATCGTAGATGCTGGTTATAGTAAACCAATCGCATCTCCACACGTAATGCCAAATCTTGTCACTGATGACATAGGTCTCTTTCTCTATATTATCATATTCGTGAGGTAGTTCAGGTATTAATGACACCTTGCTTCCAGACACGATCTCAATTCTTCCGCCATCTTTGCTGATAATACCCTCCGTTGTGTTCAGTTCTGGCTCATGCTTTTCATATTCAGGTAAAAAAGCATCAGGATTTGGGCCGTCGGGAACATCATTGTTACAACAAAAGAACAGGGATGTCGCAAAGAGTAGAAAAAATATCTTCTTCATAATAATTCCTTTTTTATCGACGTATTGTTAGACATTTGTGATATCTTTCTTCGGTTTGCGAACAGCCTGCCGTTAGCAGGATGCTTGCGAGAATGAATAATTGTGTCTTTTTCATTTTTTAATTGAAATAATCAGTTTGTTTATCGAAATGTTTTTAGTGTTGCAAAGGTACGGAGAAAATTTGGATGTGCAAAATAATAATATACATTTTTTTGACTTTAATTTGAGATGCCTGCCTTTACATCCGATTCAAAATCGGAGCTGATAAGCATAAAGAGACACGTGTGTAAAGAGGATTGAAAGAGAAGTGTCTGGTGAAGTGGGTTGTATTCTCTTAGGGATCACACTGTATTCTCTTAGGGAATACACTGTAATCTCTTAGGGAATACACTGCATTCTCTTAGGGATCACACTGTATTCTCTTAGGGAATACATCGTATTCCGCGAACGAGAAAGAGTGGGAATATGGTTAATGATTGAAGTTTCGGAAGTATGATAACAATCTGTATAAGAGCGCCCCAAAGGGGCAATGAGATGTCAGCCCAGGGCAGCGCCCTGGGTACGTGGTGCACATCCATTCTACGCCCTGAAAGGGCAAAAGAATTGAAACAAAAGATCATTCTTTTGCCCTTTCAGGGCGAAATATACGATTGTCCGCGTACCCAGGGCGCTGCCCTGGGCTGACATATAGCGGCCCTTTCAGGGCGTTATTTACTTCCGAAACTTGAATTAATGAGTGTTAAGATGTATAGCCTGACGGGGTTTGTGGCCTGTTTGCGTCATCGGCATCTTCTGCGCCCTTTCGTGCGGAGCTGTCGACAGTCTCTCGTTCTTCGGGCGTAGCTTCCTCGACTGCTGCGACTACCTGACGCCACAGATACTGCTGCCCTTAGGGTCGTTCCTCACCTGTCTGTTCCTCGGCTGGTATGTGCCGAAGCAAGTCGTCCGCGACGAGTTCACCAATTGGGGAACCCTTCGCTCCACCTTCTTCGGTCTATATCTCTTTGCCGTCCGTTTTGTCTGTCCCCTCGGCATCCTTGCCGTCTTCCTCCATCAGTTCGGGGTGATTTGACACTACCGTTACAATGCAACAAGATGTACAAAAGCATGATGTAATGTCGTGACCAGCCTTTGGTCACAATGAGACCAGCCTTTGGTCTCGTTTGGAGGACTGTGGTTTTTGTGTCGTGACTCTTTGAAATGCAATGAGTGTCAATGCATTGCGGGACCGCAGAAGAAGAGCTCGCTGATGGCGGTGTCGTCGTATTTTTCGCCACGATAGACTGAGCGTATCTCAAACTTGATGGTGTAGTCGGGCCGGTGGCTCCATTCTTCGTCCGACATGCCTGCCGGCCGCTTGCCGATGGAATCGACCGGAAACACTTGCTCGGCTCTCGAGTCTTCCAGGTCGAGCAGGGCATAGGGCTTTCCGTTGACATACATCTTCAGCTGCTTCACCCGGTTGTTCTCGCGCCATGCCCGCTCCGTCTTGACATATCCGTTGAGGATGTTCACCGACGTGATAGGCCATGAGCGTCCCGCAATGGTGAAGGTGATGGTCTCCCCCTTGCCTGAGCCGTCGACGCCTTCGACCCATGCCGTTTCGTGGTTCCAGTCGTAGAGGTTGTCGGAGGAATAGTTTTTCTTCCCCATCGGTGAGAGGCAGCTGCTGGCTGTCACATGGCGGTATTCGCCCAGGCAATACCAGCTGCAGCCTGGCCAATAGAGGTTGGAAAGTCCGGCGTAGCGGCTGTCGATGGCCTGCTGCGAGAGTTGTCCACTCAACTGCTCGTATTCGGCGAGGCTGATGGTGGGGATTGTATTCACTTCGGAAGGTTTGAGGTGGGGCAGTCCCGAACGGCTTACAATATGGCTGATGCCGGCATAGGAAAGACCCGAGACGAGGATGGCAATGAGTGTGATGGCTGCCACACGCCGCCACAGATGGCTGGTCTTCCGATGTCGGTCTTCAGCGTGGATACGCCGCATGAGCCGGTCGGTGAAGTCGGCTGACAGCTGTTGACCGTTGCCGTCTTGCCGGAAAGCCTCGCGCAATGCTTCGTCGATTTTCTTTTCTTCGTTGTCCATATCCTTTTTTTATTTGAGTTTCATCTTTTCTGAGAGTTTCTTGCGGATGCGTTGCAGTCGGGTGGCCCAATAGGCGGCATCGTGGCCGAGAACGGAAGCGATGTCCATCAGCGGCAGGTCTTCGGCATAATAGAGATGCACGACAGTCTGGTCTTCAGCCGGCAGCTGGCTGACGCTCCGCCGCAGCATTTCCGACGTGTCGTCACCTTCCGAAGGTTCTTCTGCGATGTTGTCCAACAACTCAATCGTTGGCTTCCGGCGTCGCAGGAACATCAGCGTCTGGGTATAGGCAATATGCAGTAGCCAGGTGGAGAAGGTTCCGCGTGAACCATCATAGCGATGCAGTTCGCGATAGACCTGCAGGAAGGTGTCCTGCACAAGGTCTTCGGCATCTTCGCGGATGGTGACCATCCTGCCGACGAATGCCATAACCCGATCGGCATATCGGCTGACCAGCCAGGCAAAGTCGTCGGTGTGACCCTCCCTGACCCGTTGGATGATTTCGTTGTCTGTCATCATACTGCTCTGTCTGTTCTATATGCAAAGCTAAGGATAATATATCACAGAAGGCTGCATCTTTAGTGTTTTTTAATACTTTTTCGTGGTAAAGACATGGTTTCTCGAAATTTAGTATTACCTTTGCAGGCAGTAACAGACAACACAGCTTAATAAGATGAAAACCAACCGAAATCTCCGAATCCTCGTCGCTGCGGCCATCGCACTCGCCGTCAGCGCCTGCTATCAGATTACACTCGTTCAGCAACCCCACGAAGCGCTGACCAACTCCACCTTCAAAGGAAAGGTGGTCGTCAAGCGCACCGGTGCCTCGGACAACGGCATCGTGCAGCATGTCTACGGACTCTTCGGCATCTGTGTGCCCGAGGGCTGGCAGACCACGGGCGACCCCGTGATGACGCAGGTGCCCAAGGCGACGACCGACGTGGGCGACGACGAATACAAGCAGACCATCACGCGCCGTATGGTCGCCAGCCAGGCCTATACCGACCTGCTCAACCGCGACTACCCCAAGACGGGCTACACCTGGCTGGGCTTCGCCACTGAGAGCGCCTTCAAGAGCCTCTTCAACAGCGGCGACGGCACGAACGAGGTCGACAGCATCTACGTGGAGTTCGAGATGCTGACCAACGACAAGACCGGCGTGTTCTATCTCGACTATATGGCCGGCCAGACGCCGCACGACAAGATTGACAAGTTGGGACAGGAGGAAGACTCCTGGAACGTCAATGTCGCCACCTTCAAGCTCAGCGAATACATGGACACCCACATCACCGTGACGCGTCCCGACGGAACGATGGACGACAATGCCCTCACCGACCCGAAGCTCGACCCCGACTGGCAGCTGGAACCCATGAAGTGGTCCACGCGCCCCGGCACAGCCTACGCCTATAAGGACAAGAAATACGACGGCCTCTTCTCGAGGACGCGCGGATGGAACGGCGGCGACGGCGTCTACACCATCGGACTGCCCAACGGCGACGTCTTCTGGACCTTCAACGACAGCTTCTACGGCACCGTCGACGGTCCCACCCGAGCCCGTCTCGACAGCAACTTCCCGCGCAACAGCGTGATGGTGCAGCGCGCCCACGACGGCGTGCCCGGCGAGAACCCCGAGGACTTCGTCTGGCTCGCCGACTATATCAACTGGACCAACCCCAACGACAAATACTACTTCTACTGCCGCACACACATCCGCCACCCCCAGGGCGATGCCAATATTGAAAACCAGGGAGGCATCGACGCACCGATGGTATACTGGTCGGGCGACGGCACCGTCGTCGACGGCAAGCTGCAGCTCTTCTGGATCGCGCAGAACTCCTACGAGCTGAGCTACCACGGCATGTCGATGGCCACCTACAGCCTCGACGGCACCATCCCCGAGGGCTACTACCTCGACGACATCCCCGACTACCTGCCCAAGCGCGGCAACTACCTCTGCCGCCTCTCCACCCGCCACTTCCTCAACCGCTACGAGGTGCCCTACGGAGCAACCCTCGTCGAAGGTGACGAAGGCGACGACCATACCTACCTCTATGCCACCAAGGACTATCATGTGGTGGTGGCACGCACCGAGACGCGCAACCTGACCAGCCCGTGGCAGTTCTACGTCAAGAACGCCGACACCGGCGAGTGGACCTGGCAGGACGACTATCCCGACGGCGACACGATGACGGCCTCGTCGATCATGGCCAACGGCTACCAGGGCAGCATGCCGTGGGTGTTCAAAGAGGGTGACTACTACTTCATGGTCATGCAGGCACCCATCTTCAGCCGCGAGGTCTATATCTACCGCAGCACGTCGCCCGTCGGACCCTTCACCGACCGCCGCCTGCTCTTCCTCCTGCCCGACCACCTCGACAAGATCGGCGAGACGGGTTACAAGTGGATTTATATGGTGAACCTCCATCCCGCCCTCTCGCGTGAAGGCGAACTGGTGTTGTCGACCAACACCGAGGCCCCCAACCTCGACTGGAACCACAACGACCCGGGGTCGGCCGACTTCTACCGCCCCTACTTCTTCCGCGTCTACAACTGGAAGAACCTCTATGCCGACCTCGCCGGCGAGACCGCCGTGCCCTCCCTGCCAGCCGATAGTCAGCAGCCCGCGGCAGCGAGCGATGCCTACTACACGCTGCAGGGGCAGCGCACCCAGCTGCCCGGGAAAGGCATCTATATCCATCGCGGCAAGAAAGTCGTCATGAACCGCTAAGGATGACAACGCTATGGCGAACCAGCCATAGCGTTGTTTTTTTCATACAATTCCCGTTGTTCGGTACATCCGAAACATGGCATGTTCATTTATTGCGGCAAAGGGAAAAGGACCTTTCACTCCGTCTGTTGTTCTGTTGTGTTATCATCACGTCTGAGGTGTTTGGAAACAAACACTATACGGGAAAGGTATGGAAAAACAAGAAAAAAAGGAAGAAACCTCATTTTTTTTTATTTTTTGTTTGGAGTTTCTTTTTTTTTTATATTTTTGCAGGCAGGAAATTATCAATCAAAAAAATAATTCTAGACTTATTCAAGTTTCGGAAGTATGATAACAATCTGTATAAGAGCGCCCCGAAGGGGCAATGAGATGTCAGCCCAGGGCAGCGCCCTGGGTACGTGGTGCACATCCATTCTACGCCCTGAAAGGGCAAAAGAATTGAAACAAAAGATCATTCTTTTGCCCTTTCAGGGCGAAATATACGATTGTCCGCATACCCAGGGCGTTGCCCTGGGCTGATATATAGCTGCCCTTTGACTTCCCCTTCGGCCGTCGACCTTTGGTTCAGGGCGTTATTTACTTTCGAAACTTCAATTAGACAAACAATTCTTTACTATGAAAAACTTAAATTCTTTCTTTCTCTTTGCTGCCTTTGCAGCCTGCGCATTCCTCATGCCGGCATGTTCCGGCGACGAGGGTTCCGACTCCCGGGAAGAAAATGAAAAAAACAGTCAGGAGAATGTTCCGGTAGACCTTTCTGCATTCAGCGAACATACCAACAACTTTGCGCTAAACCTCTTTCAGGCGATGAATATCGCACAAAGTGAGAACGAAAACAGCTTCGTCGTCGCACCATTTAGTGCTGCCGCCGTCCTGGGCATGCTCTACGAGGGTGCAGAGGGAGCAACGCGGGAAGAACTGTATCAGGCTCTCCATGCCGACAATAGCGCCGCCATCAGTGAAGCGTTTGCCAAGATTATCGCAGAAGCTCCCAAGGCTGATGCCGATGTCAAGTTGTCACTGGCCAACGCCCTCTTCGTCAACAGCGGGAAGGGTCACAGCCTGCAAGCCGACTACCAGCAGCGCGTGGGACAATACTATGATGCCGCCGTCGTCGGCTTGGACTTCGCCCGGCAAGACGCCTTGGAAACCATCAACGACTGGGCCCGCAACCAAACCAACGGACTCATCGACAACCTGTTGGAGCCTAACGACCTGGACCCGGAGGCATCCTTGTGTGTTACCAATGCCACCTTTATGCTCGCTCCATGGCAGCTGCCTTTCGACAAGAAGGAATCCCAAGGCGGAACGTTCAGAAAGCACACAGACTATGCGACGGTACTGCCGTTCATGTGCCAGCGCAATGCCTTCGCCGTATGCCAGACAGGGCAATACCAGGCCGTCTCACTGCCTTACGCCAACGGCAACTTCGAGATGATTGTCGTTCTGCCGAAGGTGACCGCAAGGCAGGATGCTACCGATGCCGTCAACACGCTGGTAGCCCAGACCGACGAGGCATGGCTGGAAGACCTGTACAATGGATTGGCCATGCGTGAGAATGTTGAGCTGCATCTTCCACACTTTATCACCTCGACATCCATCCAGCTCAACGACGTGCTCACCGCATTGGGACTGACAACGACCTTCACGCCGCAGGCGCTGTTCACGCAGATATGTCAAAACGAACAACTCTGGGTAGAAGCTTTCAAACAGAAAGCAAAAATCATCGTCACCGAGGAAGGCACGGAGGCTGCTGCCGTGAGCACGGCCCTCATGTATGGTGCGGGACTGGAAGAGAATCCGCCCTACTACTTCATTGCCAACCACCCGTTCTTCTACATCGTCCGTGAGAAGCAGACTGGGTGCATCTTCTTCATGGGAAAATACATGGGCGACTGAACCGGGCTTCGCCCCTGACCAACCCTCAGAATACTCATCTCTGTCAGCATGATGGAGATGAGTTTTTTTATTCGGACACTAACCATTTTTTATTATTGCTGTCCGGTAAAAACGGCCTGAAGGGCCAGAAAGATCTCAGCCCAGGGC
>CAMNII010000060.1 GCA_946540435.1 uncultured Prevotella sp.
AAAAAAACAAGGGCAGGTTCCTGAAGGGGATACCTGTCCTTGTTTGGTGATGCGTATCCGTAGGGAAACGCTTACTTGGAGTAAGAGGGTCTCACGAAGCGGCTGCGCTTGAGGTATTCAGCACAGCGGCGCACGCCCTCCATGATGTCGATGGTACCGTCGGTATCTTCCATCTCGACGACGTAGTTCTCCAGTCCTGCCACGTCGGCAGCGCCGAAGATGGCGTCGAAGCCTACGAAGCCGCTGGCGCCGAGCTCATAGATATCCTTGATATGGAGCATCTTGAAGCGGCCGGGATACTTCTTGAAGTAGTACACCGGTCCCTGCTGGCCCATGACGGCCCAGTAGACATCCATCTGCCAGAACATGTTCTCGGCATCGACGTGCTGCATCATGTAGTCAATCCATACCTCGCCCTCTACCTTCTGGAACTCGTGGGAGTGGGTGTGGTAGCCGTACTTCAGGCCGGCCTCGCGACACATCTTGCCAATCTCGTTGGCATAGTCGCACATGGTCTGTGCATCCTTGAGTGTCTTGGGCACGCCCCAGCCGGGTGTGACGATATACTCCATGCCGGCAGCCTTATGGTCCTTGATGGCTTTTTTCCACCATTTCAGAGCCTCGGTGAAGTCGTGGTTGGCCAGTTCCTCGTCGCTCAGGCCACGTGTGGTATGGCTGGAGATAGGCTTCAGACCTGCTTCCTCGCAGTCTTTCTTATACTGTTCGGGGCTGACGCCATAGAACTTGCCGTCGTTGTAGTTGGCAGCTTCCACGGCGGTATAGCCCCAGTCGTGCAGCTGTTTGAACACCTCTTTATGCTTCTCGGCATACTTCTCGGCGCTGCCCATGACCTCGCGGATGGAGTAGAGCTGAAGAGCCATCTCCTTCTTCACGGGAGCCATGCGACGGGCCCCGTTGGGCCGGCGGCGCATATCCTGTGCCATGGCTATCTGACCGATGAGCAGCAGTG
This sequence comes from uncultured Prevotella sp., assembly GCA_946540435.1. Lineage (GTDB taxonomy): Bacteria > Bacteroidota > Bacteroidia > Bacteroidales > Bacteroidaceae > Prevotella. The sequence goes on from CAMNII010000060.1 coordinate 971, forward strand.
CCACGGCAGTAAATAATACCTTTCTCATTGTCGTGAATTAGTCAAGTTTCTTTACGCGGATGTTACGATACCAGACATCGTCGCCATGGTCCTGGAAGGCGATGAAGCCTTCCTTGTTCTCGCCACCCATGTTGAGCAGCAAGTCGTAGGCCTCGGGAAACTCGCCGTCGGCAGCGAACTTACTGTTGTCGAGCATCTCTTTCCATTTCGGTGTCCAGAGGTGGTATTCCAGCACCTTCTCGCCATTCTGATAGTGGATGACGGTGCCCTTGAAGACCACGATGGCGGCGGTGTTCCACTCGCCGAAGGGCTTGGCGTTCTGGGGCTTGGCAGGAATCATGTCGTAGAGCGAAGCAGCCTGACGGTTGCCGTCGACACCAAGCTGGGCATCGATATGGTTGGCATTGTCGAGGATCTGATACTCTGAGGCCGACTGCCAGATGGGCAGCAGCTCACCGTTCTTCTTCGACTTGGCTTCCTGGGCGAGGTAGAAGACGCCGGAGTTGCCACCCTTCGAGATCTTGTATTCGAAGCGCAGCTCGAAGTTCTTCAGCTTCTGACCATAGAGCAGGTCACCGCCGCCTTCGGCCTGGGCCTCACCGGTGCCGGAGCCTACGAGGTGGATGGCACCATCCTCTACGTTCCAGCTCGTGGGCGGAACATCCATACCATAACCGCGCCAGCCCTCGAGGGTCTCGCCGTTGAAGATGGACTCGAAGCCTTCCTCGTTAGCCTCTTCTGCCACAGCGGCTGTTGCGGCGGCCTCGTCCTTGCAGCAGGTGCAGTCGCTGCAGGTACACTTACACTTGTTGTTGCAGCAGGAAGCAAACATGGCGACGGCTGCAACGAGCATTAATATTTTCTTCATTTTCCTTGGTTGTTTTGTGGTTTAGTCGTTTGGTAGATCGGGATGATGATTGTAACATCCCTAAACGACCAAACGACTTATCTCCTAAACGACTAAATGTATTATAATTCCTTTACTTTGATGTTGCGATACCATACGGTGTCACCATGGTCCTGCATGCCGATGAGGCCCTCGTGGTTCGGGCCGCCGCACTCCTTGAGGAGTTCGAAGGCAACGGGCCAGTTCTGCTCAGAGAACTTGCTCTTCTGCAGCATCTCCACCCACTCGGGAGTCCACAGGGTGTACTGGAGCACCTGTACGCCGTTCTGGAAGTGCGTGACAACGCCGTTGTTGACGACGATCTTCACCTTGTTCCACTCGCCGAAAGGCTTTGCGTTCTGGGGCTTGGCAGGAATCATGTCGTAGAGCGACGATGACTTGCGGTTGCCGTCGACACCAAGCTTGGCATCGGGATGGTTCTCGTTGTCGAGCACCTGGCACTCAGGGCAGGAGATGTAGATGGGCTCAAGGCTCTTGCCGTCGGCCGTGCAGGTCTCCTGTGCGAGGTAGAAGATGCCGGAGTTGCCGCCTTCAGATATTTTCCACTCCATCTCAAGCTCGAAGTTCTTGAACTTGTGGGCGAAGATGATGTCGCCGCCGCGTCCCTGCTTCTTGCTGTCGAATTTGATACATCCGTCTTCCACGACCCATTTGTCGGTCACCTTGGTGAGGCCGTAGCCACGCCAGCCGGCGAAGTCCTTGCCGTTGAAGATGGTCATGTAGCCGTTCTTGTCGACGGGAACGGTTACCTTTTCATAACACTCCGGACCCTGGAAGCCCTGCGATACGTAGAGCTCGGCAGTGGTCACTTTCTGTGCGCTCAGGCTCATGCTCATGGCCAGCGCAGCAATCATTAATGAAATCTTCTTCATACTTTGTTTTTAATTAAACACTATACTTCAATCTTACATGAATATACAACTTTGTCATCTACTTTGATGCGTAAAACATATGTCTTAATGTTTAACTATACTGGAAACATCTATAGTAGCTTCCCAAATGTGTTCAACATTGTACGGCCTTTCACAATATGCAAACTGAAAAGAGAAAACGTCTCCTTTCACATATAAAGAAAAAGGACTTACCGGCAAAAACACCTTATCTCCCCGACATGGCCACAATGAGTCGGAAGATTCCTTTGGTGTATCCAAAACCTCTAAACATGGTCCCTCAAAATCACTTACTGAAAGTATCACTCCCGTATAAGTACCCTGTGGATAGCATTTAATAATTAATCCTATATCAAGATTGGCTGGTTCTTCTTCGGAAGATGTGCATGCCAAAAACGTTAAGATGCTCATGGCCAGCGCAGCAATCATTAATGATATCTTCTTCATACTTTGTTTTGAATAAAACACTATACTTCAATCTTACTCCTCGTCTCAACTTGTCCTTGCACTTGTCCTATCGCAACAAATGACCATAATATAAAAAGAAGTTTTTTCATTATTCTACAAGGAATTGAATGTTAAACGTCTTTTTGCTAAAATTCTTTTTGACAGGATTAGGCTTATATTTTATATTAAATGTGGTGGTGTATTTACCTTTTTCCAATACAGGGACCTTTTCTCTGTCAAACAAACATAACGGATGAGAAATAGTAAGATTATCTGTCCACTCTGAGCGGTTAAGCCAAGGACACTTTATATGGTAGACGCTGTTAGCCGGTATCGTCCACTCTTTTTGCAGTGTTTCCTCGCAGAACATGGACCCCCAAGGTTTCCCGATAAGATTTCCCTGGGCATCATATACCTGAAACAAGTCTTCTCCAATCCTAAAGTCACCGAAAATACCTCCTGGCGTGTCACTACGGGCATAGATGACAGGATGAGAGCTGTTGTTTGCAATTAGCAAATCGAAGATAATAGCATCACCTTCTTTGAAGCAGTCAGATTCCTGACCAGCTTCATTCAGTAAAGCAAAAGTTACGTCAACACAAACACCATCTTCATGATCGTCCGAACAGGAGATAACGACCATGCTCATGGCCAGCGCAGCAATCATTAATGAAATCTTCTTCATACTTACTAAGCGATTTCGAGGTTTCTTTGGATGGTGATTTAGGTGTTTGCTGTTTGGAAGTTTAGCCGTTCAGGGATATGACCTGGCCATGACGGCTGGTTACATCCCCAAACGACTAAACGATGAATGATTTCCTGACAGCCGGATTACATCGGCAGTTCAGGCAGCTTGAAGCCGTTCTGATAGACAGGCTTGATCAGACGGGCAGCATACTCGTTGGCATCGACCAGCGTCTTGTCGGCTGCCGAGAACGACGGATGACCATCGTGAATCTCGAAGGCGATGGCGTTGGAGACGTGAAGCTTCGCATCCTTCGGGATGTTGGTGAAGCGCATGTTCTTGCCATCCCACTTGAGCCACTGCTCGAGTTCCTGCAGACGGACGGCGGCAACACCCATGACGATCATCTCGTTCAGCGGACCGGCCAGGCTAAAGTCGGAAGCTGACTTCACGCGGACATCAGCATCTTCCTTACAAGCACGGATCCAGTCTTGCTGGTGGCTGACCTTCACGACACGCTCAATCTCGGGCACGATAGGCTCGCGGCCGCTGACGAGGAACGGCTCGTTGCCATAGGTACCGACAACCATGATATCTTTCGTACCATAGAACACGGTGACGCCGTTGCCGTCGAACTTCTTGCCTTCCGGCAGGTTGAACGGCAGGTTCGGACGCAGACCACCGTCGTACCAGGTCAGCTCGCAGGGAGGCAGAGCCAGCTTCGGCATGTTCGGACGGGCGGGGAAGCGATAGGTAATCTTCTGTGCGCTGGGGCAGGAGTCGCTCATGAGCTGCGTCGACGAGCCGATGACGGCCTCGGGATAGCCCAGGTTCAGACCCTTGAAGGCTACCTGCAGGATGTGGTTGGCCATGTCGCCGAGGGCACCTGATCCGAAGTCCCACCATCCGCGGAAGTTCCACGGGGTGTACACCTCGTTGAAGGGACGCATGGGAGCCGGGCCGATGAAGGCTTCCCAGTTCATCGTGCTGGGCACGGGCTGGGCATTCTTCGGAGCTTCCATTCCTTGCGGCCAGATAGGACGGTTGGTGAAGGCCTCGATGCGGGTCACCTCACCGATCTCGCCGTTCCACAGCCAGTTCAGTGCCTTGCGTGTGCCGGCACCGGAGGCACCCTGGTTACCCTGCTGGGTAGCCACCTTGTGCTTCTCAGCCAGCTTGGTGAGCAGACGGCTCTCATAGGCATACAGCGTCATGGGTTTCTCGACATAGGCATGCTTGCCGGCAGCGATGGCCTCGGCAGCGATGATGCAGTGGGTATGGTCGGCAGTAGCCACCATCACGGCATCGGCCTTGGGAAGCAGTTCCTCGTACATCTTGCGATACTCGCTGTAGCGCTTGGCATCGGGATACTTCTCGAAAATATGCTTGGCATACTTCCAGTCGCAGTCGCAAAGACCGATGATGTTCTCTGTCTCCATCTCGCTCAGGTCGGCAGCACCACGTCCGCCAATACCGATACCGAGGATGTTGAGTTTGTCACTGGGAGCCTTGTGGCCCTTGGCTTTACCGAGCACAGAAGCGGGAACGATGGTCGGGGCGACAATCATTCCGGCAACGGCAGCACTTCCTCTCTTGAGGAAATCTCTTCTTGAAATTTCAGCCATAATTGTTTTTTTTAGCGTTTTTAGATAGGGTTTATTTAAAATTTATTGGTTCATACATGCTTGTTGTTGCGTGGCAGGAGGCCGTAGCCGTCGGTCATGTTGCGGCGCCGCTCACGGATGGCTTCCAGCGTCTCCAGGTCGCCGATGGCGGGCAGTTCATGCTGATACGAGTCCTCGAGCATCTTCCAGGCCATCTCCGAGGCGATGGCGGAGTCGCGGAAGGCAGGCATGCCCTCGGCGCGGCGGCCGCTCTCGATGCTGTCGGCCATCTGGGTGATGAGGCGGTCGATGTTCTTACCGCCGAAGGGCTTGTCCTCGAAGCGTGTCTCGGTGACGCCGCGCAGCTCCACATGAGCCGTCTTGAAGTCGTGGGTCATCCGGCAGAAGCCTTTCGTGCCGATAATCTCCACCGAGGAGTTGTGGGTCTGGTCCTTCGAGAGCTGGCCATAGACGAAGCCCTGGGTAATCTCGAAGACGATGCCGTTCTCGAACGTACCATGGCTCGACAGCCACCAGGGATCCTTGTAGCTCCACATGCGGATGCCCTGTGCATGCCACGTCTTGTATTCACTCCGTGCATACCACCGTGCCAGGTTGACATAGTGCATGCCGCAGTCGTGGAAGCAGGGGCCTTCCTCCTCGTGTCCCTCGCCGGGGGCCAGCCCGGGCGTCATGTGGCAGATACGGATGATGGCGGGCTCGCCAATCTCTCCGGAGTCGATGAACCGCCGCATCTCGTTATGGTACCATGAGTTGAGCAGATACATGTTCACCGTCGTGAACCGATCTGACTGCTCAGCCATGCGCACCGTCTCCCACTCGTTCTCTATCGTGTCGGCAATAGGCTTCTCGGCAATCACATGCTTGCCGGCAGCCAGCGCCTGCCTGATCTGTTCTTTTCGGGCGTCAACCAACGTACATAGCGCTACCACGTCGATGGCAGCGTCGTTGAATATTTCCTCCGTATCATCAACAACCTTGGCCTCGGGAGCCTGCTCATGCGCCAGCCGACGGCATTCCGCATCGACGTCGCAGATATAACAGACTCTATAGCGGTCGTTCTTCAGAAACTCCTTCAGATAGAAGCGACCCATCCGGCCAAAGCCGATAATAGCTACATTTATCATTCTTTCTTTATCAATCTGCTGTTTGCATGCAAAGTTACGAAAAAAAACCTACACCCGTGCGTATCTTACAGAAGTATAACGAATATTTTCCCGTTATCACAGCAAACGACTGGTTTCCAATTCAATTCAAAAGAGAAACATCTCACGATGTATAACCCGTTGACATCAGCCGATGCAACAACTGTGTCCGTAGTTGATGCAAAATTAACAATAAAATCACAAAACAGGAAGAAACAACACTAAAAAAAATATAAAATAGGAAATAAACACAAAAAGCCATTCCCACCCTGACGGGAAGACGGGTAGGCATCAAGAATGTCTCACGCATCAGGACACCGTATAAAGGTCAGCTCAAAAAA
>CAMNII010000061.1 GCA_946540435.1 uncultured Prevotella sp.
ATCCCTTCACTGCTGCTACCGCTTATCTCGATACTCCTGAGGAAATCGAGCAATATGGTCCTTTCGACGAAAACAACTAACACACAAAAAAAAGTTCATCCGACAAAATTTCACGGCAGTAATGTTGTTCTATGTTGCTTAGACTGTTGGTCTACGCCGTGTAGACCGTTGGTCTAAGCAACATAGTCTATTTGTCTAAGCAACATAGTCTATTTGTCTAAGCAACATAGTCTATTGGTCTAAGCAAGGTAGACCGTTATTATCGCTTACATTTTTTTTCGCATGGTTTCGCAATTCCTATAACACTTGGGGATTACGAGACCATGCGAAAATATGATAACATCAACTGCGAAGACCTACGAGCCATCGCAGAAAATGACTTGACTACTCTTCGCAGTCGGGGATGAGCGGCGATACTTCCGTCGGGAAGGCGGAGATGCGCAGACGTGCGGCACCCATCGGCACGAGTTCGATGTCGTCCGTTGTCTCATCGCGCGGGGCGAAGATGGAGGGCAGTACGTCGGTCATGCCGCTGACATCGAAGCCCCAGGTGGGGACTTTCTTACCTTTTGCCGTGAATGTGAAGGGTACGCTCTCGAGGGTGAAGGGGAAGTTGTCGGCAGGCCACTCGCGTTTGGTAATGCTAAAACCGGCAGGGTATTCGCAGTCGTACTGGTTGTCGGCTTCGTGCGTGACGATGGCGTAGTTCCATGGGCTGTCGGCAAAGATTTCGTAGGCAGGCCATAGTGAGGCGTCGACGCCTTCCTGCCAGTGGGAGTCGTCCTGTACAATTTCGTGGTCGCGGCTGTCGCGTTGGTTATAGCGTTCCGTAATCTTCAGCGAGAGGGTGAGGGGGCCATAGTTGAAACTGATGCTGTTGTTGTTGGCTGTCCATCGACGGCTGGTGAGCGTCATGGGGAGGGTGAGCCCTACCGTGTCGCCGTTCTTCCATGTGCGGTTGATGCAGACGTAGCGTCCGGCTTCTGCTTTGGTGGAGGATTCTTCGCCGTTGATGGTGACGGTAGCATCCTTGGCCCATGCGGGGATGCGCAGGTAGAGGGGGAATGCCACGTCGTCATCGGTGTGGATGGTGAGGTTGATGGCCTCGTCGAAAGGATAGTTTGTAGTCTCTTCGATGGTTACGGTCTTGCCATCGGCTACTTTTGCCGTGGTCTGGTTGGCAGCATAGAGCATGGTGGCGAGTCCGTTGTCGGCGGTTGCCATGATGAGGTTTTCGCTGTAGTAAGGCCATCCCATGCCGTGGTTGTGTTGGCAGCAGCGGCTGCTGAAGGGACTCATGGAAAGCATGCCTCGCAGGTCGTTGTCGATAGAGGGTCCGTGTTTCTTTCCGTCGCTGATGGCCATGTTGGGTGAGGTGATGTAGCGTAAGGCCCGCATGTCGGGCGTGAGTGCAGCGGTGAAAGTGTTCAGTGCTACATCCTCGCAGTGGTCGGCCCACTGGGTGTCACCGGTAATGGACATCATGATTTCGTCGCTTGCCATCTGCTCTACGAGTGCACAGGTCTCTGCTCCCTGGCGTGGGTCGGCATAGCCGCGGCGTGCGTTCTCGTCGGCTCCGTACATTCCTCCCGGCACCTGTCCGTAGCGGCGGCGTATCTCGTTGTGGTTGTCGTAGGCGGCGGCGAGGTCGTCTTCGTTGCCGGAGTAGACGTAATAGGTGGCGGGCTCACGGAATCCCTGTGCAACGTTGACGCCGTGCCAGTTGGGCAGGTCGCCTTTCATTTCCCAGTTGCAACTGTTCTGATGGAGTTTCTCGATGACGGGCAGCAGTTCGGCATCGCCGGTATGGTTGTAGAGCCAGATGGCTGTCCACTCATTGTCGGAGGCGCGTTTGTTCTCCCAGTAGTCTTCGAGGAACTGCTCGTCGGGAACGGTAAGTTCCCATTTGAGGTACTTGGTCATGGCCGTGAGTACGCGTTCGTCGCCGCTGTGCTCGTAATAGGTCTGTAGGGCCCATAGCATAATCATCTGTGCCCATACCTCAGGTCGCCCGTTTGATGAGTTCTTCGGTCCGAGGAAACCGTCGGCCTTCTGGTTCTTCAGCACGGCCTCGAACCATGTCTTGGCCTCATTCTTCATGGCTTCGTCGTCGAGGATGTAGGCCAGCGATGCATAGCCGCGCAGCCAATAGGGCACTTCTTCCCATCCGTGGTCTCCGCTGTTGCTGAGCCACTGGTTGTTGTTCTTGTCGAGCCATGCCGATACGGTGCCGAGTTCGCCGTTGAGGCCTTTGCTCTGCCGGACAAGGTATTCACGGAGCCAGCCGCGGGGCTGCACTTGCCCGACGGGGAGTTTGATGAGATACCCTCCGTTGAGTGGTGAGCGGAATCCGGGGTAGTTGTTGTTGACGCCGAGTGCCGGCTGGTCGACGATGGTTATTTGGCTTTGTGCCTTGGTGTTGATGGTCATGGCTGCAAGAGTCATGAGGACAATGATAGTCTTTTTCATATGCTTGTATCTTTGTTTATGCGTTTGGGAATATGATTATCTGATGATTTTCTTGCCATTGATAATGTTGATGCCTTTCTGCGGACTCGTGAGTTGTTGTCCCTGCAGGTTGTAGATAGATGTCGTTTCTCGGTCTTCCTTGGCTGTCAGTTCGTTGACGGCAGACGGTTCCTGATAGGGCGTGCTGATGTTGAGTCCATAGTCCAGATGACCGCTACCTCCTCCGCTGGTGAGCGATACGGCCAGAATGTTGTCGCCTTCGCGCAGAAGGTTCTTGTTTGGCCTGGAGAACTGATAGGAGGCATAGTTTCCGTCATTCCATCCTGTTTGCTGCCAGATGAGAGTCCCGTTGAGGTAAACCTTCGGGTTCTCGTCGTAGCTGATGGTGAGCTCATAATTGTTTCGGAGGACATTGTCCATGTCTTCCTTGGTGAGTGTGAAATGACGTCTGACGATCAGGGGATGGACGCCACTGGCCCATGGCAGGCTGAGGAAGTAGTCGTTATCGCTGCTGAATGGTCCGTTGCCCCACTGCCATAGTTCCTCGTTGGCACAACGGCCGGTCCAGAGTTTGGTGTCGAGTGATTCCAGTTCCTCGTTATCTGAGAGTTCCAGGAAGAAACATCCCCATTTGCCACCGTTCGCCAACGTGTTGAGTATGGGCGATGTGTTCTTGGTGAGGTCTTCATAGAGGCCGCAGTCGGCATATGCTCCTCCCCAGTTCTGGTGAACATGCACGGCGATGATATTCTCTGTTCCGTCGGTTTTGATGAGTGCTTTCTGTGCAGTGGTGAGCATGATAATCTCGTCGTTGTTCCATCCGTCGCTGACGGTGTGGACGAGGACTCCATTTATATACCATTCGGCAGGGGCGTCATCATGTCCGCATGAGAGCCACACGTCGCCTCCAAATCCTTGTGTGACGGTGAAGGTGCGGCGCAGGTAGATGTCGGCCATGATGCCTGAGGTGGCCCATTGTGTGGACTTTTGATTCTTGTAACTTTCGTCGGAGGAGAATGGCGACGACAGTTCCTTCCATGACTGGCTGCCGTCGGTCAGTTCGTAGTCGGTGGTATACCATGCTCTTCCTTGTCCGTCGGCAGGAGGCTCACCGATAACTTGGTTGTAGTACGGGTCGGAATAGTTCTGCCCGTCGTTGAATATCATGACTTGGGCAGTCCAAGTCTGTTCGGGCGTGAATTGTGACGCCGGTAATACACACCGCCATTTGCTGCCTGTCGGTGTGATGGCGTTTGCCGTGATGGCCATGAATAACAAGATGGTTGTAAGGTTAATTATCTTTTTCATTATAAATAGTTTAAAAATGCTACGATTAACTGTTCGTTGGCATGGCTCCGTATTTGATGCTGTGTAGACCCGCTTTGCGAAGCATAAGCTTTATATCTTGTATGTAGCGCATGGGAGTCTGCCGGTCTGCTTTCAAGATGACGGTGGTCTGCTCGTCGGCATCGGATGTCGCTTCGGCCAACGCAGAGGGGAGCCTGTCATAGGGGACGATGTCGTTGTTGAGCTGTGTGACCAGACTGTCGTTTTGAAAAGCAATGTACAGGTATATATCTCCTTGGCGGTTCTGTGACTGTAATTGCTCTCCCGTAGGCTGCTCAATGCTGACCAGTGGATTGCTATTGCGCATATGGGCCACCATCATGAAGAAGAACAGCACGGTGAAGATCAGGTCGGGCAGCGATGCAGTGTTCAACTGCGGAATGCTGTGGCGGTGACGGCGTCGGAGAATCATGGCTCACCTCCTTCCTGTTCATGATAATTCTCGGCAACACGCCATGGAAGTTGTTCGCTGATGGCTTCTTGCTGTTCTATGGTGCATTGTGCCATGGCCTTTCCAAACTGTTGACGAGCCTTGCTGTCGCGTGCATCGGCATAAGCCATGGATAGCATGTTCTGCATCTTGAAATAGGACTCGTAGGGGCTGTCGGGGTGGGCTTCTATGGCGATGATATGCTTCTTGCCGACTGACGAGATGAAGTTGGTTGCCAAGACACGTAGCTGTTCTTCGGTGACGGTCTCGTCGTTGGCTGTCATGCTGCCATCGGCAGCCAACGACACCGTCAGCACATCATCACGGTTGACGTCAGCCTGCACCTGGCGCTCTTCATCCTCTGGAGGCGGCAGCTGTCTTCGTAGTCCCTTGTCAGCATCAATGGATGTGGCAATGAGAAAAAAGATGAGCAGCATGAACGAGATGTCGGCTGTCGACGTGGCGTTCAGACCTGGGATGCTGTGACGTTTTCTTCGTTTCATCTGCTTTTCACGATTAATGACTAACGGCGGTATTTCTCGTATATGCTGCTTGCGGAGACAGCCAGCAGGGCGATAATGATGAGGATGCCTGACGTGCTGACAAACATATTGGCAAGGCGAAGCGTTGGCCGGTCGCTGAAGGCCTGCCCGTTAATGGTGAGCACCTCTTCAGGTGCCAGGATGTAGGTGAGGAGGAGAAGGAGGGCGCAACCGCCGATGATAAGGAGGGCATTGCGCATGACGGCTACTCCATTCTGCTTCCAGTCGCCATGGGCGTGGCAGCTCAGGGCGCGTACAATCGACCATAGGCATGCCGCCAGCGTCAACAAGAGCATGAATACCTGGAAGATAATCAGGACAGATGTGAGGCGGGGAGCATTATAATCGGGGTTGACATCCCACGCCTGTCGAAAGCCGAAGAGATAGAAGGCTCCGAAGGCTATCGCCGTGATGATGGTTAGCGCGAGCCTGACTATTCTGGAGATGCTTTTCTCGTCTTTTTGCATGATGGGCATCGTTGTTTTGCAGCTTATAATCAATAATGAAAACTTATGCTTTCTGTTGAAGCCAGTCGTTAACGGTTATGGCGGCTTCTTCCATTTCGTCTACGAGGCGGTCTACACGTCCGAGGATATAGTTGTAGAACAGTTGGAGGATGATGGCGACGATAATACCGAAGATGGTGGTGATGAGTGCCACCTTCATTCCTGCTGCCACTGTACGGGGGCCGAAGTCGCCGACACTCTGTATCTGGTCGAAGGCCATCACCATGCCGATGACGGTTCCGAGGAAACCCAGCGAGGGGGCTATGGCAATGAAAAGCTTAATCCATGAGCATCCTTTCTCCAACTGGGCTGTGAGCACGGTTCCATGCGACTCCATGAGGTGTTCACGCTCTGCGGCAGTATCGCCGGCATGGGTCAGTCCTTGCAAGCAGATGGCTGCAACAGGACCTGGCGTCTGCCGGCACTGTTCGCGTGCGGCTTCGAGGTCTCCCTGGCTGATCTTTGAATGAAGGTCGGCCATGAAACGTCGGGCGTTGATCTGTGAGAGCGTGAGAAACACGATACGTTCGATGCAAAGTGTGAGTCCGAGCACCAGTGCTAGGGACACCAGTGACATGAACATGGCATTGCCTTCGATGAACTTGGCCTTCAGCACCTGCTGGAGACCTGGTGTGGTGACGGCTTCGGGAAGTGCTTCTCCCATTGTAGCGATGCTGACGGAGTCCGTCTGTGCCGACAATGATAGTGTACATATGGTGATCATTGCCAAGAGGGCGACACTGCGTCCTAGTCTGTTGGTTGTCTGTATCATATTCTATCTTTTCTTCTTTCGCATTATGACTGCAAAATTACAAAGAAAAAACAAGAATGGTGCACGCAAAGCCTAAAAAAGTCATAAAATGAATAATTACGCCTGTACATATTTTAATATAATCCTAATTATCATACGTCAGACATGTGATGATCTGATGACAGACATGTAAAAAAATCGCACATATTTACTTCTTCGATAAGTAAATACATGCGAACATGTTTTCTTCTGTGATGATGGTCATCTGCGGAGAGACCGGGATTCGAACCCGGGATACCCTTTAGGGGTATACACGCTTTCCAGGCGTGCCTCTTCAGCCACTCGAGCATCTCTCCTTTTGTTTTGTGTCCCC
>CAMNII010000062.1 GCA_946540435.1 uncultured Prevotella sp.
CAAAATAGGCTATTTTGGTGAACAAAATAAGCTATTTTGGTCTGACGATCCTTACCTTCGTGTTTTACGATACTTGTTTTCAGGGACAGCGATACTTTATTTCGGGGACGGCGATACTTGTTTTCGGGGTTTACAATCCTGCCTTTCGGGGACAACGATACTAAGCAGGAAGGCTTTCAATCCTTATTCCAATGGGTAGCTGCACTGGTCTTCACGCTCCTCTGGCGGCAGTTGAGCGGTGGGCCGGCGTATGAGTCAAGGATATGCGGATTTCTTTGAAAAGAGGATGAAAAGGGATATGAAAAATCATGGTTTTGGTATATGATTTTTGGTAAAAATATTAAACAGCCAATAATCATTATTCTCTCTTGTTCGACGAAAAAGGGGTGGAAAATTTGGTTTTTTGACGAGTAAGTTGTATCTTTGCAAATTAATAAGTACGCATACGCGAACAAAACCATCCGCATAGGCAGGACAAATGCCGGAGATCGGCAGAACAAGAGACTGCTGTCGGCAGAAAAAAATCATTCTTATAAACCAGCGTGGACAAGAGAGAATACAAATACCTGAACCATATCGAGTCGCCTGCCGACCTGCGACGACTCGCCATCGACGCGTTGCCGGAAGTATGCAGCGAGTTGCGCGACGACATCATCAGTGAGGTGGCTGTCAACCCCGGCCATTTCGCCTCGTCGCTGGGTGTGGTGGAACTCACCGTGGCCCTGCACTATGTCTTCGACACGCCCAACGACAAACTGGTATGGGACGTGGGACATCAGGCCTACGGCCACAAGATACTCACCGGTCGCCGCGACCGGTTCTCGACCAACCGCAAGTTGGGTGGCATACGTCCCTTCCCGTCGCCGATGGAAAGCGAGTACGACACGTTTGCCTGCGGCCATGCCTCGAACAGCATCTCGGCAGCATTAGGCATGGCAGTGGCCGAAAAGCTCACGTCCGAGACGACAGGGAACGATGGCGGGTCGCATGTCGTTGCCATCATCGGCGACGGAGCAATGTCGGGCGGACTGGCCTTCGAAGGCCTGAACAACGTCTCGTCGACGCCCAACGACCTGCTCATCATCCTTAACGACAACGACATGTCCATCGACCGTGCCGTCGGTGGAATGGAGAAATACCTGCTCTCGCTCGACACCAACGAGACCTACAACCGGCTGCGCTTCAAGGCCGCACGCATGCTCAACCAGTGGGGTGTCCTCAACGACGACCGCCGCAAGACCGTCCTGCGTTTCAACAACGCCATGAAGGCGGTGCTCTCCCACCAGCAGAACATCTTCGAGGGCATGAACATCCGCTACTTCGGACCCTTCGACGGCCACGACGTGAAGAATGTCGTCCGCATCCTGCAGCGGCTGAAGGACATGAAAGGTCCGAAGCTGCTCCATCTGCACACCATCAAGGGCAAGGGCTACGAGCCTGCGGAGAAGAGTGCCACCATCTGGCATGCTCCCGGAAAGTTCGACCCCGAGACGGGCGAACGGCAGGTGAGCGACGCGAGTGACCTGCCTCCGAAGTTCCAGGATGTGTTCGGCGAGACGCTCCTCGAGCTGGCCCGCGTGAACCCCCGCATCGTCGGTGTCACGCCCGCCATGCCCACGGGCTGTTCGATGAATATCATGATGAAGGCACTCCCCGACCGCACCTTCGACGTGGGCATCGCCGAGGGTCATGCCGTCACCTTCTCGGCAGGCATGGCCAAGGAAGGCCTGCAGCCCTTCTGCAATATCTACTCGTCGTTTGCCCAGCGGGCCTACGACAACATCATCCATGATGCCGCACTGCTCTCGCTGCCTGTCGTGCTCTGCCTCGACCGCGCAGGACTCGTCGGTGAGGACGGTCCCACGCACCACGGCATGTTCGACCTTGCCGCCCTGCGCCCCGTGCCCCATCTGACCATTTCCTCACCGATGGACGAACACGAGCTGCGCCGTCTGATGTACACCGCCCAGCAGCCCGGCAGGGGTACGTTCGTCATCCGCTATCCGCGCGGCCGCGGCGTGCTCACCGACTGGCGCTGCCCGCTCGAAGAGATACCCGTCGGCCGTGGCCGTAAGCTGCGCGACGGCGATGACGTCGCCCTGCTCACCCTCGGCCCCATCGGCAACACGGCCCTGCAGGCCGCAGAGGAATGTGCAGCGGCAGGCGTCCACTGTGCCGTCTACGACATGCGTTTCCTCAAGCCCCTCGACGAAGACATCCTCCAGGAGGTGGGCCGTCGCTTCACGCGTATCGTCACCGTCGAGGACGGTGTGCGCAACGGAGGCTTCGGCTCGGCCGTCCTCGAGTGGATGAGCGGCCACGGCTACCATCCCGACATCATCCGCCTCGGTCTGCCCGACGAGTTTGTGGAACACGGCACACCCGCCGAGCTCTACCGCATCGTCGGACTCGACAAAGAAAGCATCGTCAAAGCAATATTATGAGAATAGTCATCATCGGCGCATACGCCATCGGACGCCATCTGGCCCGTATCCTGTCCAGACGGAACGAAGAAATCACCATCATCGACGACGATGAGGAACGCCTCTCACGGATAGGCGGCGACCTCGACCTGCTCACCATCCAGGACCGTCCCAACAGCATCAGCACCCTGAAGGATGCCGACGTGAAGGGTGCCGACCTGGTCATCGCCGTCACACCCGACGAGAACCTGAACACCATCTGCTGCATCCTTGCCAAGAAGCTCGGTGCCAAGAAGACCGTTGCCCGCATCAACAACGCCGAGGACATGAAGGCTGAACGCCAGGAGTTCTACAAGGAGCTTGGCGTCGACCAGCTCATCTATCCCGAGATGCTTGCTGCCGAGGACATCAACAACGGACTGAAGATGTCGTGGGTGCGCCAGCGGTGGGACGTCCACGGCGGCGCCCTCGTCATGCTCGGCATCAAGCTGCGCGAGACCTGCGAGATCCTCAACCAGCCGCTCCGCCTCATCAGCGGTCCCGCCGACCCCTTCCACATCGTTGCCATCAAGCGCAATGGCGAGACCATCATCCCTGGCGGTAACGACGAGCTGAAGCTCTACGACCTGGCCTACATCATGACCACCAAGCAGTATATCCCCTACATACGCAAGATTGTAGGAAAAGAGAAATATGCCGACGTGAAGAACGTCATGTTCATGGGAGGCGGTGCGACGGCTGTCAGAGCCATCCAGACCATGCCGGAATATATGCAGGCGAAAGTCATCGAGATGGATCCCCAGCGCTGTGAAGAGCTCAACAACCTCATCGACAACAGCCATGCACTCGTCATCAACGGCGACGGACGCGACGTGCCCCTGCTCATCGAAGAGAACATCAGCAACACACAAGCCTTCGTGGCCCTCACCGGCAATGCCGAGACCAACATCCTCGCTTGCCTCACCGCCAAGCGCATGGGTGTCCGCAAGACCGTCGCCATGGTCGAGAATATCGACTACGTCAGCATGGCCGAGAGTCTCGACATCGGCACCATCATCAACAAGAAGGCCATCGCCGCCAGCCATATCTACCAGATGATGCTCGATGCCAACGTCATCAACGTGCGGTTCCTCATGACTGCCAACGCCGACGTCGCCGAGTTCATACCCGAGGAAGGGTCGCGCATCACCAAGAAGCCCGTCAAGGAACTCGGGCTGCCGCGCGGCGTCACCATCGGCGGACTGGTGCGTGGCAACGAAGGGATGCTCGTATCCGGAAACACACAGATACAGCCCGGCGACTCCGTCATGGTGTTCTGCCACGAGGCCGACATGCAGAAGGTAGGCCGGCTGTTTGTCAAACCGACACTGTTCTGACGACCACAGCCCCAAAGGAAAGACCATCGATATGATCAACTGGAAAACCATATACAAGGTACTGGGCACACTGCTCTACATCGAGGCTGTGCTGATGGCATGCTGTCTGGGGGTGACGTTCTACTATCACGAGGACGACACGTTCACCTTTCTCGCCTCCGTCTTCATCACCATCCTGGCTGCCCTCGGACTGAAATACATGGGGCGTGAGAGCAACAACAACCTCACCCGCCGCGACGCCTACCTCGTCGTCACGCTGTCGTGGACGGCATTCAGTCTGTTCGGCGCCCTGCCCTTCCTCGTCGGCGGATATATCAATAACTTCACCGATGCCTATTTCGAAGCCATGTCGGGCTTCAGCACCACGGGAGCCACCATCCTCAGCGGCCTTGACAGCATGCCCCACGGACTGCTCTTCTGGCGTTCGCTGACACAGTGGATCGGCGGACTCGGTATCGTCTTCTTCACCATCGCCCTGCTACCCTCGATGGTGGGCGGCAGCGTCAGGGTGTTTGCCGCAGAGGCCACCGGTCCCATACGCTCGAAGCTGCACCCCCGCCTGTCGACCAATGCCAAATGGATATGGAGCGTCTATGTGCTCCTCACCCTCGCCTGCATCGGCAGCTTCATCCTCTGCGGTGCCGACTGGTTCGACGCCATCAACTACGGCATGACGTCAACGGCGACAGGCGGCTTCTCCACCCACGACGACAGCAGCGTATTCTTCAGCAATGCCGGCATCGAATACACCTGCACGCTGTTCTGCTTCCTCGCCGGCATCAACTTCACGCTGTTCTATGCCAGCATCGCCAAGCTGAAATTCAAGAACCTGTTCAAGAGCTCCGAGTTCAAACTCTATCTCTCGGCCACCGTCGTCTGTACAGCCGTCATCGCCGCCACACTCATCCTCACCAGCCACACCGACATCGAGGAAGCCATCCGCACCAGCCTCTTCCAGGTCGTCACCTTCATCACCTCCACCGGCCTCGCCAGCGACGACATCAGCGAATGGCCGCGCTTCATCTGGGTGATGCTCGCCCTGCTCATGGTGCTCGGCGGCAGCTCCGGCTCTACCAGCGGCGGTATCAAGTGCATACGTGGTGTGATGCTCTGGAAGAACATCCGCAACGAGTTCCGACAGATCCTCCACCCCAACGCCGTGCTCCCCATGCGCATCGACGGCATGAACGTGCCACAGCAGAAACGCGTCACCCTGCTCTCCTTCCTGACAGCCTACGTGTTCATCTGCCTGCTGGCCTTCCTCATCCTCATCGCAGCAGGATACGACAACACCAAGTCCATCACCATCATCCTCAGCTGCATCGGTAACGTAGGACCCTCACTGAGCATCGACGTAGGCCCCAGCATGTCGTGGGCCATGCTGCCTGCCGCCATCAAATGGATGTGCATGGCACTGATGCTCATCGGACGTCTGGAGATCTTCTCCGTCCTCGTCATCTTCACCCCCGCCTTCTGGAAAGAGAGCTGAAGTCCTGATAGCCATAAAGAATAACAAGGAACCCGAGAAGAAAAGGTATTGACCTTTAGCTTCTTTGACTTCCTTAACCACAAAATAAAAAACAATATGAAACCATTGAAATTCAATGCGCTGCTCAAGCAGACCATCTGGGGCGGCGACAAAATCATTCCGTTCAAGCAGTTGAACGAACAGTTGGAGAACGTTGGCGAGAGCTGGGAAATCAGCGGCGTCAAGGACAACGAGACCATCGTCAAGGACGGTCCCTATGCCGGCCGACCGCTGAACAGTCTGGTAGAAGAGCTGAAAGGCAAGCTCGTAGGACAGGAGAACTACCAGCGCTTCGGCAATGAGTTCCCCCTGCTCATCAAGTTCATCGATGCCCGCCAGGACCTCTCCATCCAGGTACACCCCACCGACGAGATTGCCCACCGTCAGGGTAAGAGTCGCGGAAAGACCGAGATGTGGTATCTGATGAAGTCGGATGCCGACGCAAAGCTCTACAGCGGACTGAAGCAGCAGATCACCCCCACGCAGTACGAGCAGATGGTGGAAGACGACACCATCTGTGATGCCTTGGCACAATACAGTGTGAAGGAGGGCGACGTGTTCTTCCTCCCTGCCGGCCGCATCCACGCCATCGGCACCGGCTGTTTCCTGGCAGAGATCCAGCAGACCTCTGACGTAACCTACCGCATCTACGACTTCAAACGTAAGGATAAGAACGGCAACTACCGTGAGCTCCATACCAAGCTGGCTGCCGAGAGCATCAACTACAATGTCGAGAAAGACTACCGCACCAACTACACGCCCATCAAGAACCAAGGGGTAACACTGGTGCAGTGTCCCTACTTCTGTACTGCCGTCTACGACCTTGACGAGCCGATGACGCTCGACTATTCCGAACTCGACTCGTTCGTAATCCTCATCGGCATGGAAGGGCGTGCCGACATCGTCGACAACGAAGGTAACGAATTCACGCTGCAGGCCGGCGAGACCGTCCTCATCCCCGCCACCACGAAAGAG
>CAMNII010000063.1 GCA_946540435.1 uncultured Prevotella sp.
TGCTTGACAATGACTGCCAAGGACAAGCCCAGGGACTCGAAGACAACGTATGCCAAGGAGGCACTGCAACCCTATGTAGACGATGGTCGGCTGGCAGGTGCCATCAGTGTGTTCTACAAGGACGGCATCCAGGAAACCTGCTGCATCGGCTATGCCGACGTGTCGAAGAAACGCCCCATCCGCATGGATAATGTCTTCATGCAATGTTCGCAGACGAAAGGTTTCTGCGGTGTGACGATTGCCAAGTTGGTGGAGGAAGGGCGCATCTCTCTCGACGACCCTGTTGCGAAATATCTGCCGGAGTTCAGCGAGCTATGGGTGCTCGACGGCGAGAAGGACGGCATCAAGACGTTGCACAAAGCCCGGAACGTGCTCACCATTCGCATGGTGCTGAACCACACGGGCGGCTTTCCCTTTGAGGTCAGTGCTAAGCGTAGCGATGTCAGGGGTGGCGGATGGTCTGGAGGTGCTCCTCTGCGACAGGTGGCTTCGATTGCTGCCGCCTCGCCCATCATGTTTGAGCCGGGCACTCGCGAGCTCTATTCGAACACTGGCATCGACATTGGTGCTGCCATAGTCGAGGTGGTCACCGGCATGAAGTGGGAGCAGTATCTGAAGCAGGAAGTGCTCGACCCACTGGGTATGAAATCGTCGTGGTTCTGGCCTACCGACAAGCAGCTAAAGTCGAGAATCGAACTCTACGAGTATAAGAAAGATGCTCCCGCGGAGTGGCGCAAGGAGATGGACTGGCAACAACAACCCTACAACGACAGCCATGTCTTTGCCTCAGCCGGTGCGGGACTCTGGACCACAGCCAACGACCAGCTGAAGTTCTACAAGATGCTGATGAATCTGGGGATGGGTGAGAACGGTGTGCGCATCCTAAAAGAGGAAACGGTGAAGACGCTATTGGCCGTGAGCACGCGTCCGAAGGACATGGGTGGCTACTCGCTGGGACTCACTGCTCCAAAAGAAGACCACGAAGGAGCATGGTTCGGACATGGCGGTGCTTGGGGCACGAACTGCATCGTCAACTGGCACCGCAAGGAGCTGAAGCTCTGGGTCGTTCAAAGTGCCGGTGGTCCACAACCCTGGAACAAGGAATGGAACAAAGCTGCTGAGAAGTTTTTTGCCCAGCCTTTGGGAGGCTCGGATGTGGATGCCTACACGGGCAGGACAAAATAGTCCTGCCATTCCAGGCAGGCAAAAGCATCAACGGCCTGTCAAAGGAGCAAAAGAGATTAAAAAGACCGTCTGCAATGTACGGTTTACGGTAAAAAAGCACTAACTTTGCAGGAAAAACCAGCGGGCACAACGGCCGATGCGGCAGCATGCGGGGATTGTGGGCTGAAAAAGAAGTGGATATGGAACAGAACAACGAGCTTCGCACGGCATGGGACTTCGTAGAGAACACCGGCCGGAGTATCTTCCTCACGGGCAAGGCAGGAACGGGTAAGACCACATTCCTGAAGACTGTCGTCGAGCAGTCGCGCAAGCGCTCTGTCGTGGTGGCGCCGACGGGTGTCGCTGCCATCAATGCCGGTGGCATGACGATACACTCGTTTTTCCAGTTGCCGCTGTCGCCCTACGTCCCCGGTGCCAAGATGGAGAGCCGTTTCGACTTCGGCCGCGAGAAGCGAAAGATCATCGCTTCTATCGACCTGCTCATCATCGACGAGATCTCCATGGTCCGTGCCGACCTTCTCGACGCCATCGACAACGTGCTGCGTCGGTTCCGCGACCACGTGCAACCCTTCGGCGGCGTACAGCTGTTGATGATTGGCGACCTGGCACAGCTCACGCCCGTCGTCACCCCCGAGGACGAGCAGATGCTCAAACCCTATTACGACACCCCTTACTTCTTTGGTTCGAAAGCCCTGCAGATGGTCGACTACGTCACCATCCAGCTGGAGCATGTCTACCGCCAGCAGGATGCCTCGTTCATCGGACTGCTCAACGAGATAAGGAGCGGACAGCCCTCACGGGAGGCTCTGGACAAGCTGAACTCCCGTGCGGCTACCAATGCCAAGCCCGCAGCCCAAGATGTCCAGCATAGCAATGCCATCCGCCTGACCACCCATAACAACATGGCCAACTACTACAACGAGACGGAGCTGCAGAAACTGCCCGGCCGTGCGTACCATTATCTGGCAGAGGTGTCGGGCACCTTCCCCGACTACTCCTACCCGACGGCCGAGACGCTCGTGCTGAAGGAAGGGGCTCAGGTGATGTTCGTCAAGAACGACCCGTCGGGCGAACATCTCTACTTCAACGGGCGCATCGGCCACGTCACCTCGTGCGACGAGAAGCATGTCACCGTATACTGCGAAGGCGATGCCGAGGAGATTGACGTGCAGCCGTTGGAATGGGAGAACGCCCGCTACTCGCTCAACGAGCAGACCCGCGAGATAGAGACCGAGATACAGGGTACCTTCCGCCAGCTGCCCCTGAAGCTGGCATGGGCCATCACCATCCACAAGAGCCAGGGCCTCACCTTCGACCATGCCATCATCGATGCCAGCCTGTCGTTTGCTCCCGGCCAGGTGTATGTGGCGCTCAGCCGCTGCCGCACGCTGGAAGGCCTCACCCTCGCCACACCCATCCAGCGCCATGCCATCATCAACGACCAGCGGGTCGATGCCTACATCGCACAGCAGGAGTCGGCAGCAGAGCGAAGCATCGCCCAGCTGCCCGTGCTGAAGCAGGAGTACGAACGCTACCTGCTCCTGCAGCTCTTCGACTTCCGCGCCCTGCTCAGCCAGCAAGAGACGATGGTGCGCCTCTTCGCCGAGTATTTCTACCACAGCCATGCCTCGCTGAAGGCGCTCCACGACCAGGCCCTTGCCGACCTGCGGGAGAAGGTTGTCGGCGTGGCTGCAAAGTGGCAGCAGAAAATCCGGACGATGACCATCGAGCAGCTCCACCACGACGATTTCCAAGAGCGCATCCGCCATAGTGCCGAATACTTCTCCGACACCCTCAACGACATCCTCGCCAAGCCCCTCGCCCTGTCGGCGAAGGTCGAGACCGGCAACAAATATGCTGCCCGACGGATGAGCAGCGCACTGCCCGAGGAACGGGAGACATGGCTCGCCCGCCGCTATCTGCTCACGAAGATTGCCGACCACGGGTTCACTGTCGGCTACTACCTGAAAGAGAAACAGCTGTCGCTGCTCGATGCCATCGACGAAAGCACCCTCAAGCCCAAGCGCGAGCGGAAAGCGAAGGCGAAGAAAGAGCCCAAGCCCGTCAAGCCGAAGACATGGGAGGTGAGCCTCCAGCTCTATCGGCATGGCCTCAAGCCCGACGCCATAGCCCACGAGCGCGGCCTGGCTGTCAGCACCATCCTTGGCCACCTGATGCGCTATGTCGACACCGGCGAAGTAGACTTCGACGACCTCGTCCCCCACGACCATCAGCGGGCCATCGCGGCAGCCATCAGCAAGGTGGGCACCGCCGAGGGCTCCACACCCATCAAGAACCTCTGTCCGCCGGAGGTCACCTACGACGAAATACGCCTGATGGTTGCCAGGAAGTGAGGAAAGGATAATCCCTTAACACTATTAACACCGATAATAAGCCATTACGTCATGAAGAAACTGATTCCCATCATCCTTTGCGTACTGTTCATTGCTGCATGCGCCGACCAGACGCAGCAGCTGAAGCAACGTGCGGCCGAGCTATGCCGCTATATCCCCGACCACGAACTGCTGGAAGCATCGAAGGACTACCTCACCGCCGACTTCTATGCCGTGCTCGACACGATGTTCAACCGGCTGCCCGAACATGAAGCCATGGACCACGAGTGGCTCTACTACTTCGTGACAGGCAACGGCGGGACCATTGCCGACTACGAGGTCACCGACATCGAACAGACCGACCAGACACACGCCGTGGCCACCATCCTCGTCCGCCAGAAATGGGAGGACGGCTCCTTTGACGAGGACACCGACACCGAGGAGCACAAGCTCTTCATGGAGAAGGTGGACGGCCAGTGGCTCATGTCCGACTTCGACGGACACAAGCAAGACTGCATCCGCCATATCGCCATCAACCGAAAGGAGCAGGCCGTGCGCAAGGCCATGGGCGACTATCTGGTGCGGGAAATCGGATCGCAATACCTGCAGGGCGAGCGCTGCGTACCCACCCTGCTCATCGCCGCCACGGAAGAGACCGACACTACCCATGCCCGCATCTGGTGCGACTGCTGGATAGACTGGTACAACGTCTCCGGCGACACGCTGAAGGCGGTATCAGGCGGCAACCACTCCGGCTGCATGACCATGACCCTTCGCGAGGATGGCACACCCGTCGTCACCGCCTTCGAGCAGACCCTCGACGGCGCCGGCTTCCTGTCCAGTGCCAAGCGCATCTTCGGTCCACATTTCGACATCTTCCAGAACATCCATTCCAACAGCAACGTCAGGGATGCCGCACGCAAGGAACAGCTGCTCGACTACGTGCGCCGGCACCAACTCAACATCCGATACTACCAGGACTACGGCTGGCCGGCAGTGGCGCTGGATGCCGAATAGCACGCCGGGACACCGGTCTTCACGAAACAACGCTATAGAAAAGATGACCTATACCTATCAATATCCCAGACCCGCCGTCACCGCCGACTGCATCGTCATCACAAGAGAGGCAGAGCCGAAGGTGCTGTTGATACAGAGGGGGCGTGAGCCTTTCAAGGGCTACTGGGCATTCCCCGGCGGCTTCATGGAGATGGACGAGACGACAGCACAGTGTGCCGTACGCGAGCTGCAAGAGGAAACGGGCCTGACAGTCACCGCCATTCACCAGATTGGCGCCTACTCGAAGGTAGACCGCGACCCACGGGGAAGAACCGTCACGGTGGCCTACCTCGCCCTCATCGACACCCCTTTCGCCGTCAGCGGCCACGACGATGCCGCAAAGGCCGAGTGGTTCCCGCTCTCGGAACTGCCGCCCCTCGCCTTCGACCATGCCGACATCCTTCGCGACGCCATCCCCGTCTTCAAGACGATAACGACTGACACGATATGAAACAACTTGCATTGCTTTTCACGCTGGCCGCCACCCTGCTCTGCTCATGCCGTCCCGACAGGCCAAAGCAGGAGATCACGGCAGCGATGGCCTATGAAGGCGTCAGCAACTACTGCCATCAGACATACGACTGGACCGTGGCACAGGAGAATCCCGACATCATGTCCGTTGCCATGGGCGAAGAGACCGACTCCACCTACCAGGTGGTATTCCGCAGCTACACGGCGGCACAGGTCTTCTTCCATGTCGACAAGGCCACCGGCACAACCCGCATGGAAACGGTTGTCCCTGCCCTTGACGTCAGGGAGGCAGCAGGGACAATCAACATACTTGACTTCTTGGAGGACGACTGATGGACTACCTGCCTAAAGACCCCGCCATCCTCGTCTCGAGCGTGAACATGCTGCTGCGCGACGAGGAGTTCGACAGCCTCGAAGCCCTCTGCTACGCCTTCAGCAGCGACCCCGGCGACATCAAAGCCTATCTGCTCGAAAAAGGCTTCGTATGGAGCGAGCAGCAACGACAATTCCGACCCATCGGCTACGACGAATGATTACACGCGACAGCATAGAAACAGCATACAGCTTCCTGCATCAGAAAAGGAATGTCTACATCCATTCCTCACTCGACTGGCAGCGCGACGACATCGAGTATGCCGTCGCTGCCTACGCCGACAGCATGAGTCCCGCGCTGTACGGGGAGATAGCCCTCGGCCGGGCCGACTTTCTCCGCGACCACAAGCGGTTTCAGGAGGATATCGACAATGCCGTGGAACGGTTGGAACAAATGTTGGAATAATGGCTTGGAAAAGAAAATATCACTGTACGACCTGCGGCTACGACGCCGACACCTACGAGGGACGCGGACTGTTCCGGCAGCAGATAACGGCCGTGGCATGCCCGGACTGCAGGACCATCCAGAACATCGTCGTAGGGGGCATCATTGCCGACGTGGCACCCTCCTTCCGCAGTGAGGTGGGACGCCTCTGTCCCCAGTGCGGCAGCGACAACATCCGGATATGGGACGGACACACCTGCCCGGTCTGTCAGGGCACGATGGAAGATACCGGTGAGAAAACATTCTGGACATAGGCGCAAGCAAGCAAACATACACCCCGACAAGCCTATCGCATAC
>CAMNII010000064.1 GCA_946540435.1 uncultured Prevotella sp.
ACGTCGGTATAGTCGCCGTTAGCTATAGCCTTGGCCGTCTGTACGCTGCCGTTCATCGGGTTCCAAATCTCTGCGGCTCCCGTCTGGTGGAAGCTGACGGTGCCGCGGAAGGTCTGTTCTTTCTGCGGGCATACCATATACCAGTCGGCGCCGTCGGTCTGGCGGTGCAGCCAGCGCACGCTGGTGGGGCGGACGTCGTATGGCAGGCCTTCCTGTTGCAGTGTGGTGCCCAGTTCTTCCATGGCGACCTGTTCAATCAGGTGGCCCCCGGCAGCGGTGAGCGTTTGCAGCCTGGCCTTGGTCTCTGGCAGCAGGCGGATGTCGGCGGGCAGCCACATCACGTCGTAGCTGATGCCCTCAGGCGTTGTCCATCGGCCGTCCTTGACGCTGATGCGGTGGAGCAAGGCGTCGGTGTTGCAGTAGTCGTAGCTGTAACCCTCGGGGAACGGTGCATACTGGTCGGGCTTCTGCTGAATCTCGTCGCCCAGATACCAGAGCACGCTGCTCACGGGTCGTCCGCGTTCGAGCATGAAGGCGCAGCGGGCCAGGTAGGTGTTGAAGCTCCGCATGAAGGGCCACCAGGTCTGCTTGCGTAGGAAGGGTGTGCCGATGCCTCCTCCGAAGGAGGTGCCTGGGAAGTAGCGGTCGGCATCGGGGTTATGGGTGTAGGTATGGAAGACGGTGTGTGTGACGCCCTCCACCATGTTCTGGTTGGCCACCTCGCGGAGCATGCTCAGGTGCTCGTCCCAGGTGAGGTCGAACGAGGTGAACGACTCTGCCGACACGCGTGGCTTGCCATACATCCGTGCTGCCGATGCCGTGGCGCGGATGGGTTTGTAGTTGTGGTTCGAGAGCCAGTGGCTGAAGGGCTGCCAGTATTCCGTCATGGGCACGTCGGCGTATTTGTAGAACTCCATCGGGTCGGCGGGGAAGATGTCGCCGGCTGCCGTCTCGTAGCTGACGGTCATCCCGTGGTCGTGGGCCAGCCGTGTCATGTGTCCGTAGAAGTTCACGCAGAACAGGTCGTTCTGCGTGCGGCGCCAGTCGGAGAGGAAGCGGCTGGTCTCCTCGCGGCTGTCTACCACCCATCCGAAGAGTGCCGGCATCCATGTCGTCAGGTCGTAGTGGCGTCGTTGCCGGAACTCCTCGGGCATGAAGCGTGTCCACGTCTGCGAGGAGCACTCCCAGCTGTCCATCAGCATGTTGTCCACGCGTCCTTTCAGCGGTCCGCTGGTGAGCCGTCCGATATATTGATGGAACTGATAGCTGACGAATGCCGTGTCGAGCTTGTTCACCTCCCATCCGGTAGCCTCCGCTGGTGCCGGCCCGTTGCGCCGTCCGGTGTTCACGTGGCCGATGCGGAGGATGGTCCACTGCCCTGCCGGTGCCTGCCAGCGCAGGTGTCCGTCGGGTGTCATCCTGTCGGAGATGTCGATGATGTCCCGGCGGTCGATGAAGCCGCTGCCGTCGTCGTTCATGCCGGCGGGCAGCGGTAGCAGCGTGCGCGAGGTCCATCCGGCCTCCATCTCCCAGTTATGTCCGCGCACCTGTGACGACAGGCGCATCCGTGAGATGTTCATCGGGTGACGGTTGACAATCTCGATGATATATACCCCTGCCGTCGGGTGGTCGGGCAGGGCGAACGTCATCGTCCGCTCGGAGTCCTGCCAGTTGGCACGTGGGAAGTCGGTGTCGAGGAGCGTTAATGGCTGTTGGCTGTTGACTGTTGGCTGTTGGCTGACGCGCAGATGGATGTCTGGCTGCACGCCGAACTCGTGGTTGAAGGCATCGATGCCGTTGAAGATGATGGAGCGTGGCGTGGCGTCGCCGCTCAGCGTGACGCACAGGCGGTGTGGCTTGTCTGCGGTGGTGGGCTTTAGGCTCACCTTCGCTTTCTCTTCGCCGTTGAGCAGTCGCAGCCAGTCGTCCTGGTGGTCAGCGGCGTCGACCGTCGCTGCCTGGCAGTAGCCCGGCGTGTCGCCTTGCGGGGTGGGGAAGGCGAGGACGGCGATGTCGCGCCAGTCGCGCCATGCCTCCTTCTGGTTGGTGGGCAGGACGATGTCCACCATGCTGCCTCCCGTGACGGAGGCCTGTGTGTAGCTCAGGTGGCGCATGGCCTGCTCAGGTTTGATCCACGGACCGCCGCTCGTCGCCCATCCCGGACACGTCTGCAGACTGAAGCGCAGACCGAGGCGGTGGGCCTCGTCGGCAGTGTGGCGCACCAGCTCCTCCCATTTCGGGCTGAGGCACTCGATATGCTCCTCCGTGCCGGGCCAGTCGGCGGGGTTTCCCACCTGTCCGTGGAAGAACTGCACGCCCTGTATCCCTGAGGCGGCGATGGCCTCGAGGTCCTGTGTGATACCCTCGCGGCGTATGCTGCCGTTGAGGAAGTGAAACCAGGTCTCGGGGTAGAAGATGCCCTCGGGCTGCAGGAATGCCTGCTCATCGGCAGTGCCAAAGGATTGTTGCAATTGTTGCCGGTCGGGCGTGGCCCGACGCTGTGTGGTGGTCTGGCCCTCTGTCGTGGCAACCGCCATCATTGCCAAAAGGAAGGTAGCTACGCGTCTCATGTGTTCTCAGTTATTTGTTGTCTCTGCAAAGGTACAAAATAAAATGAGAAAAGAGAAAGGAAAATGTTTTTTTGCTTTTTATTGACAATATTCAACGGAAAAGGGATGAAAAACAGTCCGAAAGGTTAAAGGTGCAAAAAGTAATGATATAGTTGTCGTTATTTTGGGAAAAGATTCATGGTTATCGGGAATAGTATCCGAATCATACTATAGTGGAAGGATTTTCGTATTTTAACTTAAAATACTTTAAATACCCCTCCCCCGATTTGGTTAAATGTGATTAATTGTAAAAGAGTCTTAAATTACTTTTTCATTTAATTCGTACTTTTGTACAATAAATATACGAACCTTAATCTTGCTATTTTTTAACCAAAATTATTTAAGCTAAACAAAAGAAAGTATGAAAAAAATTCTTATGTTTTTCTTCGGCCTTATGGTGGGAGGGTTGTTTTCTTCCGCAAGTGCCGCAGACATCCAAGCTGTAGTGGTGCAGGATGTCAACACATACACGGGGTCGGAACCGTATGTGTATGATCTACCGACAAAGAAGTACTTTGTACGCAATTCTGCAGAGAAGTATGAAGAGTATGGTGTACTTGTAAATGTTGACGCTCTTAACACTACAACCACTTATGAGGGAAAGTTAGTCATTCTCTCTACCGACAACCATGAGTACAAGTTTACTGGTGGAGAGTGGACCGATCGCGGTTCTGCTGCAGGTCAGCCGATTGCCGATACCAACTACCAGAACATGAACAACTGGACTTGTCGCTTCGGCTATGGAACCACCTACGACAACATCGAGAACGATGGAAACGACAACTTCTTCAACCCTTATAAAGGCGAAGGAGGTTGGGAACCTTATCAAGTCAAGATAACCGGGCTCACAATCGGCGATAACTATCGTTTCTCCTTCAACTTCACATCAGAAGGTTGGAAATCATGGAACGATGGCGCTTGGGCAGCACTTCCCGTCTTTGTGACCAACAACTGGGATTTCCCCCAAAACGATTACTATCCCACCGTTGTCAACGATCAAGTACTCGGCTTTGTTCATCTGCCAAAGGCAGCTGTAACTGACGAGCCTTATTCGATTTCCTTCATTGCCGATGCCACGGAAGAAACTATTGCCATAAACTTCGGCGTTGTGGACGATGCTCCCGAATACAAATTCCACTTCGACAACCTTCTTGTAGAGCGTATAGGACTTCCTGAGACCTATACGGCTACGTTAGAGTATGTTGTGGACGATCCCAACTTCTACACGCCGCTCGCTTACATCGAAGGAAAAACGCAGGCTCGCGCCAACACTTTCACACTGCCTTACATCGCCAACAAGAACACTGAAGTCGACGTGAAATTCCAGAGCTATTCTGGCGGAGATTGGCGTGCTATCTTCTCAGGCCGTAACGGCTCAGATGCAGGTACCGGCATCTCGCTCTATCAGAATGGCAACCAGACTAAGTTCGGATACTTTGTCGGCGGCTTCCGCGAGGACAATTTTGCCGACTATCCGGGCCATAATCAGGACATCACAGTGAAGGCATCGCTCGCCGGCCTTATCGTCAACGATAACGCTATGGTGACGACCGGTCGAACTGAGTTTTATCCTTCTACCCGTAGAATTTCTCTCTTTGCCAACCCCGAATGGGATCAGGCTTTCAGAGGACGCATTTACTATGCTACGCTGAAGGAGAACGGCGTAACGGTGATGGACTTCCAGCCGGTCATGCGCCACGATGGTGCCGTAGGCTACTATGATAGCAACTATAAAATGTTCGTACAGCCTGTGCAAGGCAGTTACCAAGGGTACGACTTCAAGACTCTTGACGACCAGAAATACCTCTACTTTGCAGAAGACACACGCATCGTCATCGTTGGTGCCACGGCTAAGTATCTGCCCAATGTTAATACCCTCGGAGAGGCAGATTTCAACTGGTCTTCTGCCGATCCAACTATCGCTACGGTTACAGCCGATGGTACCGTGGAAGGTGTTAAGGCTGGTAAGGTCGTCATCACTGCTACGACTGACGCCGACAACGGCTGGACTGCCTCCTATGAACTGACCGTCTCAGAGCCCAACTACGTACGCCATGATGCCAACAGCGTGGGCTATGCCGTCATAACAGGTGGCAACAGCTGGGGCGACTCCCCGGTGTCTGCCCTTGTTGATAACGATGCCAGAACGAAGTTCGGAACATCTGACGTCGCTGATGCATGGGCTATCCTTATCGCCAGCGAGCCCGTGGCCGTGAAGCAGTATTCGATAGTCACTGGTAGCGACACCTACGGCTACGTCGGACGCACCCCGCGCAGCTGGAAACTTGAAGGTTCCAACGACAATCTGACTTGGACGACCATCGACGAACAGACCCAGAATTACAAGGCTAAAACTTCCAACAGGGAAGAAACGGTGTTCACCGTGAATGGTGCCGTAGAATACAAATTCTTCAAGCTGTCATGCGACCAATTCGATGGTGGCTTCCAGATCGGTGAGTTCTGGATCAACGAGCAGGCACACACCTGGGGCGATGTCAGCGTGACGGCCTCTACCTGCACCAAGGCAGGAAAGAACCAGTGGGAGTGCACCGACTGTCATGCCCTGAAGACCGAGGAACTGCCGTTGGCAGCCCACAACTATGAAAACGGAGTCTGCACCGTGTGCGGTGAAAAATTAGCAGAACCCGTGCTCCTCTATAATGGCGCTACGAATCCCTACACGGCAAAGTTCCGCCACATGGTTGGTTCGGATAATACCGTTGACATCGAGGCAGGCTGGAACACGGCCAGCTTTGACGACTCGGCATGGGACGAGTTGTTGCTGCCTGTCGGAACATTTGGACCTTATAAGACGCGTTGGATGGCCGAATATAACACCTTCTGGTTCCGCCGTACCTTCGAGGTCGACGCTCCTTCGGCCATCACCAAGCTCACGTTGAAGGCCGTTCACGATGACGACTACAAAGTGTTTGTCAACGGCACGCAGGTTGTCGAGGAGCTAGGCTGGACCAAGGGTGAAAACGACTGGAGAGTCATCGATGTTCCGACCTCCCTGCTTGTAGAAGGTAAAAACGTGCTCGCCGTCTACGTCGAGCAGAACTTCGGTGGCGCATATTTCGACTGCTCGCTTGAGGCTACCTACGGTGATGTGAACCGCACCCTCACCAACGGCTATGCTACGTTCAGCGGTGTGAAGGACTATGCCATCACCACCGACGGTGTGAAAGCCTACCGTGCCGTAGAGTCGGCCACACCAGGATACATCCGTCTCGAAGATGTGGGTACTGACATTCCGGCCAACACCGGTGTCGTACTCTTCGGCGAAGGCAAGGACAACGTCACGCTGACCGTGACGACCGGTGCCGCTGCCGTGGGCAGCAACATGCTGCATGCCAACGTCAAAGACTTTGAACTGCCCGCAGAGTCTGACGGCTGTAAGAACTACACGCTGGGTCTGGATCCCGACGAC
>CAMNII010000065.1 GCA_946540435.1 uncultured Prevotella sp.
TCCTGGGGAAATGTTATGCTGACTGGACGATTCAACTGAGGCATAAAATAATTCGTTTAATTCGTATAATTCGTAGTCGTTATATTACTTCTTTACTATCTCTTCGAATGCCGTCACTAACTCCTCAACCACGAAGGGTTGGCCCTTGACTTGGTTGAACTGGAAGGGTACGAAGTTGTCGACCTTCATGCGGAGGTAGGCAGCCAGCTGACCCATGTTCTGCTCAGCCACAACGACCTTCTTATATTTAGAGAGCACTTCGGCTGTGTTCTTGGGCAGCGGGTTCAGATACTTGAACTGAGCCTGAGCCACCTTGTAGCCCTTGGCACGGAGTTCGTCCATAGCCGAGTGTAGGTGACCGTATGTAGAGCCAAAGCCCACAACGAGCAGGTCGGCATCATCCTTGTCGCCGATGACCTCAAGGTCGGGCACCTGGATGTTGGCAATCTTCTGCTGGCGCAGACGCGTCATCAGGTCGTGGTTCTCGGGATTGGTCGAGATAGCACCCGTCTCGGAGTCCTTCTCCAAACCACCCAGGATGTGGGTGAAGCCCTCGCGACCCGGTACGGCCCAGTAGCGGGTACCGTTCTCGGCGCGCATGTAGGGAGTCCACTTGCCTTTCAGTTCCTCAGGAACATAAGGAGGCTGGATGGCATCCAACTTGGCTATCTCCGGCAACTTAAACGCACCGGAGCCGTTGGCGATATAGGCATCGGTGAGCAGCACGACGGGTGTCATGTGCTCAAGGGCTATCTTACAAGCCTGGTAGGCAGCATCGAAGCAGTCGGCAGGACTTGTGGCTGCCAGCACGGGCATGGGACTCTCACCGTTGCGGCCGAAGAGCACCTGCAGCAGGTCGGTCTGTTCCGACTTGGTGGGCAGACCTGTGGCAGGACCGCCGCGCTGTACGTCGAGGATGACCAGGGGCAGCTCCATGATGACGGCCAGGTTCATGGCCTCTGACTTCAGGCAGATGCCAGGACCAGAGGTGGAAGTGACGGCCAGTGCACCGGCAAACGAGGCACCGAGGGCAGAGGCTGCACCGCTGATCTCGTCTTCACACTGAACGGTGGTCACACCCAGCGACTTGTGCTTCGACAACTCGTGGAGCACGTCGGTAGCAGGGGTGATGGGGTAGGAACCCAGGTAAAGCTTCAGACCAGCTTTCTCGGCAGCAGCAATGAAACCGTAAGCTGTTGCCTTGTTACCGGTGATGTCCATATAACGGCCCGGCTCCTTGTGCTTCGACTCGATGCGATAGACGTTGACAGCCGAGGAGTGGGTGTTGTGTCCGTAGTCGTAACCAGCCTGTACCACCTTGATATTGTTCTCGGCAATGGCAGGCTTCTTGGCAAATTTCTCTTTCAGGAAGTTGGCCACCAGCGACAGGTCGCGGTCGAACAACCAGCAAACCAGACCGAGGGCAAACATGTTACGGCATTTGAGGATGGCCTTGTTGTCCATGCCGGTGTCTGCCAGACAGTCCTTGACCATCGTGGTCAGCGGGCACTGGATGACGCGGTCGGGGTCGACACCCAGTTCGCCCAGGTAGTCGTCGCTCTGGAATTGTGCCTTCTCGAGGTCCTTGGGACCGAAGGAGTCGGTGTCGATGATGATGGTAGCCTGCGGCTTGGCATACTTCAGCTGCGTCTTCAACGCTGCCGCATTCATAGCCACCAGCACGTCACACAGGTCGCCCGGCGTGTATACCTTGCCGGCACCGATGTGTACCTGGAAACCTGAGACACCCGTCAGCGAGCCTTGCGGGGCGCGGATGTCGGCAGGATAGTCGGGGAATGTTGAGATACCGTTACCTACGGTAGCTGATACCGTAGAAAAGATGTTTCCGGCCAACTGCATACCGTCGCCGGAGTCACCAGAGAACCGGACAACAACCTGTTCCAGTTCTTTTGCTTCTAATTTTTCAGCCATAATATATCTAATATGTATGAGTTTTTGAAAAACGATTGCAAAGGTCGTAATTTTCAATGTAATAACCAAATAAAAAACGATAAAAATGCAAGAATGGGCTGTATTATTATTCCGTTCTTGCATTTTTATACAGAAGAGAGAGGGCGCTTAGTACTCGAACGACGAGCCGCCCAAGAATTCGCGAAGCAGGGATGTGGGCGGTATCTGGTCTTCGGAGATGGGTTTGATGTATTTGAGGAACTTGCGCAGCCGGTAGGCTTCTGCATACTCAGGACAGTTCTCCGGCACCTGTTCAAGCAGCGGGTCGGCCTGTCGCTTGATGACGGCCAGTTCGAAGAGCATGGCGGAATTGAACATGGCGTCGGCATTTTCCTGGAAGGGGAATATCCAGCGATTCTCACCCTTGCGGACGGAAGGCCACCGGCGGATGGTCTCCTGGGCGGAAACGCCACGGTACTTGTTGTCGCGGATGATGCGGCGTAGCAGTCGGTTGTCGGTGGTGGGGATGTAGTTGTGGTTGTCGAGCAGGATGGTGGTCAGTGCTGACGCATAGACGCGGAAGACCTGTTCGTTGGGAATGTCGGCAGTCAGCTCGGGGTTGAGGGCGTGGATGCCTTCAACGACCAGCACCTCGTTGCCTTTCAATTTCAGTCGCTTGCCGCTCCACTCGCTCTTGCCTTTCTGGAAATTGTAGCGGGGAAGTTCCACCTCGTCGCCGCGGAAGAGGGCGTTGAGCTGTTCGTTGAGCAGGGGGATGTTCAGGGCGTGCAGGTGTTCGAAGTCATAGTCGCCGCTTTCGTCGCGTGGGGTTTCCTCGCGGTTCAGGAAATAGTCGTCGAGCGAGATGCCGACAGGCTTGATGCCATTGACGGCCAGCTGCACGCTGAGTCGTTTGCAGGTCGTGGTCTTTCCGCTGGATGAGGGTCCGGCGATGAGCACCAGCTTAATGCCCTTCTGGCGTGCTATCTGGTCGGCAATCTGGGAGATTTTCTTCTCCTGCAAGGCTTCACTGATTTGGATGAGCTGGTTGGTATGTCCCTCGGTGATGGCACGGTTCAGGTCGCCTACGGTGCGCATGCCGAGGATGCTTTGCCAGCGATGGTGCTCCTTGAAGATTTCGAACATCTTGTCCTGGCGCACAAAGGCTCCAAGCTTGGAGGGATCTTCCTGCGACGGGATGCGCAGCAGTACGCTGTCGTAGTAGTATTCCAGGCCGAAGAGCGTGATTTGTCCGGTAGACGTGAGCAGGGCACCGTAGTAATAGTCCAGATAGCCGTCAATGTCGTAGAAGGTCGTATAGAGTGACCCGATGCCCTCGAGCAGCTTGACCTTGGAGAAAGAACGCGACTCGCTGAACATGCGGATGGCCTCCTCCGTGGTGGTCTCGTGGCGGTGGATAGGAATGTTGGCGTCGATGATTTGCTGCATGCGGCTGCGAAGAGCATTGACGTCGTCGGGTGTGACGGGACGGTCCAGTCGCAAGTCGACGTAGTAGCCGTTGCTGACGGGAATATCGATGATGACGGTACAGTCGGGCCAAAGGTCGTGAGCCGCCTTGTTCAGCACGAAGAAGAGCGTCCGCGTATAGGTACGGACAGCGGAAGCATCGTGCAGGTCGAGGAATTCAACGTCCTTTTGGTTGTAGACACGGTAGTGCAATCCTTCAACCTTGTTGTTCACCTTGGCATTGATAGGGCCGTAGTCCATTTTCAGGCCAGATTGGGAAAAAATATCAGAAAGTGTGCTGCCAATAGCTACTTTTAGAGTTTTTTTGTTATTTTTGCAGCGGATTATGACTTGTTGTTCCATAAAACATTAGTTTTGAGTTGGTGCAAATGTACGAATAATCTCGGATAAATAACTATTTTAAAGTAATAAATTACAGAATTCTATGTCTTTTTGGGTGATTTTCCGACTCTTGGGGTCATTGGCGCTGCTGATGTTCGGCATGAAGTCGATGAGCGAGGCGCTGCAGAAGATGGCAGGTCCGCAGTTACGTCATGTGCTGGCAACCATGACTTCCAATCGTTTTACAAGCATGATAGCCGGTATCATAGTTACCGCTACTGTACAGAGTTCGACGGCAACGGCCCTGATGACAGTCTCGTTTGTCAATGCCGGACTGCTCACGCTGTTGCAGGCTGTGGCCGTCATCATGGGTGCCCATATCGGTACGACCATCACGGCGTGGATGATGTCGTTGGGCTTTGCTTTTAACATGGCGGTGGTTATCTATCCTGCTTTCTTCCTGGGCATCGTGCTGATATACATGAAGAGCCGGCGCACCATGGGAGATTTCCTGTTCGGACTGGCTTTCCTCTTCCTGGGACTGAGTACGCTGACAAGTACGGGATTCGGACTGATGGAGGACGCAGCGGCCCATGCGGCACTCATCCAGTCATTCGAAGGACTTAACGAGACGCATTTCTGGAACTCGCTGTTCTTCCTCCTGATAGGTATCACGCTGACGTTCTGCGTACAGTCGTCGGCCGCTATCATGGCGATGACGATGACACTTTGTGCTACAGGTGTGCTCCACATCGAACCGGGCATCATGCTGGTGCTGGGGCAGAATGTGGGTACCACCATTACCGCCAATATTGCCGCTGCTACCGCCAACGTACAGGCACGACGGGCGGCCTTTGCCCACTTCGTGGTAAATGCCGTGGGCGTGACATGGGCGCTAATCTTGCTCAGGCCTTTCTTCGGACTGGTATGCCAATTGGTGGACTACGACCCGCAGATGTCGTACACAGACCCCGGCTTTGCCCTTCATACGGCAGTGGTGCTGGCAGCCTTCCATACGTCCTTCAATGTGGCGAACACCCTGTTGCTGATAGGATTTGCGCAGTATATAGAGCGCTTTGTCTGTTGGGTCGTTCAGCCCAAGAGTGTGGACGAAGAAGAGGAATTCCGTCTGCACTTCATCCAGTCGGGTATCATGAAAACCCCGGAACTCTCCGTGCTGGAGGCACAGAAGGAAATCCGTTCGTTCTCCAACCGCATGCAACGCATGTTCGGCATGGTGCGCGAACTGCTGACGGAAAAGAACGAGCAGCAGTTTGCCCAGCAGTACGCCCGCATCGAGAAATATGAGGGCATTTCCGACAATATGGAAATAGAGATTGCCAAGTATTTGGACCAGGTGAGCGATGCCCACTTGTCGGATGATACGAAGGCGAAGATACGCGCCATGCTCCGTGAGATATCGGAACTGGAGTCCATCGGTGACTCCTGCTACCACATCGCCCGTACGATTAATCGCAAGGTCCAGGGCAAACAAGACCATTTCAATGAGAAACAGTATGAGCATATCCATCAGATGATGGAACTGACCGACCAGGCCCTTAGTCAGATGAATGCCCTGATGGGCGGCCGTAAGGAAGCCTACGATGTGAATCGCTCGTTCAATATCGAGCACGAAATCAACAACTACCGTAATCAGCTGAAGTCACAAAACATCAACGACATCAACAACCATGCCTATACCTATGCTGTTGGAACGATATACATGGATATCATCAACGAGTGTGAAAAATTGGGCGACTACGTAGTCAATGTCGTTGAGGCACGAATGGGGCACGACAAAAAGATGTATGACAAAGGTAAGTTTTTCTGATTTTATAACGTAGGTTTGATTTTTTTTAGTTACTTTTGCAGCAAAATTCACATTAATTAATTATAAAGTTTTCAATTCTATGAAAAAAAGAATGCTGTTTCTGGTGGTTCTGATGTTGACATCAACGCTGACCATCATGGCACAAATCACGACTTCGAGCATGGCAGGTAAGGTTACCTTCGAGGATGCCAAAGGCGA
>CAMNII010000066.1 GCA_946540435.1 uncultured Prevotella sp.
TGCTGCTGGACGCCGCGCAGGCACTGACGCACGCGGGCGAGATCGATGCCGTGTTCGAGTTTCAGCACCAGCTTGCGAAGGTGGAGGGCTTTCACACGGGCCACGGCAGGTTTGTCGGGACCCAGGACGCGCTGGTTGCCCAGCTGCTGGCGCAGCAGACTGCCCATATAGATGGCTGCACTCTCGACAAGTGGCTCCTTGGCATGGCGCAGGTTGACATAGACGAGATGATAGAACGGCGGATAGCGAAAGGCTTCACGCTCTTCCATCAGGTCGGCATAGAAGGCATCGTAGTCGTTGCCTACCACCTGCCGGATGACGGGCTGGTCGACGTTGCGGGTCTGCAGCATCACCAGTCCGCGCTCACCGCGTCGACCGGCACGTCCGCTCACCTGTGCCATCATGGTGAACGCATGCTCATAGGCCCGGAAGTCGGGATAGTTGAGCATGGTGTCGGCATCGAGGATGCCCACCACAGCCACACGGTCGAAGTCAAGACCCTTGGAGACCATCTGCGTGCCGATGAGCACATTCGTATGTCCGGCGGAGAACTCGCTGATGATGCGCTCGTAGGCATTCCGCGTGCGGGTGGTATCGAGGTCCATTCGGGCGATGCGGGCATCGGGAAAGAGTTCGCGAACGGCATCTTCGACCTTCTCCGTGCCGTAGCCGCGTCCCCGCAGGTCGTTGCTGCCGCAGCAGGGGCAGGTGGCAGGGACGGCATAGGTATAGCCGCAGTAGTGGCAGGTGAGCTGGTTCATGTTCTTATGCAGCGTGAGTGACACGTCGCAGTTCTGGCAGTGGGGCACCCATCCGCACACACGGCACTCCACCATCGGGGCAAAGCCGCGGCGGTTCTGGAAGAGGATGACCTGCTGCTTGTTCTCGAGCGCCCGACGCATGGCGGCGATGAGGGGCGGCGACAACGGGCCGGGCATCATCTTACGGCGACGCAGGTCTTTCACGTCAACGACCTGTATCTCGGGCATCTGCACATCCCGATAGCGGGTGGTCAGACTGACATACCCGTATTTCCCCTGACGGGCATTGAACATCGACTCGGCAGAGGGCGTCGCCGTGCCGAGCAGCACCTTCGCATCGGCCATCTGCGCCATGACGGTGGCTACCGAGCGGGCATGATAGCGGGGGGCAGGGTCCTGCTGCTTGAACGACGTCTCATGTTCCTCGTCGACGATGACCAGCCCCAGCCTGCGGAACGGCAGGAAGACGGCCGAACGCGCACCGAGGATGACGTCGTAGGGATGGTCGGAGAGCTGCTTCTGCCAGATCTCCACACGCTCGGCATCGCTATAGCGGGAGTGGTAGATGCCCAGCCTCCGACCGAAGACACGGCGCAGACGGTCCATCATCTGCACCGTCAGCGCTATCTCCGGCAGCAGGTAGAGCACCTGCTTGCCTTCGTCGATGGTCTTTTGGATGAGGTGGATATAGATTTCTGTCTTGCCGCTCGACGTGACACCATGAAGCAACACCACACGCTTCTGCAGAAACTGCATCTGGATGCGGTTATACGCATCTTCCTGAGCTGCCGAGAGAGCCTTCAGCGGCTCCCGCGCAGGCACTGCACCATGGTCCAGGCGGCCGACCTCCTTCTCATAGACTTCCAGGATATGGCGGTCGACGAGAGCCTTGACAACGGCTGCCGAGGCCTGCGACTCGTTCATCAGCTCCTCGCGCGTCACCTCCGCAAAGACGGGGTCGGCAGCATCGGGGTCGGACAGGGCCAGCGACAGGTAGACGGACAGGGCATGCTGCTGCGAACGGGCACGGCCGAGCATGTCGAGGGCGACATGCATGGCACGCTCGGTGCGGAAGGGTTCCGTCAGCCGGATATACGTCTCCGTACGCGGACGATAGCCATCCTCCTGCTTCAGACCCGCAGGCAGAGCCGCCTTGTACACGTCGCCAAGGGGCGACAGGTAGTAGTCGGCAATCCACTGCCACAGCCGTAGCTGCGAGGGTAACAATACGGGACTGTCATCGGGCATGCCAACGATATTACGGATGTCGACAGCCTTGCCGTCGGCAGTCGTGCGCGGCGGGCACTCGTCGTAGACCGCCGACACCATGGCCGTATAGGTATTGCGCACACCCAGCGGCACCTGCACACGCATGCCCACAGCCACCCTGCCGGCCCATTCCTCGGGCACGCCATAGGTGAACACACCCTCAAGGGGCAACGGCAGTATCACATCCACATATCTCATGACGATGCAAATTTACACAAAAACATCCACACACAGAAATGATAACGGAAGAAATTAACAACACCCGACGACCTTTTTTCTGCCTGCTTGTGAAAAATTTCTTCACAACCACCACCGCAAACCCCTCTGAATTATAAATAAACACTAAAAAATAGAAACTTTCAACGGCGTTTGTTTTGCCAGTAGACGGATTTATTGTAATTTTGTACACGGACAAAACACCACAACAACACTGACAGAAACATCGTAAAAACATTAACAAACAATACAACAACAGCTATGGCAAAGAAAGAAGAAACTGAGGCTCAGAACCCACAGAGCGAGAAACTGAAAGCGCTGCAGGCTGCCATGCAGAAGATCGAGAAAGACTTCGGAAAAGGCACCATCATGCGCATGGGCGACGAAAGTATAGAAAACGTCGATGTGATACCCACCGGCAGTATCGGACTGAATGCCGCACTCGGCGTCGGCGGATACCCCAAGGGACGCATCATCGAAATCTATGGACCCGAGTCATCGGGAAAGACAACACTGGCCATACATGCCATCGCAGAAGCACAAAAGGCAGGAGGCATCGCAGCCTTCATCGATGCCGAGCACGCCTTCGACCGCTTCTATGCACAGAAACTCGGCGTCGACGTCGACAACCTCTGGATCTCACAACCCGACAACGGCGAACAGGCGCTCGAAATCGCCGACCAACTCATCCGATCAGCGGCCATCGACATCGTCGTCATCGACTCCGTGGCAGCACTCACACCCAAGAAGGAAATAGAAGGCGACATGGGCGACAACGTCGTAGGACTGCAGGCACGACTGATGAGCCAGGCCCTCCGCAAACTCACCGGCACCGTGGCCAAGACCAACACCACCTGCATCTTCATCAACCAGCTGCGCGAGAAAATTGGCGTGATGTTCGGAAACCCCGAGACAACAACCGGCGGCAACGCACTGAAATTCTACGCCTCCGTGCGCCTCGACATCCGGAAGGTCAGCGCCATCAAGGACGGCGACCAGGTGCTGGGCAACCTCGTACGCGTAAAAGTTGTCAAGAACAAGGTGGCACCGCCATTCCGCAAGGCTGAATTCGAAATCACCTTCGGAGAAGGCATCTCCAAAGTAGGCGAAATCGTTGACCTCGGCGTTGAGTACGACATCATCAAGAAGTCAGGCTCATGGTTCTCCTACGACAACACCAAGATCGGACAAGGACGCGACGCCACCAAACAGGCACTCCTCGACAACCCCGAACTCGCCGAGGAGATAGAAGCCCAAATCATGCAGGCCATCTGCGACAGACAATAGGTCGCCGCATACACGGGCTACGCGCCAAAGACTGCAAAGCCCACACAACAGCTGTGCCAAAATGACAGAAAAACATGCCAAACAAAAAGCATCCTGTCAGTTGGCACAGCTTTTGTTTATCTCTTCCCGGATACTTACATCCAACAGAAAATGAATAAATAACAAATAAAATAATAAGTATTATGGGAAAGATTATTGGAATTGACTTAGGAACTACAAACAGCTGCGTAGCCGTTTTCGAAGGCAACGAGCCCGTAGTAATCGCCAACAGCGAAGGCAAACGCACGACACCTTCCGTCGTTGGATTCGTAAAAGACGGAGAACGTAAGGTAGGCGACCCGGCAAAGCGTCAGGCCATCACCAACCCGAAGAACACCGTCTACTCTATCAAACGCTTCATGGGTGAAACCTACGCACAGGCCGAGAAAGAAGCCACGCGCGTACCTTATACAGTAGTTAACGAAGGTGGCGTGCCACGCGTCGACATCGACGGACGCAAGTACACCCCGCAGGAAATCAGCGCCATGGTGCTCCAGAAAATGAAGAAAACCGCCGAGGACTACCTCGGACAGGAAGTCACCGATGCCGTCATCACCGTGCCCGCCTACTTCTCCGACTCACAGCGTCAGGCTACCAAGGAAGCCGGACAGATCGCAGGACTCAACGTCCAGCGTATCGTCAACGAGCCTACCGCAGCCGCACTGGCCTATGGCGTCGACAAGGCTAACAAAGACATGAAGATTGCCGTCTTCGACCTCGGCGGCGGTACCTTCGATATCTCCATCCTGGAGTTCGGCGGCGGCGTCTTCGAAGTGCTCTCCACCAATGGCGACACACACCTCGGCGGCGACGACTTCGACCAGGTCATCATCGACTGGCTCGTCAGCGGATTCAAGGCCGACGAAGGCATCGACCTCTCCAAAGACCCGATGGCCATGCAGCGACTCAAGGAAGCCGCAGAAAAGGCAAAGATTGAACTATCTTCATCCACATCGACAGAAATCAACCTGCCCTATATCTCAGCAGAAGGCGGCGTGCCCAAGCACCTCGTCAAGACACTCACACGCGCACAGTTCGAACAGCTCGCACACGCACTCATCCAGGCATGCCTCGTGCCCTGCCAGAACGCCATGCGCGATGCCAAGCTCTCCAACAGCGACATCGACGAAGTCATCCTCGTTGGCGGATCGACACGTATCCCCGCCGTACAGACCCTCGTCAAGAACTACTTCGGAAAAGAACCCTCCAAGGGCGTCAACCCCGATGAAGTAGTAGCCGTAGGCGCTGCCATCCAGGGTGCCATCCTCAACAAGGAAGGCGGCGTAGGCGACATCGTACTCCTCGACGTCACACCGCTGACCCTCGGCATCGAGACCATGGGCGGCGTGATGACCAAGCTCATCGAGTCCAACACCACCATCCCCTGCAAGAAGAGCGAGGTATTCTCGACAGCCGTCGACAACCAGACAGCCGTCACCATCCACGTCCTTCAGGGCGAGCGCCCCATGGCCGCACAGAATAAGTCCATCGGACAGTTCAACCTCGAAGGCATCGCACCCGCACGCCGCGGCGTACCGCAGATCGAAGTCACCTTCGACATCGATGCCAACGGTATCCTCAACGTATCCGCCAAGGACAAGGCAACAGGCAAGGAACAGGCCATCCGCATCGAAGCCTCCTCAGGCCTCTCGAAGGAAGAAATTGAGCGCATGAAGGCTGAGGCCGAGCAGAACGCCGCCGCCGACAAGGCCGAGCGCGACCGCGTCGACAAGCTCAACCAGGCCGACTCGATGATCTTCACCACAGAGAACTTCCTCAAGGACAACGGCGACAAGATCCCGGCCGACCAGAAACCCGCCATCGAGAGTGCCCTCCAGACCTTGAAGGACGCCCATAAGAATGCCGACGTCGCAGCCATCGACAGCGCCATCAACAACCTCAACCAAGTCCTCCAGGCCGCCTC
>CAMNII010000067.1 GCA_946540435.1 uncultured Prevotella sp.
AGATGGTGCTTGCGGGCAAAGTCGGATGTGGAGTAGCCTTGCCAGAGCATTTGGTGAAGGTCGACGACCAGGGCTCCAGCCCCGCACAACCGCTGGTCGGCGTGCTGGCAGAGGCGACTGACTGCGTCGTTGTAGTGGAGGTCCCAGTCGGGAGCCTTCGCGGAAGTGGTTTCCAGAAGGTCGCCGAGGGTCGAGGAATCTTCGTCGTCGGAACAGAGAGGGGCATCGAGCGACGCGACGTCGTGGCGGAGGTAGTCGTAGGCTGCTTTGTGGATTTCGCTCTCGATGCTCCAGGTGGCGAAGGTGATGAAGCGGCAGCCGCGTGTTGCATCGAACCTGTCGGCCGCCTTCACGATGCCTTCGCAACCGGCCATGATGAGGTCTTCGAGGGGCGTTCCAGACGGGACATACCGCTTGGCCACGGCGACGACGTAGCGCAGGTTGGCCGAGATGAGCTGGTCGCGAGCCTGCCTGTCGCCCTGGCGTATGCGGAGCCAAAGGGCGTACTCCTGCTCGTCGGTGAGCGGCTCCGACTTGCTGACGGAGTTGAGGAAACTGTTGACACTGCCGACGCTGCGGTCGGTGAAACTGATGTTTTTACCATTCTGATACATACGTGTAAGGATTTTTAGAGTTATGACTATTGCTGCGAAGTGATGCGTCGATGATGACGTTGCCTCCTCTTGCGACGAAGGGTATGAGCACCTTGCCGCCGTGGGCTTGCGGACGGTCGATAGCGAAGTCGGCAGCCAGCGGCGATGCCTCGCGGAGGGCTTTGCGCGACTGCGCCACGCATTGACTGAAGAAGTGGTCGAAGCCCGTGCTGGCTATGGTCTTCAGCAGGTCGGCGCCCTCCTTGAAATAGAGCTGGCTGTAGAGCTGGCGCAGGGCGTGGCAGTCGTCGGCTTCTGCTGTGCGGCGCTGGTAGCCTTG
Source organism: uncultured Prevotella sp. (assembly GCA_946540435.1). Lineage (GTDB taxonomy): Bacteria > Bacteroidota > Bacteroidia > Bacteroidales > Bacteroidaceae > Prevotella. The sequence continues at coordinate 934 of CAMNII010000067.1, forward strand.
CGGACGGAGGAGTGTATAGACATAAAGGAGACGCGAGCCGCGGTCGGGGAACTTCACGGGGGTCTCCCCACCCTCTTCGTCGATGAGCAGCACGTCGTAGCGGCAACGCGTGTTCCCTGTCTGTCTGGCCCTGACCTCGATGGCGACGAGGCGGGGCAGGAGGCGCAGGTCGTTGTTCATATAGTAGACGAGACGTGTCCTCAGCTCGTCAATGGTCATCGTCTGAACCTGTTTTATGATGCTTGCTTTCATACTTATTGTAATTTTGACGCAAAGGTATAGTTTTTGACAATACACTCCAAACTGTTTGTGTATTGTTAACACAAAGCAAAAAGACTTTAACATTCCTTTACTTGGATAATTGGGAAAAAGTTTGTAACTTTGTGACATCTAAGAGATACAATATATAATATATGCGCGTATGAGACTGAATGCAAACAATATGTGGGAGTCGAGATACTGGCACCCAGCCGTCACAGTGGATGCTGTCATCTTCGGATTCGAAGATGAAGAACTGTCAGTGTTGCTGATTAAGCGCAGTCCGGAATCGGATGCTTATCCTGACTGCTGGGCGCTGCCTGGAGGATTCATCACTCAAGCCGACAAGTCGGCCAAAGATGCCATCTGCCGCGAACTGAAAGAGGAAACCGGCATTGACGGAATCGAACCGATAGAGTTTCAGACGTTCTCGAAGGACGGACGCGATCCGCGCGAGCGCGTCATCAGCATTGCCTTCTACGCACTGGTGAGCAAGACGAAGTACAATGAGATAAAGGGCGGCGACGATGCGGCGGAGGCACAGTGGCACAAGTTCTGCCAACTGCCTGAGTTGGCATTCGACCATGAGGAAATCATCCAGTCGGCCTTCGAACGGCTGCAGCAAAGCATACATTTTGAGCCTATAGCCTTCCGACTGCTTGACGAGCGATTCACGATGTCCCAACTGCAGAGCATCTATATAGCGATACTCATGCCTCCTCTTGGCTCGAACAGAGTACGCGACAGGCGTAACTTCGCGAAGAAGATGTCGAAACAGGAATACATAGAGGAGACTGAATTTAAAGAAACGGGCAACCCATGGAGGGCTGCCAGACTGTATAAGTTTAACGAAAAGAAATTCAGGGAAGTCAAGAAGAAGGAAATGCGACTGGGTTATTGATCCTCAACCGCATTTGGGCTTCATCAGGGGGTGACGCCTGTCAGAAGTTGCACGACATACGGGAGTACCGAATCCGAGATGGCGGCAGCGGCATCCAGACCGTCGGAAGGAATGTCGATGACATGCGGGAAGGCATGTGACACAAATGTATCTCTCATGAAAGAATACGGCAGCTTGTTGATGAAGAAAGTCCAGCAACGCTGACGGCTCTCACCCGAGAGATTGTCGAAAAGATGGGTTTCCAACTCGTCGAGCGACCTGGCATTCATGAATACGCGCGGGATGAAGAGCGTGCTGGGGTTGATGCAAATTCGTCGGTAATCGTGCATTTTGACAGCATACACGGCCCCGAGGCCAATGCCAATGACGAGCATTGGGGAGTGTTCTTGACAGAGAGAGGCAATGAGCGGCAGGTCATCATCAGGATTATTAGCGAGCGTGGGCGACAACACCAGGCAATTAGGAACTAATTCCTTCAATTCCCGGGCAAGGTCTCCTGCATCAGTCAGCCCTTTCTCAACCAAGAATAAGACGGGAAGTGCTTTTTCAAAGGAGTGGGGTGACATTGGGCGCAACATCTCCCATGTGGCACGGGCATTCTGGAGATTCGTGATGGCGGGCTGGAGGGCCGATGGTTGGTCGAGCCATAAGGGATAGCTGTCGATAATGTAGCCGAACACCTCATCATTGCTTCCACGACTGAGAATATCATCAAGCAGAGCACTGCCAATGGGAAACGTCAGATGCCAGCCTTCGGACTCTATATGCACTCGCGGGAGATTTCCATCCTGGCTCTTGACCGTGATCTTGAATTGCGCATAAGGGAAAATACCAGTGGCTGGCTCATTGATATTGATGCGCGCCACCTCATTGGAAAAAAATCTTTCTGGCTTCATTGTTTTATATTTATGACTGGTTCTCAATGCAAAGATGTGTTGTTCTTACGATAGAAATATAGAATTTATACCTATAACGGTACGCTTATTCAGAAAAATATTAGTAATTTTGCGACATCGAAACTACTTATCAACAAAACACTATGGAAATATTCTATCACGGAACGACTGCCCTGTTCAAGAAGTTTGACACGGCTCACGCCTTAGAGGGCGACGGAAAGGCTAAGTTCGGCTTCGGCACATACGTGACGGAGTCGTATCGGTCGGCAGCACACTACGCCTTCAACAAGAAGCGACCCGAGAGGAAGGACTACTACGTCTACACGCTGGAGATTCCTGACCTGACGAGCGACAACCATCTGCACTCGCTCCGTCCTGTGCACCCTTCCATCATCGAGCGTACAGAACACGCGCTTGGCGAACAGATTCCCGACGAGGCGAGAGCGGTAGGCAAGCTGTTCCGCAAGTATGTGGGCAACCGCCTGACGGGTAAAACGGGGACTGTAAAGAAACTGACTGGCAGTGCCGACCTTGAGGCTGAGAAGGCTGCCGCCAAGTTCTTCAGCGAAATCGGACTTGAATACTTCGTGTGGCCACAGGCACAGACCAAGCCTGACGGGCTGACAAACCGCGTGGTGCTGAACAACGACAAGATACGCATTACGAGCATTGAAAAGGTGGAGTTGGATTCCGAGAAGCACCAACTCATTGAGGGAACGGCTGTGGAAGTTGCACTTGACAGCTTTTAGGCGGCGGAAGATGGAGCAGGAAGCAAGACCGATGAAGGTGTCGGAAATGGTCAGGACGTACTACCCGGCTTACTACAAGTGGGAGACGTACCCGGCCGACCGATGCGCCTGCATACGCAAGACCACCGACGAATGGGGGGTGCTGCACAATATGGCTGCGACGCCACTCAGCGTGGAAGGCATCAATTTCAAGTGCTGCGAGACGCTCTTCCAACTGATGAAGTTCAAGGAGGAAGAGGTGGTGGCCGATGTATACAGGCGCAACAACAAGAAATGGGCGCAGCACTGGGAGAAACAGGGCCGGCGGCGCGAGGACTGGGGAATGATGATTGTTGACGCACTGAAATTCTGCCTGCAGACGAAGTACGAGCAGTCGGAAGCCTTCAGGCAAGAACTGGCGAGAAGCAAGGGGCTCTACATCGTGGAAGACGAAACGGGACGGAAAAGCACGTCGTATGGCGTCAGGCGAAACGGCAACTGCTACGAGGGTTCCAACCTGCTGGGACGCCTGCTGATGGAACTGCGCGACGAGGGGCGGCTGACCTATCAGCTGCCTGCAGACGCGCTGCACTTTGCTGAAATACTGAAAGCGAACGTAACGAAATGAGAAAATAGCCGTCGGAAGTTAAAGAGCAGAATGATGAACAGGCAAGAAATCGTATTAGGCCGCGTGGAGTGCTATGAGGCTTCACCGAAGGTGTGGTCGTTCAAGAAGGTCGACGACATCGTACACGGCATGAACCTGAGGCTGTCGAATATGGTCGGGGGCTTCCCGTTCGAATGTCAGGACACCGTGTGGAAGGACAGCGAGCGGCTCTATCTGTGTGGAGAGTTCTCGAACAACACCGAGGAGCATCGGCAGATACAGGAGAAACTCTGCTCGGCGAAGAGCGGATATGCCGCCAAGCGATGGGTGAAGACGCCTAACAAGCGGGCGGTGAGGGAGGACTTCGCGACGTTCCGACTGGACTGGATGCTCTACTGCGTATGGCAGAAGTGCTTGGGCAACAAGGACTTCCGCGAACTGCTGACGAGTATTCCCGAAGAGGTGACACTAGTAGAAAACACGACAACCGACAATCAGGGTACTGCCGACATATGGGGCTGCAGGAACAAGGCATTGGTGGCTGAACGGAAAAGGCTGACCGAAGAAATCACTCGGCAGAACGCTCATCTGGGGAAGAAGGAACTGGAGCGACTGGTGAACATTGAAACGAACAAGGTGGACAGCATCGGCCAATGGCAGGGGCAGAACAACATCGGCAAAATCCTGATGATATGCCGCAACGCTCTGCTGGCTGGCGCAGCGCCTATGGTTGACTACTACTTGCTGAAGCGTGCCGAGATTTACATTCTGGGAAAGAAGGCTCTGTTTCCCTGAC
>CAMNII010000068.1 GCA_946540435.1 uncultured Prevotella sp.
TGCGGTAGTCGTGGAAGAACGGCTTCCTCAGAAGCGACGCCACCCTGTCACGACAGTCTCTCAGTACATTACTTGCTTTCTCCATACGTTTTCACTCTATTTGACCGCAAAAGTACAAAAAATCTGTGATAATCCACGTTATCCATGCCATTTTTCGTGTCTTTGGCTCCGCTGAAGGTACTTTCGTTCGGAAATAGCCAAATAAATTTGGTTTTTCACTCACTTATTCGTACCTTTGTCACATGAAAATTGGATACGACGCCAAAAGAATCGTCAGAAACGGCACCGGACTGGGCAACTACGGACGTACGCTCGTCAACGACCTGGCCAAGCATGAGGGTATCGACTTGCACCTCTATGCCCCCGACGAGGGACGTGCTGACCTGCGCACTCAGGTTTTGCCCGGAGTAAACTGGCACTTTGCCCGGAGTAAACCCGGACTTTACTCCGGGCAAACTCCTGGCCTCTGGCGCACATGGGGAATCGTGAAAGACTTACGGCGCGACGGCATTCAACTCTACCATGGACTATCGGGCGAATTGCCCATCGGCATCAGGAAAAGCGGCATCCGTAGTGTGGTCACCATCCACGACCTGATCTTCCTCCGTCACCCGGAATACTATCACTGGATCGACACGAAGATCTACACATGGAAGTTTCGTCAGACTCTCCGCGAGGCTGACCATATCATCGCCATCAGCCAATGCACGCGCCGAGACATCATCGAACTGGGGCATGTCGACCCTGCCCGCATATCCCTCATCTATCAGAGCTGCGCACCTCGCTTTACACAGGGGGGCAGGAACGATGTGCAATCCGATTGCACCTCGTTCCTGACCCCCTGTGTAAAACGCTACATCCTGAGCGTGGGTAGCATCGAGGAGCGCAAGAACGTACTGCTCGCAGTCAAGGCCCTGCACTGGCTACCAGAAGATGTCGGCCTCATCGTCGTAGGACGACCTACAAAGTACACCGACGTAGTTCGTCGGTATATCGAGGACAACGGCCTCACACCTCGCGTCAGCATTCTCCACGGTATTACCGACGAGGAGCTGCCTGCCCTCTATGCCGGGGCTGAGGCATTTGTCTATCCTTCCCGATACGAGGGCTTCGGCATACCTATCATCGAGGCCATCAATTGCGGATTGCCCGTAGTGGCATGTACGGGTTCCTGCCTTGAAGAGGCTGGTGGTCCCGACTCACTCTATGTCGACCCCGATGATGCAGAGGCTATGGCAGCTGCCATACGCCGGGTTCTTCGCGGGGCAAATGGACGTGAACAGCGCATCGTCAAGAGCCAGGAATACATTCGCCGGTTCGAGGGCCGTGATGTTGCCTCACAGGTTATCGACCTCTACCGCTCCCTACTCTAAAACTTCCACCTCACCTGCACGTCCAGGTCAGCTATCGACGAACCCCTTACCTGCTGATAACTGCTGCCGATGACGTCGCGGTTTCTTTTCTTCTATCACAATGTCGGAAATGCGTCGTGAATATGTGACCATGTGACCATGTGAAAATGTGCCGACCTTCACAGGCCAGCACATTCAGGAGTTTCAAGTACCGCTGAACTTGTTTGAAAATCAAAACTATGAAACAGAACAAAATTATAAACTAGAGTAAACCAACTTATGTTATGCCTTTGTCAAAATCTTCAATAATCTCCACCTTAATGACAGGCAGATTCGGATCAGGACCTAAAAAGATCCCTATGCCTTTTTTGTTGTAACCATTCTTTTTCAGCCAAGTGGCGAATACTCCAATACACTCCTCATCCGTGAGGACACGAAAGTCCGTATCGTCGTTTTCGTGGTGGATGGTCGTTATCACTGGCTCTCCTGAGTTCAGCTCGGCCAGCATGTAGTCATGCGCCTTCATCTCGCGCACTACCTTTTGATTTTCTTCTTTATTCATTTTCAGTTGTTTTATATTAAAGAGTGCTAAGTAAGAATTCACGTATCACTGCTGATTCCTCCATATCGTCAGTTAGAGGGTTGTTGTCGTTGTAGCAAAGGAAATCGAAGTCTACTCCATCCCTTGCCGAGAGCAACAGAAACCGCAGCAGCGAAGCATTCGCCTTGTTGGAGATATATTTCGTCTGTGGAGCGTCAGAGGTGATGAACGCGTACGGCAGTTCATAGTAGAGCCACAGATACTGACAGAGGTTATAGTCACGCCTGAAGGTGGACAGTCTACTCTTGATTTCGCTCTCATAGAAGCAGAAGTAGCGTTCAATCGTACTTCTCGACATCGGGTTTGGGCCGTGCCCAAACAAGGGGTAGGCGTTCGTTGAGCCGATTCCTAACACCCGATCTGCCAAAATCCAGTTGTTGTAACACACCTTCCAAAACGAATTGTTGGTATTCGGATTGTGTTCTATCAGGACAGGATGATACACCGCGTTCAATACTTCATGGCAGGGTCTGAAGAACGTCTGCCGTGGGACGTATCTCACCGGGAACATATCATCATTGAAATAGATGAAATTGTCAGACAGGCCCGGTATCCGGTGGAGAAACATCTCGATGGTGTACGACGAGAATGCAGGGCAGTATTCCTTGGGGATGAACTGGTCGTGATACACCACGACCACATTCGGCTGCATCATCCAGTCCCTGCGCTGCGAGGGCATGGCCAGCAGGATGAAGATCCGATTGACCCACGGCATGTGCTTCCTGATCAGGTCTAACTGCAACGCTTCCAGCCCCGTGCTTCTGTAGCGGCACTCGCTCCACGGCTGCCCTTCCCGCCGGGCAGCCTCCAGATAGGCTTTCTTCCAGTTCTCGTCTGCCTGGAACACCATGGGTATAACTACGTCAATGTCATTCATCATTATTTTAATATATTATTTAATATTTTTGTCAAAAACCATATCGAAGGCTGTCTTGATGACGGCATCCATGCCGTTGGGCACGTAGCCGTTCTCATGCAGGGCGATGGCCCATATCAGCGGCACCCAGACGTTCTTCGTCTCGGCCTTGGGGCGCGGCAGCAGCATGTCGGCGCCGATGCCCACGGCCTTGGCCACATGCGCCACATAGGCCTCTGTGTCGTTCTCCTTGGGTGGAGCCCACGACTCGATGATCTGCCTGATGGTGACGCGCTTTCTGCCGTAGTACGTCTTGCAGATGATAATCACCGCTGCACGGAAGCCGTATACCGGGGCTATGAACGTGCAGAAATCCTTGTCTCTCTGTTGCGGGGCCAGCCCCTTCCATGTCGCACCCTTGCGGATGCAGCACGGATTATTCAGGCGCCAGCCTCTGCTCTTTTCTTTATTTTTTGCTTTCATCATTCGTTTTCAAGTAAGTTGATTTCGTACTTCTTTTTCTCTCACACTCCTTGATCAATTTCTCCCGTATCATTTTTCTTATAAGCCTGATGGCCGTAGTCTTGCTCAATTTCATGATGTCTTCGACATCTTTCCTGGTGAAAAGGCTGGGCAGCTTGGCCAGAGAGGCCTGCAGCTCGGTTCGCTCCGACGAAATGGCCGTTTCGTTATAGTCTGCTTGACGTTCCTTGAAGTAGTTCTCGGCATACCTTCCGAAGTAGAGCCTCTGGGCATAGTACTGAATATCCATGATGAGCGTCACGAAGTCCTTGTCAGTCTGGTCGATAGGCAGCGACTTGTCCTTCTCCCAACTGTCCCAGTGGCGCATGATGATGAAGGGCACGGCCACGTTGATGCCGTAGTAAGCCACGCGCTTGCAGAGGTTGCTCATCGCCAGGTTGTTCGTCGTCTTGGCCATCTCCATCACGGCAGCCGTCCAGTCGTAGGCCACGTCTACCAGCGCGTCTATGGGCAGCTCGCCGCTCACCTTGTCCATCCTGTAGGCCCATTCCGTCAGGGTTTCAGTCTGCTTGGCTAGCTGCTTGGTCTTACGCATGCGGGGTATCATCTTGAACTTTTCGCTCAGCAGCGGCAGTACGGCCAGACGGCTGTAGAGACCAGAGCCGAAGTTACGCTGGTTGACCTTCTTTTCCAGGCTGAACGGAGTCCCCGTATAGATGTAATTCCAATAGACGTGGAACTTTCCCGTCACGGCGTCCTTGTTGCGGTAGTACTGGTCGTCTTCCTCATTGTGGAAGGCCTTGAGTTCAAACATCGACTTGTCGATCCACTGGCCTCCCTTCGATGCTGCCGTGGCAGAGTCCAGCTCGCTGTCGAACGTGAACAGATGCAGGTGGATCTGCTTCCCGTCGATGGCCTCGACGTTGTTAAACAGCGACTCGATAAACACGTTGTTGGCCGTGCGGGCTCCGTGGATGCGGGTCTTGGTGACGGGATATGTCAGCTCCGTCTTGTCGCGGTCTTTCTTCGCCTTGTAGTCGAAGTCCTTCATGGCCCGCTTGTAGGCGTTCACCTGATTGTCGTACACCTCATCCTGTGCGAGGATAGGCGCCAGCACTTTCTTGTAGAGCGTACCGATCGAGCTCTTCGAGCTGGCCGGGTCGGCGATGATGAACACGGCGTAGTTCAGCCTCCGGTCCTTTTCCGGCTCATGGTAGAACGAATACCAGGTGCGCGTGGCGAGCGTCCCGAACAGTGCGCCGCCGACAAAGGTCATGGCCGGATAGCTGGCGGGCTGGAAGGCCCCGCAGCACTCCTTCAGGCATGGATAGACCGCGAAGAGCTTCTGTATCTCCTCGCCGAAGTCCGTCATCCGGGCATTCACCTGCTCCTCGATGTCCTTCCCAGCCACGACCACGCTGTTGGCCCCCAGCTTGTCGAGCACGGCCCTGACCTTCTTCGTTCCGCCCTTGTAGTACTTGAAGCCGTAGCCGTCCCTGATGGTCTCCCTGACATCACGGCCTATCCTCACCAGTTCCTGTGCAAACGGCAGGCGATAGATGAAGTATGCAATGTCTTCAAGACTATTCTCCAAGACATAGCGCAGATTACTCGCCAGGTCGAGGATCGTATCGTGACGCATACCTTCTTTCACAGGCTCTTCGCCGA
>CAMNII010000069.1 GCA_946540435.1 uncultured Prevotella sp.
AAGGTAAGGCTGCCGGTGTGGATATCACTACCAGCGAGCGCCCGGGCACCGTGGGCGGCATCACCATTCGTGGTACGCGCTCCATCTCTGCCGGACAAGGCCCGCTCTACGTGGTCGACGGTGTGCCCCTCCAGGCAGGCGGCATCGAGACGCTGAACCCTCGCGACATCGAGTCGATTGACATTCTGAAAGACGCTTCTTCGACAGCCATCTACGGTAGCCGTGGTGCCAATGGCGTGGTGCTCGTCACCACCAAGCGCGGACAGGAAGGCAAGATGCAACTGACCTATAATGGCTCGTTCACCTTCGAGAAGATTGTCGACAAGAGTCCTGCCATGTCGGCCAGCGATTATATCACTTGGCGCCGCTGGGCTTACTACAACCAGAGTCCCGACAAGTACACACCGGGTAATGAACCCGTACAGGAGCAGGATAAGAACTTCTTCGACGGCGACCAGACGGCTCTTGACAACGTGATGAAAGGCTGGAGCGGCGGCTCGTGGGACGGCTCGAAGGTGACCGACACCGACTGGACCGAGTTTGCCACTCAGACGGGTGTCACCCAGGAGCACACCCTCTCGGCCCGTGGCGGCACGAAGAATGTGGCCGGCTTCGTCAGCTTCGGCTACATGAAGAACAAGGGTACCCAGAAGGGACAGAGCTACGAGCGGTTCAACCTCTCGGCATCGGCCGACATTACCGGCACGAAGTGGTTCAAGGCAGGTGCCTCGTTTAACGCCTCCTACGGCCTGCAGAAGTATGGCTACTCCAAGGCCTACGGCACCAGCAGCGGTCCCACCGACCTCTACGGCGCTGCCAAGGCCATCCTGCGCTACACGCTGCCCTACGATGCCGACGGCAACATCATCCAGCAGCCCGGTGGCTCAACGACCAACACCTATTCTATTATAGACGAGTGGACCAAGTCGACTGATAACCGCGAGAACTATCGCGTGCTGAGCAGCTTCTACGGTCAGATTGACTTCGGCCAGATCTGGGAGCCCCTCCAGGGTCTGCAGTGGAAGACACAGTTCGGCCCCGAGCTGCGCTACTACCGCAACGGTAACTTCCTCGATAGCAGCTCCATCAGCCGCGCCGGAGGCAACAACACCGTGAGCCGCGGCGACGGACGCCAGCTGGCATGGACGCTCGACAACATGCTGCTCTACAACCGCACGTTCGGTGAGCATACCGTTGGCCTGACGCTCTTGCAGAGTGCCTCGAAGACCAATACCGAGACCAGCAGCATCAGCGAGGAGAGTGTGCCCATCCCCTCGTTCCTGTGGAACAACCTGGGCGCCGTCGACGTGACCGACACTAAATATAAGGTAGGCATCGGCTCTGGACTCCGTGAGAGCGCCCTGTCGTCGTACATGGCCCGCGTGAACTACTCTTTCCGCGACCGCTACCTGTTGACGGCCTCTGCCCGCTGGGACGGTGCCTCGGTGCTCGCCCAGGGCAAGAAGTGGGACTTCTTCCCCTCGATGGCCCTCGGCTGGCGCATGGAGCAGGAGGAGTTTATGAAGAACGTCAGCTGGATAGACCAGCTGAAGCTCCGCTTCGGCGTCGGTGTGACGGGTAACTCGGCCGTGAACCCCTACGGTACCCTCGGTGTGATCAGCTCCTACTGGATGCCTTTCAGCAAGGGCAACTCGCAGATCCTCGTCACCAACGAACCTTACTATTCCTCAGGTGCCAACCTGATGCCTAACCCCAACCTCGGATGGGAGAAGACCACACAGTGGAACGTCGGTATCGACTTTAGCTTCTTCAAGGGACGCATCGGCGGTACCATCGATGCCTATATCTCACGCACCAACGACTTGATTCTCGACATGTCTATCCCCTCACTCTCGGGTTATCCGCAGATCAAGACCAACGTGGGTAAGACTAAGAACAAAGGTATCGAGGTGACGCTGAACACTATCCCCGTGCTGACGAAGGACTTCACCTGGAACTCCAACCTGAACTTCGCCTGGCAGAAGGACGAGATCGTGGAACTGGCCAACGGCAAGGAGGACGACCTCAACATGGCCTGGTTTATCGGCGAGTCGATCAACGTGTTCTACGGCTACGAGAATGCCGGCCTGTGGCAGGAGAGCGACGCTGCCGAGATGGCCAAGTTTAATGAGAACGGCGAGAAGTTCACTGCCGGTAGCGTGCGTCCCGTCGACCAGAACGGCGACTACAAGATCAATGCCGACGACCGCGTCATTCTGGGTAACAAGAATCCTCGCCTGACAGCCGGATGGTCGAACATCTTCTCATGGAAGGGTATCGAGCTCATCATCGAGCTGCAGGGCCGCTTCAAGTATATGGTCAGCACAGGCGGTGAGGGCCAGCTCGGTATGTACCAGCAGCGCGAAATCAGCTACTGGACACCGTCGAATACCGGTGCTGACTGGCAGAAACCCGTCTACAACCAGTCGGGCGGCGACTCCTACTCAGGCCTGCTGGGCTTCAAGGATGCCTCGTTCATCAAGCTCCGTAACCTCTCGCTGGGCTACAACTTCGACCGCCGTCTGCTCTCGGCCATCGGCATCAACGGACTGAAGGTCTACGTGCAAGGCCGCAATCTCGGCATGCTCTACTCCTCAGTCGACTTCATGGACCTCGACACGGGCCGCACCTACTTCAATCGTGGCTTCACCGTGGGACTGCAGGTGGACTTCTGAAGATTGAACATTGAAGATTGAACATTGAACATTAAAATAGTAAATCATATGAAATATATCAGCAATAAAATAGTATGCGGCGCATTGTCGATGATGGCCCTGCTGGGCGCGACATCGTGCAGCGACGAGTTCCTCAAGGAAGATGCAGGCCATCTCTACTCCGATGCCCTGCTCGAGGATGAAACGGGAGCCCTCCAGATGGCGGCAGGACTCTATGCCAACATCCGATGGCACTTCGGCTACGAGTGGGCCTATGGTATCACCCTCTACGGATGCGATGAGTTCACCAACGGTGCCGACCTCACCTCCGAGTGCTGGAACACCTATGACAACCGGCTCAACCCGCAAGACCTGACACCCGCCCTCGGTGCAGCCAACAAGAACTGTCCCGCCGTGTCGGCACTCTGGGACCAGATGTACTACGGCATCTCCACGGCCAACCTCATCATCAGCAAGGCTGACAACGTGAGCAACGAGGATGCCCGCAACAAGGCCCTCGGCGAGGCCCACTTCCTGCGCGGCTACAACTACTACCGCCTGTTCGCACAGTACGGTGGCGTGGTACTCGAGACCGAGCCTGCCAACGGTGTGGTGAAGAAGAACTACAACCGTGCCTCAGAGGACGACGTGCTCAGCCAGGTGATCTCCGACTTCGAGGCCGCCTATCAGATGCTGCCCAAGGACAAGTGGCGCGGCAATGGCACCTGGACCAAGTATACTGCGGCGCATTTCTTGGCTAAAGCCCTGCTTTACCGCCAGTCGGAGCGTTGCGCTTCGTGGAACGGCAAGTACGACAAGCAGGCCGACCTCAGCCGTGTCATCGCGCTCTGCGACGAGGTCATCCAGGCCTGCCCCCTGGCTCCCGACTACTGGGACCTGTATGCCCGCTGGACGGGTGTCGACTGCCCCAACGAGGGACTCTCTGAAATCCTCATGGCTGCTGAGCACAACGAGGGCAATACCACCCAGGGCCGCTTTGGCAACCGCACCTACAACTACTTCGACCCGCAGTTCTCCAACTTCTCCGGAGGCTGGGTACAGCGCGGACAGTACATCGGAGGCATGGACTTCCAGCGCTGCCGTCCTACGGAGTACACCTATTCGGTGTTCGACAATGTCAACGACGCCCGTATGTGGAAGACCTTCAAGACCGTCTACGGCCTGAACAACGCTGCCAAGACCGATGCCGACGTGATGGCCACCAACGGCGTGACTGCCGACCAGCTGCCCGACCTGGGCGACGAGGGCATCATCTTCATCCTCAATAAGAAAGACGACCACCGCTTCGACGGCAATCCCTATGGCACCTTCGGACGCGGCGGCGACGTCCACAGCTTCGTCAACCCCTTGACCGGCAAGTGGGTGCCCAACGCCTTCGTCACCTTCCAGGACGGCAAGTACGTGCTCAACACCTATACCGGCAACCCCTCCACCTCCAACGTGTTCTGCGGTATCAACAAGACGGCCGACGGCTCGCGTACCGGTGAGAAGGGCGACGCCCACCGCGACGTCATCATGGCCCGCACCGGTGAGACCTATCTCGTCAAGGCTGAGGCTCAGGTGCGCCTGGGCAACTATCAGGACGCTATCACCACCGTCAACGCCCTCCGTGCCCGTGGCCAGTGGAAGGACGGTGAGGACCGCAGCTACTACACCGACGGCTCCATGGCATTCCTCGCTGCCGACGGTGGTATCAAGGACAACTCAACGGCCAACGCCACCACGCCGAAGAAGAACAAGGACAAGGCCGGCAAGACGCTCTCCAATGCCGATGCCTATCGCGCATCGATGACCCACAAGAACACCTATTATCTTTCTACCGGCATCGAGGAGACCA
>CAMNII010000070.1 GCA_946540435.1 uncultured Prevotella sp.
TGAAGAATTGAAGATTATGATAGCTTGTAGGAAACAATTTACCGACACGTTGCTGGAACTGGCGCGTGAGGACAAAGATATTATCGCAGTAACTACCGATGCTCGCGGTTCAGTAACGCTTGGCGACTATGCCAACGCGCTGCCTGACCAGTTCGTTGAATGTGGTATTGCCGAGCAGGATGCAGTAGGAATCTCCGCCGGTTTGGCTCACTCAGGAAAGAAAGTGTTCTGTTGCGGCCCCGCCTGCTTCTATGTAGCACGCTCCCTAGAACAAGTGAAGGTTGACCTTGCCTATTCAGAGAACCCCGTCACCATTCTCGGTGTTTCGGGCGGTGTGGCCTATGGTGCCCTTGGTGCCACCCATCATTCGCTTCACGACATTGCCGTACTACGCACCTTCCCGGGCATGACCGTTTGTCTGCCTTCCGACTGGCGCGTCACTAAGAAACTGGTAAAGTTCCTCGTCAACTATGACAAGCCATGCTACGTCCGTGTCGGTCGTGCTGCCGTTCCTGATGTCTATGCCGACGACAACTTCCAGTTTGAGGTGGGTAAGGCTATCCAAGTACTCGATGGTAAAGATGTCACCATCGTGGCTACGGGTGAAACGGTCTACCATGCCTGGCAGGCAGGTCTGAGGTTAAAGGAACAAGGCGTCTCTGCCCGCGTACTCGACATGTCATGGATTAAGCCCTTCGACATGGAGGCTATCTTGAAGGCCGCTCGTGAAACCGGTCGCTTTGTAACCGTTGAGGAGCACTCGCAGTTCGGCGGTCTGGGTGCTATGGTGTGCGAGACCGTCGCAGAGCATCCCGTACCTGTTCGTATTCTCGGCATCCCCGACGAGAATGTCGTCCACGGTACCAATGCTGAGATTTTCCATCACTATGGACTGGATGCCGATGGCATCGTAAAGGCGACGCTCGATTTCATCAAATAGCCCCTTATGCCCATGACACAACGATTTATTGCAATAGACCAAAGTACCTCGTCGACGAAGGCATTGCTTTTTGACGAGCAATGTAAAGTCCTGGCCCGCACCAATGTAGACCATAAGCAGTACTATCCCCAGACAGGATGGGTGGAGCATGATGCCGAAGAGATTTACACCAACATGGTGGAAGCCATCCGCAAGCTCATGGAAAATGTGGATCTGCACTATTCTTTGATTCCACACACATTTTCCCTAGCCCTCACCAACCAGCGCGAGACAGCAGTGGTATGGAACAAGCTGACGGGCAAGCCCATTGCCAATGCCGTGGTATGGCAAGACACCCGTGGTGCTGAGCTCTGCCGCACGCTACGCTCTTCGGGAATGGCAAAGATGGTGTTCGAAAAAAGCGGACTGCTCATCGACCCGAACTTCTCTGCAACAGGTGTAAAATGGTTGCTTGATAACATAGAGGGAGCGCGTGACGCAGCGAACCGCGGTGAACTGCTAATGGGTACCATCGAGACATGGCTCATCTGGAAACTGACAGGCGGCAAGACCTTTGCTACCGACTACACCAATGCATCGCGCACCATGTTATTCAACATCCATACGATGCAGTGGGACGACGAACTGCTAGCCCTCTTCGACATTCCACGTTCGATGATGCCAGACGTACTGCCGTGCGATGCCATCTATGGTGAGACGACCGTCGAGGGAATATTCACCAAACCCATACAGATTGCTGGCGTACTCGGCGACTCTCATGGTGCCCTTGTAGGACAGATGTGCTTCACACCCGGTTCAGGCAAAGTCACCTATGGCACAGGCTCGAGCGTGATGGTGAATATCGGTGAAGAGCCCAAGATGGCACCCGAAGGACTCGTTACCAGCGTTGGATTCTCAGCTTTCGGCAAGGTTTACTACGGTTTTGAAGGCAACATCTACAGCACAGGAGCCACGCTGAAATGGATTGCCGACCAGTTGCAGCTAGTAGGCCATCCGTCAGAGATGGAGGCGCTAGCCACCAGCATTCCCGACAATGGCGGTGTCTATATCGTGCCTGCCTTCTCCGGACTTGGTGCCCCCTGGTGGCAGTCTAACGTCAAAGGTGCTGTCTTCGGACTGACCTTTGCTACGACGAAAGCCCATTTCTTGCGCGCTGCCCTCGAGAGCATTGCCTATCAAATCAAAGACCTTATCGACGTGATGGCTCGCGCCACAGGAGGCCGGCTGAAGGAAATCGCTGCCGACGGCGGTCCCACCAAGAACAAGTTCCTCATGCAGTTCCAAGCCGACATGCTTGACACGCCAGTGGTATGCACTGAGGTTGACGACGCCTCAGCCTTAGGTGCCGTCATCATGAACGGCTTTGCGCGAGGCATCTGGAAGAGTTTCGACGAGGTGGCTCCGCTGCGCAAGGTAACAGAGGTCATTGAGCCTCAGCAGAACCCGCAGAAGCAAACCCTCTATCAGGGATGGCGTGATGCGGTGAATCAATTAATAAAATAACTTAAAACCAAGCAAATATGAAGAACGGAAAGACATGTTTTGGCGTGATTATCGGAACCCGCGCCTATTTTAACTCAGAGTTGGCCAAGGACGTTCGCAAGCAGTTGCTCAAGACGCTCGACGACGGTGGCTACGAATACATCATCCTGCCCGAGGATGCTACGCCTACCGGCAGTTCGAGCATTGAGACCCGCGAGGACGGACTGAAAGTATCGAAGCAGTTCCGCGCTCACCGCGACGAGATTGATGGTATCATCGTCTCATTGCCTAACTTCGGTTTCGAGATTGGTATCATCAATGCCATCAGTGATGCCGACCTGAACGTGCCCGTCATGGTACAGGCGTGCGACGACGAGAACGACAAGGTGGACCTCGACTCACGCCGTGATGCCTTCTGCGGTAAGATCAGCGTATGCAACAACCTCTATCAGTATGGCATTCCCTTCACCGACACCACACTGCACACCTACTCCATCTACGACCCGCTGCTCCGCAAGGACATCGACCGCTTTGCAGCCATCTGTCGCGTGGTCAACGGACTTCGCCACTGTCGTCTGGGACAAATCGGTACACGTCCGCTGGGATTCAACACCTGCCGCGCCTCAGAGAAGCTGTTGCAGCGCTCCGGCATCACCGTCGTACCTGCCGACCTCAGCGAGATCCTCTTCGCCGCACAGAAGATTACGGACGACGACCCGAAGTTCATCGAGATGTGCAATCGCACCTGCAACTACGCCAAGGTTCCCGATGCCTACAAGGACAAGCTGGCCATCCAGGCTAAGTTCAGCGTGGCCGTCGAGAACTGGATTGAAGCCAACGACGTACAGGCAGTAGCCATCCAGTGCTGGGATTCGTTGGAGCAGAACTACGGCTGCGCTCCCTGCGTCACCATGTCCATGCTCTCCGACAAGCTCATCCCCGCTGCCTGCGAGACCGACCTCGCCGGTGCCGTTTCCATGTATGCCCTGACACTGGCTTCCGGAAAGGCTTCTGCCCTGCTCGACTGGAACAACAACTTTGCCGAGGACCGTAACAAGTGCGTATGCACACACTGTGGCAACTACGCCAAGTCATTTGTCGGCAACGACGACCTGAAGCTGGGTCCCCTCGGCGTGCTGGGTCGCACACTGGGCAAGATTAACACCTTTGGCGCCGTCTACGCAAAAGTCAGCGAAGGTCCGTTCACCTTCTTCCGCATCTCTACCGACGACCCGAAGGGCTGCATCAAGGCCTATCTGGGCAAGGGTCAGTTGACCAACGATCCATACGGCATGGACGGCTGTATCGCAGTCACCCAGGTGGACAACCTGCAGAAGTTGATGAAGTACATCTGCAAGAACGGCTTCGAACACCACGTTGCCATGTGCCGCACCGATGTCGTCGACATCGTACAGGAGGCCATCGAGACCTATCTCGGCTGGAACCTCTACGTCCACGAGTAAACCTTTTGTCTTGGTTTATAAAAGAGAGGGAGCTTCGCAATATCGAGGCTCCCTCTTACATTTTCCACTTAAATCAAGGGAATCTAAACTCTTAGTCTTTCAGACAACTTATGGGAACCACAAATTCACCGTCTGACCAAAAAGCACAAAAACATTTGGAAATTTTCGAATTTTATCGTATCTTTGCAACATGAATCCTGACGTTGCTAGACTGTGCATGATACAGAAGATACAGCAATTACAGTATAATTCCTGAAATCCCCATGCGTACCGCACGCGGTACGCGCGAATGTGTTTTAGTATATTTACTGTATTCTGTAATTAGTGTAATTGCAAGTATTAATAGTAGCAATTGCGGAGATTAATAGTAACAATTGTGGAGATTAATACTTACAATTGCGGAGATTAATACTTAGAAAAGTGCCAATAGAAATGAAGAAACTATTCATCACGGGCCTTGCGGCCATGCTAACAATGACAACTATGACAGCACAACCGAAACTTCGGGCTGACAACATCGACGAGGTGTTGAACGCCATGACCCTCGAGGAGAAAGCCCAACTGC
>CAMNII010000071.1 GCA_946540435.1 uncultured Prevotella sp.
ATCATCTCTCCAAACCAACTCTCGAACATCTCAGCAGCTATCGACCGCGCAGCACAAAACGGAATCCCCGTCATTCTTTTTGACCGGAAAAGCGACTCCGACAACTATACGGCTTTCATTGGTGCCGACAACTACGAGATGGGGCGCGCCATAGGTGATTATATGGCCACGCGACTCGGGGGCCGGGGTAACATCGTTGAGATACAAGGCCTTAAAGGATCTTCTCCTGCCATTGAGCGGCACAGCGGTTTTCTCAGTGCCATCAGCCATTATCCCGACTTGCACCTGCTGACAACATTAGAGAGCGACTGGACTGAGGAAGGCGGCAGGAAAGCCATGGAAACATGGCTGCATGCCACACGTCCGTCACAACCCATTGACCTCGTATTCGGACAAAACGACCGTATGGCGGTCGGAGCCCGGAAAGCACTGATTTCCAGCAGGCGTAACATTGAGGGCATCTTCTTTACAGGCATCGACGGACTCCCCGGTCAGGGCGGAGGACTTGAACTAGTCCGCGACGGCATCCTGGAAGTATCCTATATCTATCCGACAGGCGGAGACCAGGTCATTCAGCTGGCCATGAGTATCCTTCGTGGCAGAGCATTCGAAAAAATAAACTACCTGGAGACGGCCCTCATCACCCGTGACAACGCCTCTGTACTGCTGATGCAGGCAAAAGAAATAAGCCGACAGGCTCACAGCCTTGAAACGATACATCAGATGGCTGGCAGATACGCATCGATGTATGCACTGCAACGTACGGCTTTATTACTGCTTATAGCCATCATCAGCATATTAACAGTCTTTGCCATCGTCCTCATCCGTCTTAATCGCTCAAAAGCGCTGCTCAACAAGCAATTGGAACGACGCAATGAGGAGATAGAGCAACAAAAGATACAACTAGAACAGAGTCAGGAAAGCGAACGCCGCCTTACCGACACCTTACAGCAGATCAGTCGCACACAAACACCATTCATCAGCAGGTTGAAGACAATTGTCCTTGACCACGTCTCTGACCCCGATTTCAACGTTGTTCAGTTGGCTGACGAGATGGCCATGAGTCGCGTGCAACTTTACCGAAAGGTGAAAGTACAGACAGGATTGTCGGCCGTGGAATTCATCCGTAACGTCAGACTGGAACAGGCACGGCAACTCTTCGAAGAGACCGACCTCAATGTGTCGCAGGTGGCCGACCGGACAGGATTCCCTACCCTACAGTATTTTATCAAGTGCTTCCGCGAAGAGTTTGGGTATACACCAAAAGATTATATCAAAAAGCAGCAACAGTCTCCGAAAGAGGAGGCAGCAACACCAAACACAGACCTTTAAGTTGTTTCATTTTATTCTCCTAATGTTACATTTGAACAAAATGTTACACTAAACGAACGATTTGTTTGGTGTTTTTCCTCTTGATATGCTTAAATTTGCAAACAAAACATATTAACAACGCCATACATGAAAAGAACTAAATTCCTTATTGTTTACGCTGCGCTGACGACAGGCGTCATCGGACTGACCGGATGCAGTGACGAGACTAAAGACGTTATCGTCAGGGCAGAGCAGCTGACCATGGACAATTTCTCTACCGGATACATCACGGCGGTTGAGAAAGACAGGGGAGTAACATGGAAATGGGACCTTCTGCCCGAGAACATGCAGATGGACATCACCGTATTGCGCGAGAACCTTCCCTACACCCACGAACTGACACGCGCCACCAGTATCGAGCAGAAAGACATGGAGACAAATGTGCGCTATGACTACCTGTTCCGTCTCTATGACGGCACACGCTACAGCGATGCCATTCTGAAGACCTATACCCGACAGGGCGCGACAATACTGACAGGACTCACGGTATGTCAGCAGGAAGGCGCAGATGGTTATGAAGCCCTATTGACATGGGACATGCCGTTTGACGCCACACAGATACTCCTTGAGGGTGCTGCAGGAAGCAAGACCATCAGCGAGACGCTCGACGGAAAAGCCGACCATCACCTTGTCAAAGGCATTGCCGAGGGTGACGAGTGGACATTCACCCTTACCGCCCGCAACGACAAGGGCGACGCACTGCCCGTAACAACGACGCTGAAAGCAGGCAGACAGAAGGCTGCTTTCCTTTCGTATTACCCCACACCAGACCAACTGGTGGCACGTGGCGATGACGATGAGGCGTCGGCATGGCTGTGGTTCCACGAGACATATCCAAACAGCCGATACCTCTATGCTGGCGACATCCACACGGCCGACGACCTGGCCGACCTGCGAGTAATCTTCTATATCCGCGACCTTGACACAGGTACCGAGAACGACGTGTGGAACCAACCACAAGTGATTAAGAATGCCACACCAGCCATCACAGAGTGGTATCGCAAGGGTGGAAACATGGTATTATGGCAACATGCCGTAACCTTCATCACCGACCTCGGACGCATCGACCGCCAGCTGCTGCAGTCGAACGACCGGCGGATCACCATCGGTAATGGCTCGTGGAATCAGGGACAATGGTACATGGCTGTTCAGATTAACCCCGGCAGTTTCTTCGTAGAAGACTTCTCTGGTCACCCTTTATATAAAGATGTTGACATCCGTACTTCCGGAAGGTCAAAGTATATCACCGTGAAAGGTCCCGCATGGACAGAAGACCACAACTGCTGCTTCTTCAACATCCCGAACCGTCTGACCGGCATCAGCGACCAAGACCCACGCTGCTATGATATGCTCACCGAGACCTACGGCATCTATCCTCTGGCTGTCTGGGACTCGCAGATTGACTGGGTAAGCCAGCTCAACGTGTGGGAAGCCCGGCAGGGCAACACCGACTACCAGGGAACCATTCTCTGTGTGGGCAACGGCGGTCTGGAGTTCTCGTATAAGAACGCCGACGGCACACCCGACAAAAGTGCCTGTCCCAAGAATTCTCCTTTCCAGGCTACCGTCCTGAAGATTGCCAAGAACGCTATAGAATACTTAAAGACACGATGAAGAAATATTGTTCACTAGCCGTACTGGCTCTCATGACAGTAGCCTGCGGCGACACTGATTATAACCTTGTCTACGAGGAACCAGAACACAAAGAAGGCGAGAGCATAGAGATTGGTAAGACTGCCGAAGACGATGACACCTGGTATCGGGAGCCCATGCGTCCGCAGATACACTTCACGCCGGCGAAGAACTGGATTAACGACCCCAACGGAATGGTGTATGTCGACGGCACATGGCATCTGTACTATCAGTACAACCCCTACGGTCATGACTGGGGAAACATGTCATGGGGACATGCCACGTCGACCGACCTCTTCCACTGGAAGGAACAGCCCGTAGCCATCGAGCCTGATGCATTAGGATATATCTATTCCGGGTCGGCCGTACTCGACAAAGACAACACGGCGGGATTCGGTGCCAATACCATCGTGGCCATGTATACCGCCCATGGTGCCCACGAGCAGCAGTGTATAGCCTACAGCACCGACGGAGGAATGACATTTACGAAATACGAAGGAAATCCCGTCATCAAGAACACCACCCATGGCGACTACCGCGACCCCAAAGTAATCTGGGATGACGTCACCGCGTCGTGGTATTGCATCTTTGCCCTCGGAGGCGAGCATACGGCACAGATATGGAAGTCGGCCGACTTGAAACGCTGGACTCAGTGTTCCACCTTCTCCGCCTCGCAGTGGCAAGGCTGCAACCGTGGCGTATGGGAATGTACCGACCTCTTCCCAACAACCTACAAGGGAGAACGCAAATGGGTACTGACGGTGAATGTCAGCGATGGCGGACCCGTGTTGGGTTCCGGCACCATGTACTTCGTGGGTAACTTCGACGGGCGTCGCTTTACCCCCGACCGCTACAGCTACCCGCTATGGGAAGACCATGGCATGGATGACTATGCATCTGTCACCTGGAGCAATACCGGCGACCGACTCGTATGCATCGGATGGATGAACAACCAAGCCTATTCCGGCGCCTATCCTGTCTCGCCATGGCGCTCCTGTATGACGCTGCCACGAGAGATGGTTCTTGAAGAGTTCAACGGTCAGCCGTTGCTGAAGACTACAATCGTCAAGGAAATAGAACAGATTGCTGACGCCTGGCAAACCGTTGACAGCCGGCAAATGGATGTCAAAGATGCCTATCAACTGAATGTCACCGTCGACCTGTCGGCCGACTGCGACATCCTCCTGGCCAACCGTCACGGAGAGCA
>CAMNII010000072.1 GCA_946540435.1 uncultured Prevotella sp.
TCACGAAAAATTTGGTTAAAAAACCGCTTAGGGGAATTATTCTGCTGAAAAAGTGTTAACTTTGCAGCGTTTTTATGCCCTCAGTCGGCTTTATACATACAAAATATAACCTTTTAATTATCAATGATAGCAAAATGAAGAAACTGAATCACGGATGGTGGACCGCCATCCTTACCTGCGGTCTGATGAGTTTGGCATCGTGTGCCAGAGAAGACAACCCTGTGGTGGATGACGGACAGGGGCAGACTCCCGCTGGAGAGTCTCAGAACATTCAGGAGAAGTCGCAGTTCGACAGTTACATCGACATGGGGGTGTATGCCGGCGACAACTTCTACTACTATGCCACTGGCACATGGCTGGCCAACAACCCGCTGAAGGAAGGCCAGGAGATGAATGGCACCATGGCTGACCAGATTGAGGTGTCGCAGGCTTTCGTAAACAAACTTGTGAAAGATGCCGCTGACGGCACAACCCAAGACCCGCTGCTGAAGCAGTTGTACACCGACTGGAACGCCACGACGATGGACGTGGCGAAGAAGAGCCTGAAGGCAGTACTGAAAGGTATTGATGACGTGACCACCATGGACGCGATGTACACAAAGATGGGTGAACTGGCCGGCAACGGCTACGATTTCCCCTTCGCGTTCTCCCTGTTCGTCAACGATCACACGGTGGTTCCCTATCTGGGCATTCCTGCCAAGCCAGCGTATTACCGAAAGCCGCAGGCAGCACTGCAATTCATTTCTGATCTGTCAGACACTGAGATGGCACAAATCATGGTCTCGGTGGATAAGGTGAAGAAGATGCTGAACGTTAAAGAAGGCAAAAATAATGGCAACGCTGCCGGCAATCGCGGCATCTTCGGCCGTCACGAGCATCCATACGCCAATTCCAAGGTATATAAGATGAACGCGACACGCGGTGCTGACACCCCAAACCTCTACACGAAAGTCCTTGCAACCATGGGACTTGACAAACTGAAGGAATTCCGCATGGAGGAAAACGTATTGTATATCGGTGAAATGTTGTCGGAACTAACGCTTGACGACCTGAAAAACGTGATGAAATATTTCGTGATGGCGCGTGACATAGATATCATGCCTGCCCCGGCCCCTGCGGAAAACGACACACTCCTGCGCACGTCGATTGGGTGGCTGGCTAACGTGTCAGACTCACCGCTTTCACTCTACATGAGTAACATATATAACAAGACGGTCAAGCCGGAAAGCTATGAAACCGCCGCGAAACTGGTGGAGGAGTTCCGCACGGCCTTCAAAGAGCGCATACAGAAACTGACGTGGATGAGTGATGCGTCGAAGGCAAAGGCTATCGAGAAACTGGAGGCCATGCACGTGGTGGCAGGATGGATAGACACGGAGCATCCCGAATGGCTCGTGAAAACCCCTCAGGCCGGCAACTTCTACGATGACGTCAGAGACCTCTTCAGGCAGCACTATGAGATAGAGAAGCAACTTATAGGAGAGATAAGCGGCGATGCGCTCATGTATGCTACCGCCATTGACGCACCGTCGTATGAGGCTAACGCAACATATTTCCAAAATTGTAACATGGCGATCATCAACTCTATCAACCTGACTGCCCCCATCTATTGCGAGGACAAGGGTGATGCCTACAACCTGGCCATATTGGGTGCCACGACGATTGGCCACGAGATGACTCACGGATTCGACAGCAAGGGCAGTAACTATGATAAGATGGGTATATATAACGAATGGCTTGACGCCGACTCCAAGGCCAACTTCGAGAAACTGCAGCAACTGCATGATGACAACTTCAGTTCATTGACATTCTGGCCCAACTACTACTGCAATGGCACACGGACACTGGCTGAGAACATAGCCGACCTGGGCGGGCTCTGCATCGCCTACGACGTGCTGATGAAACGGTTGGCGGCAAAGGGTGTCACCGATGCTGAGCGCGACTACCAGGCACGTGAGTTTTTCCGTGCTTTCGCCTTCGCATGGATGGAAAACTTCAATCAGGAAAGGGCTGATGACTACCTGAATGAAGACGAACACGCCGCAGGCAGCCTGCGCGTAATGGGCAACGTCTACCTGATGGACGAGTTCTACCGGGTGTTCAACATCACGAGGGGAATCCTGTATCTCGCACCTGACAAGCGCTTCCTCATCTGGTAATCGCACATAACAATAAAAGGACCTTCCGTTCATTCAGACAAACTTGCATAGAATGAAGAAAACAATGTATAGTATGATGAGTCGGCTGATGGCCGTCGCAGTATTCTGTCTAATGGCACTGACGGCCTGTGTCGAGAAAGACAATTCTGTATTTCCTTCAAATCCTGAGCCGCAAACAGCAGAAAAGGATTTTGTAGAGCGGTGGGTGCCAGTAGTTGACCCGAAGGGGGAGGCGCAGGGCACGGTCATGCTGCGCTTCTACGACGACATGCCGAGTGTGGCCTACATCAATGTCAGTCTCTTCCAGGCCATGATGTATCCGGGCACGACCATCCAGACACAGGCCTTAGGCGAAAGCCGCTTCCTGCTGACCAGCCCCTGCGGTACGGCAGTCGTCGACACTGACAAGGACACGTTTGACAGCGACGACTACGAGGCCTTCACCAACATGATGGGCATGGTGCAGCCAGGCATGCCCAACGTCGGCCTCGACGGACTGCCGCTGGTGCGCTGGAAGTCGATGGAGGCCACGCCGCAGAACGTACACCTCACGCTCGACTACGGCAAGTATGGCATCGACCTCAGGACAGACGACAGCAATGTCTACTTCCCACTGGCCACGATAGCCGACCTCTATACCGACATCTACATGCACATAGCCGACTACAACGGACAGCAGGTGATGGTGGCGCCGAAGGGAGCGGAAGAACTGGACAACGGCTACCCCGCATCCTTCATCGCACCCATCCTGAAGGAGACGCGCACGAAAGACATGGCCACCTTTGCCTACAACAACCTGTGCTTCACGCTGACGAACCTCTTCGGATACCCAGGTCGCACGCTGCTCGAGAAAAAGGGACTGAAGGAGAAAGGACTCGACCAGGCACTGAAGGACTATGGCCAGGCTGGCACAATGACACGCGAGCTGTTGCTCTCGACCAATATGTATGACTACATCGCCGGCACCAATACACTGGCCTGTCTGCTCAATGACGGCGGACACACCGATACTAACATTAACCACATCAGCAAAATGGACTCATCGACGGATTTCTACAAGACGATGGGAAGCACCGTCAAGGCCAAACTCGAGGAGTTCTACGGCTACTGTCCCGAATATGCCGCTGTGAAAAAGGTGGACGATGACTATGATACAATACACAGTAAACTCATAGAGGCTCGCATTGCGAAGATTGGCAGGGGCGTCACTTACTACAAGGAGGGCAACACGGCCTACTGTCTGTT
Organism: uncultured Prevotella sp.; assembly: GCA_946540435.1. GTDB lineage: Bacteria > Bacteroidota > Bacteroidia > Bacteroidales > Bacteroidaceae > Prevotella. The sequence continues at coordinate 3,405 of CAMNII010000072.1, forward strand.
CAACGTATTCGACTGCGACTTCGCGGCATGGCGCAAATTCTACAAGGGAGAAGGTCCCAAGCCTACCGTTGAGAACCATCCCAACGACTGGCTCGCCGTACTGCTCGACGGACTGGAGCAGGCCGCGAAAGACCCTGAGGTCAAGAACTTCGTACTCGACCTCTCGACCAACGGCGGCGGGTCGGAGGACATTGTGATGGTCATCACCTCGCTGATGTGCAACAAGGCTGAAGCCTATAACGAGAACTCGCTGCTCGGACAGAAGCAGAAAATCTACTACGAGGTAGACCGCAATCTGGACGGAAAGTTCGACGAGAAGGATGCCGAGGTGAAGTACAACCTCCGCTTCGCCCTGCTCGTCAGTCCCTGCAGTTTCTCGTGCGGCAACATGCTGCCCGCATTGATGAAAGACTTCGGCATACCCCTGATTGGCCAGCGGACGGGCGGAGGCTCCTGCGCCGTGCTCTATAACCCGTCGGCCGATGGATTCGGCTACCGCTATTCTACTCACCGCAGCCGGCTCATGAACCAGAAAGGCGAGAACGTCGACCCAGGCGTGGAGCCCGACCTGAAGTTAGAGTCGCCTGAGGAGTTCTTCGACTTCCAGAAGATTTCGCAATTCATTGAGAAGTTCTACAACAGCAAATAGTTTGTAGCGACACAGTTGAAAACATGACAGGTAACTGAACAAAATGAAAAAATCAGGGGGACAGGTCG
>CAMNII010000073.1 GCA_946540435.1 uncultured Prevotella sp.
AGTTATGAGTTAAGAGTTATGAGTTAAGAGTTATGAGTTTAGAGTTAAGACATTCAATTCAATATATTAATTTATCATTTAAAAAAAAGAAACAACAATGAGTGGTTTTTTTGGTATCGTTTCTGAAGGTCCCTGTATTTCGGATTTGTTCTACGGGACTGACTATCATTCTCATCTGGGCACCAAGCGTGCCGGCCTTGCCACCTTCGACGGAGGCCAGGCGCACCAGAACATCCACAACATCCAGAACTCGCATTTCCGTCCGAAGTTTGCCAAGGACCTCGACGAGATGAAGGGCAACGTCGGCATCGGCGTCATCAGCGACACCGAGGCGCAGCCTGTGATGGTCAATTCGCACCTTGGCCGTTTCGCCATAGCCACTGTCTCCAAAATCAACAACATCGAGACGCTGGAAAAAGACTGCCTCTCCAAGCATCAGCAATTCACCGACCTCTCCATGGGACGCACCAACCCCACCGAGCTTGTCGCACTCCTCATATCGCAGGGCAAGGATTTCGTTGAAGGCATCGAGAACGTTTACAACAACGTCAAGGGTTCCTGCACGATGCTCATCCTCACGCCCGACGGCATCATCGCCGCCCGCGACCGCTACGGCCGCACCCCCATCGTCATCGGACGTCGCGGCAACGATTATGCTATCGCATCCGAAAGCCACTCCTACGTCAACATGGGCTTCGAGACCTGCCGTTTCGTCGGTCCCGGCGAGATTGTCAAAGTCACCGTCGAAGGCGGCATCAAGGTGCTCCGTCCCGCCGAGGAGAAGAACCAGATTTGCTCCTTCCTGTGGATCTACTACGGATACCCCTGCACCGAATACGAAGGCATCAACGCCGAGGAGGTGCGCTACAACCTGGGCCGCATCATGGGCCAGCGCGACGACATCACCCCCGACTTCGTCAGCCCTATCCCCGACAGCGGCATCGGCATGGCCCTCGGCTATAGCAACGGCCGCCAGATACCCTACAAGCGCGGCTTGCTGAAATACACTCCCACCTGGAGCCGCAGCTTCATGCCCGTCAACCAGGCCGACCGTTTCCTTGTGGCCAAGATGAAACTCATTCCCTCGAAGGCCGTGCTTGAAGGCAAGGAGGTGGTCTTCTGCGACGACTCCATCGTCCGTGGCACCCAGCTGCGCGACAACGTGAAGATGCTCTACGACTACGGTGCCAAGAAAGTCCACGTCCGCATCTCCTGCCCCCCGCTGGTCCACGGCTGCACGTTCCTCAATTTCAGCGAAAGCAAGACGGACCGCGAGTTGATCACGCGCCGCGTCATAGAGGAGCTGGAGGGCGGCACGATAAGGAACCTGGAGGCATATCACGATGCGTCGACACCCGAGTATGGGCGCATGGTGGAGGTGATACGACAGCATGTCGGCGTCGACACGTTGAAATTCAACACGGTGGAGGATGTGTGTGATGCAATAGGGATGCCGAAAGAAAGGATCTGCACACACTGTTTCGACGCATCGTCGTACGGCGACTGAAAAAAGAAGAGAAGAACCAAAGAAAATCCATGCAAACTTTGAAGAGACTACTACCGCTGCTACTGATTGCGCTATCTCTACCTGCAGTACGAGCACAGAAGGGACAAACGCCTACCGTGATATCGGTGGGAGACATATTGCATAATTATGGGTTGGACACGGCGATGGTCAATGACACCGCCTATGTCATGGACTATCTGGGGAGCCAGCCGCAGGACTATGTGGCGCTTACGACGTATTGTGTGTCGGTGCGCACGAAGGCCAACAGTGCGATATCGTCCATAGAGAACGACTACCGCCACAGTGACAGTCTGATATGGATAGATTCGAACACGGTGCTGGCGGACTACAACATCTATGAGTACCGTTTGCGCCGTCTGGCGGATTTGATGGGCAGGCTGAGTATACGATACAGCCGAATGGAGCAGCAGCGAGTGGAAGCCGAGAAAGAGGCAGCGCGCCAGCGTGCCATAGAAGAAGCTGCAAGACGGCAGCGAGAGCGCGACAAGGCGGCGTCGGACCTGAGGTCCAACATCGACCTTCATCACCGTGCGATCATCAAGTCGTGCGACGGGGTGGGCGTCAGGGACAAGAACCGCCTGAAGGAGCTGAAGGATCTGTACTATTCCTATTTGATGGTCTATAACAAGTATGACCTCTCGGCAGGACATGCCACGCCGGAATCCATCCAGCAGCTTGACGAGCTGAATGCGTTTCAGAACGACCTGTTGGAGAATGTGATAGGGCCGAACTCGCTGCCGTCGCAGATAGAGAATTTCAAGAATCAGCTGAAAGTGCGCTGTGAAAAAGAAAACAGCGATGTCTATAGAAGCTACTCGAGGGTGTTCAAGCAGATGCCGTTGCCGGCGGTCACCTTTGCGGATGTGAAGGAATACGGCGACTATATCAACCGGCTGCAGACGGTGTCGAATGTGCAGAACCGATACCTTCAGACGCTGGACCTCCGCGAGAGCATCAATGCCAACTCCGAGCAGATTATACAGTTGTATGGGAAGAAGTACCGAGACGCTGTCAACTCGTACAAGGATGTGCTGCGGAGTGTCAACCTGGTGCCCTCGTTTACCTCGAATGCGGAGAGTATCAACTTCATCCGAGAATTGGAGGAGTTCATAGCAGCGCAGCAGCGCTACATTGACGACTACACCATACTTGAGGACATCACCACACGCACGGATTCCATTGTCAACGGCCGGACAAGCCGATTCCGCGATGTTGTCAACGCCTACCGCAAGGTGCAACCCACGCTGGTACCCTGGCCAAGATACAGGACTGTAGAAGAGGCGGACCTGTATGATGAGCAGCTGGGGCTTGTTGTCAAGGTGCAGCAGTGCTACCTGAAAGTGAACGAGAAGCGGGCCCAGATAGAGCGCCTGGACGATACACTGATGGATTCGCGCAAGATAGACCGTACGCTCTACAACGGATACCGGCTTTTCCGCAAGCAGGCCGACCTTGAGCCGTCTTTTTCCACGGTGGAGCGAGGTGAGAGTTTCCTGACGATGCTGGAGTCTCATATTGAGATGCAGCGGTTGTGCATGGAGACCTTTGGCAAGCGTAGGCTGATTGCCGACAATGCCGAACGGATTGCGGGGAAACATGCAAATTATTCCAACATAGCCAAAGCGTATAAGCGAATGGCCAAGGTGTACGACGACTTCGGCGAGATTACCAATATCGAAGACCTTCGCCGTTACGCCCGGCAGACGGATGCCTACATTGACATGCAGGAGGCTTTTCTGCGGCTGATAGCCAGTGATTATGCCTCAAGCAGTGATTCCCAGTTGAGAAAAGAAACCGACATTGAAAGAATCAAGACTGTTATCGGTCTTGATTAAGAAGGGCTCAATGTTGGAGAATTGACTTTCCGGTAGCAGTGGGAAAAAAAACGTCCGCACATGATGCGGACGTTTTTTTTGTTTATGCCTCTGTGGTTTTATTTTTTCACGGGAATGCTTTCCAGAGTGGCCACAAGGTATTCGTAGAACTTCTTGCTGCTGGGGATGTTGGCGCGCTCGTCGGGGCTGTGGGGGC
>CAMNII010000074.1 GCA_946540435.1 uncultured Prevotella sp.
TGCCCTGGGCTGAGATCTTTCTGGCCCTTCAGGCCGTTTTTACCGGACAGCAATATTAGCTTTTAGCGTTTGGTGTTTGGCCTTTGGCTTTTCAGATCTAAAGTCCTTTGTGGCGTCTCACCTTGAAGCGGTCGAACCCCTCGCCATAGACGCCGATGACGGCACTCTGCGAGACGAAGGCGTGTGGATCTTCCTCATTGATGATTTCGAAGATGCGCACGCTCTCGCGTTTCTTTGCCAGTACGAAGAGCACTTTCACGTCGTGTCCGCTATAGAACCCCGTGGCGTTGATGACGGTGCATCCGCGGTGCGGGTCGCGGTTGATGCGGTGGCCTATCTCTTCATAGCGTTCGCTGATGATGAAGAACTGCACCGACTGGCGGGCGCTGTTCACCACCTGGTCGATACAGAAGGCGGTGATATAGAGCACGACATAGCCGTAGATCACTTTCTCCCAGTCTTTCAATACAAGGTAGCTGGATGAGATGATGATGACATCGCAGATGAGGATGACGCGTCCGAGCGTGATGTCGCGGTATTTGTTGACGATGGCGGCGATGATGTCGGTACCGCCGGTAGACCCGCCTACCGACAGTCCCATTCCCACTCCCGTGCCACAGAAGGCGGCGCCGATGACGGCAGCCATGAACGGCTGGTCGTGGAGCAGGCTCGACCCCTTGGTGAGTTCCGACACGACGGAGATGAGGGCGGTGAGCGTCACCACGGCCACAATGGTCTTGATGCAGAACTTTCGCCCGAGGATGCGCAGGGCGAAGGCGAGGAGCACGGCATTGATGACGAAGTAGCTCCACTGCACGGGGATGCCCGTTCCCCAGTAGAGAATGGACGAGATACCTGCAACACCACCGGTGCTGATGTCGTTGGGAAGGAGAAAGATGGTCCATCCGACGCAATAGAAGAGCATTCCTATGATGATGAATGCATAGTCACGAGCCTCTTTCCATGCCGAACGGCGATTGATTTTTTCTAATGTCATAAGACGGTCTTTGTGAATTTGCGTGCAAAATTACATGTTTTTTTTGAATTGGCTGCTATGTTTGTTGGAATTTTATGTGGCGTTTCTGCTTCTTTTTTCTTAATTTTGCAGAATGATCGTGATATGGCTGCCGTCGGCAGGCTGTAGGAGCGACAAGGTATAACCATAGGCAACAGTATGACAGCAGGACACCACCTGACAGCAGACGTCACCTCCCTTCTCCATCCCCTCCATTACGACGGGCCTTGGCCGGAGGCGATGAACAATCCCTTGGACTATGAGCCGCATGCCATCTGCCGGCAGGCGGTGCAGGAGGCGCTGCCCCTTGTCGACGACCTGATGAGGGGCCGTGACGAGGGGAAGATGTTCGGTGTGCTTGTCGTCAGGACACCGGCAGCCGGCGGCAGGGTAGGGCAGGCAGGCTTTCTCCTGGCCTTCTCCGGTCAGGTGGGCGACAGTGCCTCATGGCCGGGCTTCGTACCTGCCGTGTTCGACTATCTCCGTCCCGATGACTATTTCAAAAGCGAGGAGGCACGTATCAGCGACATCAACCACCGCCTCGAAGCGCTGCTTGCAGACGAGGCATACACCCGGCTGCTCCGGGAAGAGACACTGTTGAACGAGGAGGCTGAGGAGGCTGTGGAGCGTGCGCTGACGACCATGCGCATGGCAAAACGGCTGCGTGACGAGCGTCGGAAGGAAGGTTTCCTCTCTGCCGACGACCAGGCAGCGATGCTCCGTGAGAGTCAGTTTCTGAAGGCGGAGGTGCACCGCACCCGCCAGCGCTATTCCGCCCGGCAGGCTGAGCTCGCCGCTAAGCTGCTGCCCTATCGGCAGGCCGTCGAGGCGATGAAGACGGAGCGCCGTCAGCGGTCGGACGCCCTGCAGCGGTGGCTGTTTGGGCAGTTCCGGATGCTGAACTATCGTGGTGAGACGCGTGACCTCCTACAGCTGTTTGCTGCGGCGACGGGTAGCGTGCCGCCGGCCGGCAGTGGTGAGTGCTGTGAGCCCAAGCTGTTGCAGTATGCCTTTGCCCACCGGCTGCAGCCTGTACAGATGGCGATGTTCTGGTATGGTCCGTCGCCCCGCGACGAGGTGCGCCACCACCTGCAGTATTATCCTGCCTGCCGTGGCAAGTGCAAGCCCATCCTCACGTGGATGCTTGGACTGACCGATGCGCCGCCGCAGACCTCCACACGGGTGAAACCCACAGCCTTGAACGCCGCCGACATCCTCGTGACGGCCACCGACCGGTATGTCGTCGTCGACAAGCCTGCCGGACTGTTCAGCGTGCCGGGACTCACCGGCGAGCCGTCGGTGCTCTCTGTGCTTGAGGATACCCTGGGGCCGCTCTTCGTTGTCCACCGTCTCGACCAGGACACCTCGGGTCTCCTCGTCGTGGCCCGCGACAAGGATACGCAGCGTCAGCTCCGGCAACAGTTTGAGCAGCGACAGGTGGGAAAGGTGTATGTGGCTGAGTTGCAGCGGCCCACACTGACAGCCGGACAGGAAGGACGTATCAGTCTGCCGCTGGCTGCCGACCTGCTGAACCGCCCCTGTCAGCGTGTGGACCATGAGCAGGGAAAGGAGGCCGTCACCTTATGGAAAGCCCTTTCGGCAACGCGTGTGGAGCTGCGCCCGCTGACAGGGCGTACCCATCAGCTGCGTGTGCACTGTGCCCATCACGATGGTCTGGACAACCCTATCCGTGGCGACCGCCTCTATGGCGCGCCCGCCGACCGCCTCTACCTGCATGCTGCCTTCTTGTCGTTCGTCGACCCTGCCACTGGAGTGCGCGTCAGCTATAGTAGCCGTTCGGCTGATTGGGCAGCGTCAGACTCTTGCTGACACTTATTTATATTCAACATTAACGTTCTCATGCACAACGTTTTATCCCTCCGAAACCCTGTCCAGGTTTTGAGATGCCTCCCTTTACATCCGATTCAAAATCGGAACGGATATGCATAAATCATCACTAAGAGACACTTGTGCTAAAATATAACAAAGAGAGGCTTTTGTTTTACAAAAGATGATAAAAACTGCATGAAAATGTTGGTTTTTTTTGTGCGAACCGTTTTTTTTGATAACTTTGCACCATTATTTAGCTAATGACGATAACAATTAAATAAAAGAACAATGAAACTGAGAAAATTCTTTGCACTGGCACTGCTTGCCGCAACCACCATGGTTCATGCTCAAGAGATGCAGATGCCACCCGTGCCCGTCGACCCCGACGTGCGCATCGGTAAACTCGACAACGGACTGACCTATTACATCCGTCACAACAACTGGCCGGAGCACCGTGCCAACTTCTACATTGCCCAGAAGGTAGGCTC
>CAMNII010000075.1 GCA_946540435.1 uncultured Prevotella sp.
AAGGACGATATCGGTATCGACTTCTATATTCTGAAGAACAAGTTCAACTTCACCATCGACTACTTCAACGAAGAGCGTACCGGCATCTTCATGCCGCGTAACTATCTGCCGCAGATCCTCGGTCTGGAGAGCTCGCCCCGTGCCAATGTGGGTGCCAACCGCCAGCGCGGTTTCGATGGTAACTTCAAGTTCGAGGACCGCTTCGGTCAGGTCGGTGTCACCGTCCGTGGTAACATCACCTATTCAAAGGGTAAGATCCTCGACTACGATGAAGAGAACCCCGTCTATGCCTACCAGGGCCAGCGCGGCTACCGCATCAACCAGGTTCGCGGCCTCATCGCCGAAGGCCTCTTCAAGGACTACGACGATATCCGCAACAGCCCCAAGCAGATGTTCGGAACCTACCAGCCCGGTGACATCAAGTATAAGGACGTCAATGCCGACGGTGTCGTCGACGACGGTGATATCGTAGCCATCGGTGCCACGGCAGTGCCGAGCCTGATCTATGGTCTGGGTATGTCCATCACCTACAAAGGCTTCGACTTCAACCTGCACTTCCAGGGAGCCGGCAAGTCCACCTTCCCCATCTATGGCAAGTGTGTATGGGCCTTCTCGGAGAACCAGTGGGGTAACATCTTCAAGGGAATGGTCGACGACCGCTGGATTGCTGCCGACCTCTCCGGCAATCCCGCAACGGAGAATGTCAACGCCACCTATCCGCGTCTGAGCTATGGCGGCGACAGCAACAACTATCGCAACTCATCGTTCTGGCTGCGCGACGGCCGCTACCTCCGTCTGAAGAACCTCGACTTCGGTTACACCCTTCCCAAGACGCTGGTCAACAAGATTCACTTCTCCAACATCCGTGTTTTCGTAACGGCAACGAACCTGCTGTTCATCGCCAAGAAGTTCGATACATGGGATCCCGAGTCACTGCAGCCCCGCGGCGAAGACTATCCTATCACAAAGGCTATCACAGCCGGTCTGCAAGTTAACCTCTAATCTTATAAAATCAATATGAAGACTATGAATAAGAAATTTTCAATCGTATTGGTATCGGCCTGCAGCATCGGAGCGTTGATGACCTCCTGTGTAGACCTCGATTCAGATAAGTACTTTGACGACCGTACCACCTTGGAATCTGTCTTCGACAACAAGGAGCAGACAGAGCAGTGGCTCGCCTATGCTTACAGCTTCCTCCGCGGCGGTAACGCAGAGATTACCTCAAAGGGTAACACGGGCGGCAACGGTCCTAACTTCAACCCCTTCTGCTTCGACGACGACATGTACTATGGCGACCGCGACCGCGACCCGGAATTCGGTGGTGACGGCAAGGATTCTCCCTGGGCTTCCTACAACGGTTTCCACGAGGGACTCTACAACGAGAGCGTCGGACAGAACTCCTGGGAATACTGCTACAAAGGAATCTACCAGGCTTCCGTCTTTATCCATAACGTCAAGGCCAATACCGAGCTCACCGAGGCAGAGGCCATCGACTATCGCGGTCAGGCCCGCTTCGTACGTGCCTACTACTACTGGCTGTTGCTCCGCAAGTATGGTCCTGTGCCCATCATGCCTGATGAGGGTGCCGACTATTCGCAGAGCTACGACGACCTCGCCTTCCCGCGTAACACCTACGAGGAAGTAGCCGACTATATCTCTTCAGAGATGATTCAGGCTGCCAAGGAACTGCGCTACTACAAGCGCGACGAGGCCAATATCGGACGTCCTACCAAGGGTGCAGCCCTTGCCACACGTGCCATCGCCCTGACCTACGCCGCCAGCCCGCTGGCAAACGGCCAGCTGTCCAACGGCAAGCACCCCGACGGTGTCACCGACGACATCGCCAAGATGCTGGTGAGCTACGATGGCACACCACTGCTGAGCCGCAACTACGACGAGAAGAAGTGGGCCAAGGCCGCCGCTGCCTGCCGCGACGTCATCGAGCTGACCAACAACGACGGCAACCCTGTCTACGAGCTCTATCACCATGTCAAGGTGGATCAGCCTGACGAGTGGATGCCTGTCACCGTTACTCCTCCCGACGACGGCGACTTCTCCACTAAGAACTGGCCCGACGGCTATGCCGACATCGACCCCTGCCTGTCCTATCGCGACCTCTTCAACGGAACGATGACCGCTGCCGACAACCCTGAGCATATCTTCGGACGTATCACCCTCATCGGTACCGGCGATAACGACCTCGGACTCGGCGCCTTCGTCATGCACTCCATGCCCGCCAGCCTCAACGGATGGAACACCCACGGACTGACCCAGAAGATGTGCGACACCTACTATCAGAAAGATGGTAGCGACATCCCCGGAATGTATCGTGAGTGGCGTCATAAGTACAACATCGAGGCCGGTAACGATGAACCCCGCGTGGCAGGCTTCATCAACCGTAACGAAGCACGTATGGCCCGTCGTGACTACCCCGAGCTGATGGTCGGTTCAGGAACCACCAAGGTCGAGAATGTTCCCAAGATGTATGCTAACCGTGAGCCCCGCTTCTATGCATCTGTCAGCTTCAACGGCTGCCAGTGGGAGTGCCAGGGCCACACCACACAGGAAAACCGCAACAAGCAGGTGTTCTACTACTATGGAACGGCCGACGGCCAGACCAACGGCTTCGCCTGGCTGCGTACAGGTATCGGTGTGAAGAAATATGCTAATCCCTACGACTGGGTGGGCAGCCGCGGTAACTATAGCAACATCCGCCAGAAGGCAGAGACCGCCATCCGCTATGCCGACATCCTCCTGCTCTATGCAGAAGCCCTGAACGAACTCGACGGCTCCTATGACATCCCGTCATGGGACGGCACCAAGACCTATCAGGTCAGCCGTAACATCGACGAGATGAAGAGAGGT